>CAVOMB010000101.1:0-84936 GCA_963696935.1 uncultured Thermoleophilia bacterium | reverse complement strand
ATCGTTGCGGATGAACTCCATGAAGAACTTGGCGACGTCGACCATGCAGGAGCGCTCGTCCATCACGACCATGCCGCCTGAGCCCATCATGGCGCCGAGCTCCTGCAGCGTGCCGTAGTCGGTGGGCACGTCGAGGTACTCGTCCGGGATGCAGCCGCCGCTGGGGCCGCCGATCTGCACGGCCTTGATGTGGTGGCCGGCCGGGGCGCCGCCGCCGATGTCGTAGACGACCTCGCGCAGCGGGATGCCGACGGGGACCTCCACGAGGCCGGTGTTCTGCACGCGGCCGGAGAGGGCGAAGACCTTGGTGCCGGCCGCGTCCCCGTACCCGAGATCCTGGAACCACTGCGCGCCGCGGCCTATGACGGCCGGCACGTTGGCCAGGGTCTCGACGTTGTTCAGCACCGTCGGGCAGCCGCGGAGGCCGCTGACCGCGGGGTAGGGCGGGCGGGGGCGAGGCATGCCGCGCCCGCCCTCGATGCTCGCCAGGATCGCCGTTTCCTCGCCGCAGACGAAGGCGCCGGCGCCCATCTTGATGGTGATGTCGAAGTCGGTGAGCGTCCCGAGGACGTTCCTGCCGAGCAGGCCGGCGGCGCGGCACTGGCGGATGGCCTCGCCGAGACGCTCGATGGCCAGCGGGTACTCGGCGCGGCAGTAGACGTAACCCTTGGTCGCGCCGATCGCGTAGGCGGCGATCAGCATGCCCTCGACGATGCGGAAGGGGTCGCTCTCGAGCACGGCCCGGTCCATGAACGCGCCGGGATCGCCCTCGTCGGCGTTGCAGATGAGGTACTTCTGCCGCTTGGGCTGGTCGTGCGCGACCTTCCACTTGCGGCCCGTCGGGAAGCCGGCGCCGCCGCGGCCGCGCAGGCCACCGGCGATGACCTCTTCGCAGACCTCGGCCGGGGTCATCTGCGCCAGCGCCCGGGCGGCGGCGCGGAAGCCGCCGGCCGCCAGCGCGGCATCCAGGCTGGCGGGGTCGACGACGCCGCAGTTCTCCAGCACGACCTTGGTCTGGCGGGCGAAGAACGGCGTCTCGCCGATGGGCCGCACGCCGCGGTACAGATCGTCGGGGTCGTCGTACTTGCCCAGCAGGAACCGGTTGAGCAGCTGGCCTTCGCCGAAGACGGTCTGCAGCCACTCGTCCGTGGTCTCCGGCCCGAGGTCGCAGTAGCTGAGGCGCACGCCGTCGGCGGTCATCAGGTCCACGAAGACCTCGCGCTGGCAGTACCCGACGCAACCGGTCTCGATGATGGGCACGTGCAGCCCGCGGCGCTCGAAGTAGGCCTCGATCTTCGCGATGACGGCCAGCGCGCCGTTGGCGCGCCCACAGGTGCCGGCGCCGACGTAGATGAGCATGCCGGCGCCGCCGCGGCGGGCGCGCTCCAGGCGCGCCGCCCGGGTCTCCTCGCACACCAGGTCCTCGTGGCAGATGGGTCCGGACTCGATGCACGCGATCGCGTCGGGGCACGGCGCGGCCGCGGTGTGGGTGCAGCGCGGGCAGCAAGGGGTCATGAGCTCGCTGTGGTTCATTGCTCGTCTCGTTTCTCTGTGGTCCATGGCTCCCGGGAGAAGCTCAGGCCGCCTCGTCATCCTCCGCGGCGTCCTCCGCCGTGCGGGCGTCCACCTCGTCCAGGAGCGCGTCCAGCTTCTCCGTGGTGAGGTGGCCGTAGAACTCGCCGTCCAGCTTGATCACCGGGGCGATCGAGCAGGCACCGAGGCAGGCGACCTTGATGACGGTGTAGCGGCCGTCGGCCGAATTGCCGTCGTCCCGCAGCTTCAGCCGCCGCTTGAGCTGCTGGGCGAGCGCGAGGCTCTGCTTGACGTGGCACGCGGTGCCCCGGCAGACCTCGACCACGTGCTCGCCCAGCGGGGCGAAGCGGAACTGGTTGTAGAACGTGGCGACGCCGTAGATGCGGCTGACCGGCGTCTCCAGAGCCTCGGCCACCAGGGTCATCGCCTCGGGGGAGATGAACCCCTCCCCCGCCTGGATCTCCTGGAGGAGAGGGATCATCTGCTCGCGCGTCAGCTGCTCCTTGCGCCCGGCGATGATGGTTTCGGCGGTCGTCACGGGGTCACGCGCCCTTCGCGACGGCATCCTCGTCCGCGGGCGCCAGCAGCTCGGCGATCGCCGCGGCCAGATCGGCCAGCTTGACCGGCTTCTCGAAGAACTTGGCGGCCGGCCACTCGCGGTACATCATCGGCTCGAAGATGTGGGTCTTGGTCTCGAGCTCCTTGGTGAAGCCGCTCATGATGATGACCGGGATGCGCTCGGTCTCGGGCTCGTCACGCAGCTTGTAGGCTACGTTGAAGCCGTCGGTGTCGTAATCCATCATGATGTCGAGGACCACGAGGTCGGGCCGCTGCGCGGCCAGCCGCTCGCGCGCCTCGATGCCGCTGTGCGCGGTGTCCACCTCGTAGTCGCGAGCCTCCAGGAACGCCTTGACGCCGGCCACCAGGTCGCGGTCGTCGTCCACCAGCAGGATGCGCTTGGCCTTCATGACACTCTCCTCCTCTGTTCCGCCGAGTACTCGGTTCGATCCGGTACAGACTGGCTAGTTACCGTCTTCACAGTGAACCAGTTCACAGTGCCCTCGAAAAAAACACATGCTTCCCTCATCCGCGGACGCGGCCCATCAGGCCGTCATCCCTTCTGACGCCGGCTCGCCCGGCTCGGGCGACGACTGCTCGTCCGCCCCGGCGCCGGCCTCCTGCGCCTCGCTCCGTGCCCGGAACGAGAGCAGTTCGAGCTGCGAGGTGATGTCCGTCTCCTCGACGAAGCAGCCCTCCGGCACGGTCACGCGCTTGGGGACGAAGTTGAGGATCCCTTGCACACCGCAGGCGCACAGGCGGTCGACCAGCGTCTGCAGCCCCTCGGGGCGCGTGGCCAGGATCGCCGTGTGCACGTCGAACTCGCGCAGTACCTCCTCGAGGTGGTCGACGTGATAGCAGCGGCGGCCGGCGAACACGCGCCCGACCTTCTCGCTGTCCATGTCGAAGGCCACGCCGATATGGAAGCCGCGCTCCTCGAAGCCGCGGTAGGAGAGGAGCGCACGGCCCAGGTCTCCTACGCCGAACAGCGCGACGCTCTGGGTCTCGTTGGTGCCCAGGATGCGGCTGATCGTGCGGCTCATTCTCATACACGTTGTAGCCGCGGGAGATGTTGCCGAAGGTGCCGAAGCTGGCGAGGTCGCGGCGCAGCTGGGCGGGAGAAACGCCTACCACCGCCGCGAGCTCGTGGGAGTGGATGTACTCGGTGCCGTCGTGGTCGAGCTCCTCGAGCACCTTGCGGTACACGCTCAGGCGCTGGACGGTCTGCAGAGAGACGCGCTTCTCGGCGCGCTTCTCGCTGCCCGCCCGACCCTCCGGTCCTGCCTGTTCGCTGGTGCTCAAGGTTACTCCCATGGTTCTACTACTGTGACTCTATTCACAGTAGACCGCCGCTGTCAAGCGCCTCCGCGGGAATCCGCTGGACGTGCCGCGCCCAACTCTCCGCCGCGGCCCGTGACTCAGTCCCGACCGACGAGTACCATGACAGGGCCGTGATGCTTGAAGCCCCTCGCGCATCCGAGCAGCCGTGCCTTACACCGTCTGGGCAGCCCACGACCTCGAGTCCCGTCGCGCGCCCAACGGTGCCCATGGTAATCTCGAGCTGCAGTCCGCGCAGGTCATGCGCCGTGCGTTGGGCACACCTGGGAGGTGGCGACTACGTCGGTAGGATCGTCGCAGTCGGCAGGACCAGGAGCGACCGGCCGGCCACCATGTACCGGGTCTCGTCGCGCTCGTTCCCGAACCGCATGCCGATCCAGATCGGGCACGCCATGCGAGAGCGAGGCCGTCACGCCGCGCCGCGCGGCCTACGCCGTCGTCGCCGGGCCCCACGACGCCGTCGCCGTCGCCGAGACTCGCCTCGGTCTCTTTCTTCCCGGCGGCTCCCACCCCGGGAGACGCCCGACCAGACCGCCCGGCGGGAGTGCCTCGAGGAGATCGCCCGCGAGGTCCGGTTCACGGGTGGCATGCGCAAAGCACTGCAGCACTTCTCCGTCGACGGGCGGCACTTCCGCATGGAGGCCGCGTTCCTCGAGGTGCAGTTCGTCGGCGACCCGCAAGGCCGCGGCGAACTCGAATTGCGCTGGGCCACTGCCCGCAACGCGAGTCGCTTCTTCCATGGCGGCCATGCCTGGCCGCGGGGTTCCTGCCGGAATGAGTGAGTTGAGCCGACCAGCCATGCGAAGCATCCACCGTTTTACAGAACCTGAAGCCCGCCTCCGCCCGGGCGGAGTCGTTCCTTCGCGGCGACGAGGCCGAGAACGTGCTCATGTTGGGAATCTGCGGATCGGCGCGCTTCGACGCTGCTATCTCGCCGCGGTCGAGGAGGACGGGGCTGTGGTGGCGTGCGCTCTTCGTACCCCTCCGCACGGCGCTCTCCTGACGCGAGCGGATCGCCAGGCCCTCGAGCTGCTGGCGACCGATCTCGCCGACAAGCATCAGGATCTCCCCGCCGTCGCCGGCCTGGAGCCTGCCGTCGGCGTCTTCGCCGGGCTCTGGTCCGCGCTCACGGGAGTCGCCGCAGGACTGCCGGTGCGCATGCGCGTGTTCGAGGCGCCGCCCGCTGCTGCCTGTACACCGACCTGGCAAATCCGACATCGAACAAGATCCACCAGGCGATCGGGTACCACCCGGTGTGCGACGCGGCGGAGTATCCCTTCAGGCCCGCCGACATGCGACTCGACGAGAGGGGCGCTCCCTGAAGGCAGCTGTCTTCGACAGGGACGGCCCGCCGGACGTGGTCCATGTCAGGGACGTCGAGAGGCCGACGCCGGGTGTCGACGAGCTCCTGGTCAAGGTCCACGCGACGACGGTCAACCGGACCGACTGCGCTTACCGCGGCGCCCGGCAGTTCGTCCTGCGGTACTGGACGGGCCTCCGCAGACCGACAAAGAGGCCCGTCCTCGGCACGGAGTTCGCCGGCGAGGTCGAGGCGGCCGGGCGCAGCGTGACAGCCTTCTCGGTCGGCGAGAGGGTCTTCGGCTACATCGAGGGCTCGTTCGGGGCACACGCCGGGTACCTGACGATCCCCGAGCACGGGTCGCTCGCGGCCATACCGGTGGACCTGACCTACGAGGAGGCGGCTCCCGCGACGGAGGGCTCGCACTACGCGCTCTCGGCGCTGCGGGCCAAGGCGCGGAGCGGGCAGGACGTGCTCGTCAACGGC
This sequence comes from uncultured Thermoleophilia bacterium, assembly GCA_963696935.1. GTDB lineage: Bacteria > Actinomycetota > Thermoleophilia > UBA2241 > UBA2241 > CAIXSE01. The sequence continues at coordinate 79,721 of CAVOMB010000101.1, read as the reverse complement.
GCGTCGGGAGGCATCGGCTCCGCGGCGGTCCAGCTGCTCGCCGGCCTCGGGGTCCGCGTCACCGCGGTCTGCGACACGACCGGCGTGAAGCTGGTCGGGGGGCTGAGCGTCGGCAAGGTCGTCGACTACACGGTCGAGGACTTCACGGAGGACGACCAGCGGTACGACATCGTCTTCGACGCCGTGGGCAAGAGCACGTTCGGCCGCTGCCGCGCACACTCTCTTCCACTCGCCGTCGATCTCGGAGCCCGCCGCGGCGAGGTAGTCGGGCGAGTACTTCTCCGCGAGGCACCCGAGGGCGTGTCTCTTCTCGCCGTCATCCGTGAGGACCCTCGCCGTGCCGAAGACCGCGGCACTACGGAAGTGCGTGGTGAACGTGCTCTGCACGACATCGTCCGCCGCGATGACGCAGAATGAGACCTTCTCGCTGCGCCCGATGGCGTCGACCTTGTGGCCGGCCTTCGCGGCGTGGACGAAGAGCTTGCCGTCCTCGTGGGCGAAGCTCAGGGGGACCGCGCGTAGGGATAGTCGTCGTCACCCCGGACCGCCAGGACCCCCGACGTGCAGGACTCCTGCATGACGATCGTCTCCATCTCCGAGACCCTGCCTCTTGCACCTCATCGGTCTGAACATGGTCCTTCTCTCTCCTCCGACGTACCGGCCAGTCGAGACTGGCGACCGGGTCGCGACCACTCTCGACGGCTCAGATGTTGTCGAAGCCGCGACGGCCGGAGACCTGTCGCGCTCTACGAAGGCCGCGCCGGCACGATGACCTCGTGATGCAGAACAGCTAGCGGCCGAGCGCCGCGGCGAGCGCGGCGATGGAGGCGGGCGGCGTGCCACAGCACCCGCCGACAATGACCGCGCCCATGGCCGGGTACGTAGCCACGACGGAGGCGAAGTGCTCCGGAGTCTCGTCGTACACGGTCTCGCCGGCCTCCAGCCGCGGCTGGCCGGCGTTGGGCTGAGCGTACGTCTGGCCGCCGGTCAGCTCACCGAAGACGGGCACCAGGTCGGCCATCGGCTCGCAGCTGACCTCGCAGTTACAGCCCACAAGGTCGGCGCCGGCGGCCTTGAGCGCGGCCACGGCCTGCTCGGGCGTGACGCCCATCATGGTGCGGAAGCCCCTGGCGGCCGGCTTGAAGGCCATGCTGGCCAACACCGGCCGTCCCTCCGCCGCCTTGACCGCCTCCTCGACGGCGATGGTCGCCTCGGTGATGTCGAACATCGTCTCGATGTTGAGGAGGTCCACCCCGCCGCTGACGAGCGCCCGCGCCTGCTCGGCGAAGGTGACCCGCAGGTCGGCCGGGTCGGCTGTGCCCATGGGTGCGACCATCGAGCCGCAGGGGCCGATGTCGCCGGCCACCCAGCGCCCCGGGAACTCGCGGTCGCGCACGCCGGCGACGAGGCGCGCGCCGGCCTCGTTGAGCTCCACGGCGCGCGCCGAGCGCCCGTGCGCCTCGAGGCGCATGGCCGTGCCGCCGAAGGTGTTGGTGTTCACGATATCCGACCCGGCGGCGTAGAAGCTGCGGTGGATGTCCTCCACCTCGGCCGGATGCGACACGTTCCACTCCTCCGGGCACTCGCCGGCGGTGAAGCCGCGCTCCATGAGCGCGCGGCCGAGGCCGCCGTCCAGCAGCAGCGTGCGCCCGGCGATGAGGGCGGTGAGGTCCATGCCCGAGAGTCTAGCAGACGGCCGCGGCGCGTCAGCGCGCCGCGACGTCCCGGGTAAGCTGGTCAGCTTCGCGGCGCGGCATGCCGAAGCACACATGCAGCGCCGCGGCGACGTCCCGGCGCGAGAGGCCGCGGCCGAGCAGCTTCACGGCGGCCGCGGCCGCCCCCGGCCGACGAGCAGCGTCGGCGTCGAGCGGCAGCCCCAGATCGATGACCAACGAGATCTCGCCGCGCACCGCGGCCGCGGGGCCGGCGTCCGGGCTCGGCACCGGGAACCGCTCGCTGAGCTCGAGCGCGGTGCCGCGCACGACCTCCTCGTGCACCTTCGTGAGCTCGCGACAGACGGCCGCCTTGGCATCCGGCAGCTGAGCGGCCAGCATGGCCAGACTCTTCGGCAACCGCTGACCGGTGTCGAACGCGACGATGAGACCGCCGCAGCGACGCCACCTGTTGAGCGTGGTCTCCATCTCGCGCGCCCGTCGCGGCAGGTAGCCGACGAAGCGGAAGCCGTCGCCGGCGATGCCGGACGCGACCAGCGCCGTGAGCACTGCGGACGGCCCGGGCAGCACCGTCATGTCGAGCCCGCCGGCCACCACCTTCTGCACCAGCAGCATGCCGGGATCCTGCACTCCGGGCATTCCAGCATCCGTCACCAGCGCGACCGTGCGGCCGTCGCGCAGCAGCCGCAACACCTCATCGGTCTTCTGCAGCTCGTTGTGCTGGAAGAAGCTCGTCAGGTGCGTATGGATGTCGAAGTGACTGAGGAGCTTGCGCGTGCGACGCGTGTCCTCGGCGGCGACAAGCTCGGCCTCGCGCAGTGCATCCAAGACGCGGGGCGTGACGTCCCCGAGATTGCCGATCGGTGTGGCGCAGATGTACAGCATGTCACCCCTCCTTCAGGAACCGTTCGATGAACAGGACGTCGACGTCGCCGGCGGCGGTGCGTGCCTGGCCCCTCGCGGCGCCGGCCACGGTGAAGCCGAGCGCGAGGTGGTACGCCAGCGACGCCAGGTTGTCGGCGCGCAGGTCGGTGAAGATCTTCTCGTAGCCGAGATCGAGCGCGGCGGCGAAGCTGGCCCGCGCAAGCGCCGCCCCCACTCCCCGCCGACGCTGGGCGGCGTCCACGTAGGTGCCCATGGTGGCCACGTGGTCGTGCGCGGTGGTGACGAACCGGCTCCACGAGACCACGGTCTGGAAGCCGACTATGCCGTCCGCGAGCGTCTCGGCGACGTTGATGAACCCGCGCGCCGGCAGCGCTTCGATGTAGGCGCGCTCGTCCTCCACGGAGAACGGCGTGTCGAGCAGTGTCGGGCTGCCGCCGAGGATCGCGCCGTTGAGCACGGCCGCGACGCCCTCCGCGTCGTCCGGCGTCGCCTTGCGGACGCGGAGCTCGGCCGTGGGGCTCACGCCGGCGGCCTCCGCAGCACGGCCATGATCTCCATCTCGTCGAGCTCGACGGGCCGGCGGCCCCAGTTGCCCGCGGTGCCGCCCCACACGTGCTCGACGATGAAGCCGGCTCCCCGGCAGAGCAGCACCAGCTCGCTCGGCACGTAGCCGCGCTGGCGGATCGACAGCTCGCGCGGCCCGTCCTCCGACGGCACCTCCATCTCGAAGGACTCCGTGAGCGTGGCCGGGTCGAACGCCCCGCGTTGCACCTGCTCGGACGTCGCGTCGCGGATCATGCGCAGGCCGTTGAGCAGCGTGCACACGAAAGGCGCGCCCGGCCGCAGAGCAGCGAAGACGCGCAGCAGCACGGCGGCGTCGTGCTCGAATGCGTCGTCGCCGTCGAGCAGGCCAAAGGATCCCTCGCAGAGGCACACGGCCACCTCGAACTCGCGGCCGAGATCGAACGAGGTGGCGTCGGCCTGCACCAGCTCCAGCTCCACCCCGGCCCGCGCCGCCGCCCGCGCCTCGCGCAGCATGCCGGCTGAGAGGTCGATCCCCGTCACGGCATAGCCCGCCTTGGCCAGCTCCACCGCAAGCCGGCCGGTGCCGCAGCCGATGTCGAGGATGGCCGCCCCCGCAGGCAACTCCAGAAGCGCGGTGAGGAACGCGACTTCCCGCACGCTGTCGGTGGTGAACACCTCGTTCATGTACTGCGGTGCGAAGCTGTCGAAGAACTCACGCCATACGTGGTCGGTCACGGCCCCCCCCTCGACGGTCCGCACCATTCTTTCAGGAGTCGGGGCCGAGGGCGAGGCGATAGACTGCTCCCATGACCGACTGGAGCCGTCGCATCCGAGCCGCACGAGGCGACGAAGACGCCGCCGCGCTGGCCGAGCTCAGCACGCAGCTTGGCTACCCCACGACGGAGGACCAGGTGCGCGAGCGCATCGCGCTGCTCGACGACCCGGAGCGGGACCTGCTGGTCGCCGACGGCCCGGCGGGTCTGGCAGGCTTCATCGACGTGCACGTACAGAGGACGATCGAGGCCGACCCCTACGGCGAGGTCGGGGGCTTGGTGGTCGCCGCCGCCCACCGGGGCACTGGACTCGGCGCCGCACTGCTCGAGGCCGCCGCGGTGTGGTCCCGCGACCGCGGCCTCCGGCATCTCTGGATCCGCGCCAACCTCGCTCGTGTCGGCCCCCACGAGTTCTACGAGGCCATCGGGTGCAGCGTGGTCAAGGACCAGCGCGTCTACGACTATCCGCTGTGAAGCGCGTCGTCCACGGCGACTGCCTCGACGTGCTCGGCGACCTCGACGAGGGTTGCGCCCGCCTCGTCTACCTCGACCCCCCGTTCAACACCGGCAAGGTGCAGCAGCGCACGCGCACCCGGGCCGTGCGCGACAACAAAGCCGCCCGCGTCGGCTTCAACGGCAAGCGGTACCGCACCGAGGTCCTCGGCAGTACCGCCTGGAACGACGCCTTCGACGACTACCTGGGGTTCCTCGCGCCGCGGCTCGACCAGGCGCGGCGCGTGCTCGCCGCCGACGGGTCTCTGTTCTTCCACATCGACCCGCGGGAGTCCCACTACTGCAAGGTGCTGCTCGACGAGCTGTTCGGGCGCGCGTCGTTCATGAACGAGATCGTGTGGGCATACGACTACGGCGCCCGCGCCAGGTCGCGCTGGCCGGCCAAGCACGACGTGATCCTCTGGTACGCGCGCGACCCGGCGCACTACGTGTTCCGCTACGACGACATCGACCGCGTGCCGTACATGGCACCGGGCCTCGTCGGGCCCCGAGAAGGCCGCCCGCGGCAAGACACCGACCGACGTGTGGTGGCAGACCATCGTGAGCCCCACCGGCGGGGAGAAGACCGGCTACCCGACGCAGAAGCCGGTCAAGATCCTCGAGCGCATCGTGCGCGTGCACTCGGACCCCGGCGACCTCGTGATCGACCCATTCGCGGGGAGCGGCACCACGGGAGAGGCGGCGGCGCGGCTGGGCCGCGGCTACCTGTTGGTGGACGAGAACCCCGAGGCCGTGCGCGTCATGCGCGAGCGGCTCGCCTGGGACGGGCCGGACGTCCTGGACGGCACCGGCCCGCCCGGCGCCTGACGCCCCGCTCGCCGGCCCGCCCGGCGCCCGACGCCACCGCCCTGGCGCCGGCCGCGGAGTCCCACCCGCCGCCAGCCGTACAGGGCATGTGCATCCAGGGGTCAGTGCCTTCGTTGGCACCCCGGATGGCACCCTCGATGGCACCACGGATGGCGCCATCCATAGCACCGTCCATGGCACCGACCCCCAAACGACATACCCCTCCGCGGCGACCGGCGCCAAAGGAGATCCCAAGCACGGGCCCGGACCCAGGCGCCGGCGAGCGCCGCGCATCCCGGGCGCCCCGATCGATGGTGAGACGCCACGAAGCGACGGGGCCGGCTCCCGAAGGAGCCGGCCCAGTGGACTTCACAGGTGAACGGGTGAGATCACTCGGGGACGATCGCCTCGCTCGGGCAGGAGTCGACGCAGGTACCGCAGTCGTCGCACTTCTCGGCGTCGATGACGTAGATGTCGTCGCCCTCAGAGATGGCCTCGTTGGGGCACTCGTCGATGCAGGCGCCGCATACGAGGCACTCTTCGGTGATCTTGTGAGCCATGTGGTGGTGTCACCTCCTGTAGGCGCGCTGCAAGACGCAGAACGCGCGGGATTCCAGAGTCCATTTACGTGCATGACGCGGGCGAAGTCAAACCACGACGCGCAAGCGCCGGAGGCGCGATGCGCAAGCGTGGGGCGAGCGATGCCCGGGCGTGGCCGGTATCCGCGCGCCGCGGCCCCTGCGGGCGCCGCGGCGGACTCGCCCTCAGGTCACCCGGTCCTCCGGGAAGAGCTCCGTGAGCGCCAGCGCGGCGGCGCCGATGAAGCCGGCTTCGACGCCCAGAGCGGCCGGCACCACACGCACGCGGTCGCGTGCCGGCGGCAGGGCGCGGGCGGCGAGGACGCGGCGGGCAGGCTCGAAGAGCAGGTCGCCCGCCGCCGCTGCGCCGCCGCCGATGACGAACAGCTCCGGGTCGAAGATGTTGCTCAGCGTCACGAGCCCGGCGCCGAGGTACTCGCCGGTGCGCTCGAGGACGGCGATTGACGCGACGTCCCCCTCGAGCGCCAGCTTCGTCAGCAGCCTGCTGTGGACGGGGCGGCCGGCGGCGAGCGCCCGCCCCAGCCCCGACTCGGGCTCCAGTTCGGCGGCCACGAGCGCGGCGGCGCCCATGGCCGGTCCCGCCGCGTACGCTTCCAGGCAGCCCCAGTTAGGGCAGTTGGCGGGGCACTTGGGGCCGTCCACGTCGATGATGATGTGGCCGAGCTCGCCGGCGGCGCCGCTGGACCCGCGGAGCGGCCGGCCCCCGCTGATGATGCCGCCGCCCACACCGGTGCCGAGGGTGAGCATGATCATGTCGCTGGTGCCCGCGCCGGCGCCGTACACCCACTCCCCGATGCCCGCCGCGGTGGCGTCGTTGTCGATAGCGACGGGCACCTCGAACCTCTTCTGGAGCAGGTCGCGCAGGGGCACGTCGGCGAGCGGCAGGTTGACGGACTCGACGATGCGACCGGCGACGAAGTCGACCATGGAGGCGACGCCGATGCCGATGCCTTCGACCTTGCCGGAGCCGTGCTCGAGGTCGGCGATGCAGGACTCGAGCCCCGCCACGCACGCCTCGGGGAAGCTCGCGTCGGTGAGCACGGTGAACCGGTCGACGATCTCCGGCGTCTCAACCTCGTCGGGCGCATGCGCGCCGGCTGCGGGCAGGCGTCCGCGCACAAGCGCGGCAGCCACTTTGGTGCCGCCGATGTCGACGCCGATGACGAGACGTTCAGGTGCCATTCCGCCGCCGAGCTTACCATGGTGTAAAATCGGGGCTAGAGGAAACGCCCGCTCACGGGCGTAGTCTGGAGAAGCACTCGGCGCCCCGCCCCCACCAGCCACGCATACCGATGTCGCGTGCGCGCGGGCCGGAGGCGCCACACGTATGGCTACACAGAACGACGACAGACAAGGGGCCAAGCCCTACAAGACGTACAAAGCCACCGGCCGCGCCAAGCGGACCGCGCTCGACGACGAGCTGGCCGGGGCGCGGCCTCCGAGCCGGCGCCCCCGCGCCGACGCGCCCCCCGTCTACCCCGAGCGCAGCGACAAGGCCTACCGCACGTACGGGCCGGAGCCGGCCGGCAAGGCCGCCAAGAAGCAGGCGAAGAAGGCTGCCAAGCAGACCCGCCGGCGCCGCTTCCGGTGGTGGTACGTCCCCGTCACCGTCTTCGCGCTCCTCATCATCGCCGGCGTCGTGTTCACCGTCCTCGCGTGGCCCGGGTACCAGAAGTTCGACCGGGCCGTGGACAAGGCCAACAAGCGCGTCGACAAGAAGACCAGTGCCCAGCTCACCGCCGACGACGGCTGGATCTGGCGCAACGGCACCACCGTCCTGCTTCTGGGCCTCGACACGGGGAGCCTGACCCAGGCGCACTCGGACACGATCATGCTCATGCGCTTCGACGCCAAGAAGCACAAGCTCAACCAGCTATCCATCCCCCGCGACACGCTGGTGGACATCCCCGGCTACGGCCAGGGCAAGATCACGGAGGCCATGTGGTACGGCGGCCTGGACGGCTCGGGCTCGTCGCTCGCGCTCGAGACCATCAAGCAGTACACCGGCATCCCCATCAACCACATCATGCTGGTCAGCTTCCAGGGGTTCCCACGGCTCGTGAACTCGGTCGGCGGTATCGACATGTACGTACCGGAGACGGTCACGACGGGGGCGGGTCCCGGCGTCGCGGGCTCCACCCAGCGCGTCGTCACCTTCAAGAAGGGCATGCACCACTTCGACGGCAAGAACGGCATGCTCTATGTGCGCATCCGCCACGCCTACGCGGAGGGCGACTTCACGCGCGCGCAACGCCAGCAGGCGTTTGTCCAGGCCATCCAGAAGAAGCTCATCAGGCCGGGCAACATGTCCAAGCTGCCGGAGATCGGCAGGCACTTCATGAGCGGCGTGGCCACGGACCTCACCACCAACCAGATCCTGGAGCTGGCCTACCTCAAGTGGCGGTCCACGGACGGCTCCAAGCAGGTGATGAAGGGCTCGTCTGGCTGGTACAACCAGCAGTCCATCGTCCTGCCGCCGAGCGACGGCGCCAAACAGTACATGATCGAGAAGTTCCTCGGCAAGTGAGCCGCCGGCGCCGCGAGTGAGCCGCCGGCGCCGCGCCGGATCCGCAGTCAGTCGTAGCGGACCGCTACGAGCGCGAGGCCGCGCGGCGGAGCCGTCTGGCCCATGCGGCGGCGCTCGCCGGAGGCCAGCGCCGCCTCGAACTCCTCCAGCGTCATCCGGCCCTGGGCCACGTCCACCATCGAGCCGACCGAGACGCGGACCATGTTGTGCAGGAAGCTGCCGGCGGTGATCTCGAAACACCAGCGCCGCCCCTCCCCGTCCGGTGTCGGGCCGTCGTCGGTCCAGACGGCCTCGGTCACCTCGCGCACGCAGTGGTGATAGAGGTGCGCGGAGGGCGTGAGGGCGGCGAAGTCGCGGCGGCCCGGCAGCAGAGCCGCCGCCGCGCGCAGCGCCGCCCCGTCGAGCGCTCCGCGCAGCACCCACACGAAGCCGCGCTCGCGCACGGGTTTCACCGCCGTCTCCCACACGTCGTAGCGGTAGCTGCGCGCCTCCGCCTTGCGGGCGACGAAGCCGGCCGGCGCCGGCGCCGCGCGCAGCACGGCGATGTCCGGAGGAAGCAGCGCGTTCAGGGAGAGGCGTAGCCGCTCCGGCGCGAGGTCCGTGCGGGCGCAGACGAAGGAGACGACCTGCGCCCACGCGTGCACGCCGGCGTCCGTACGCCCGGCCACGCTCAGTCGCACGCGCTCGCGCAGAAGGGTGGCAACGGCGTCCTCGAGCAGCCCCTCCACGCTGACGTGCCCGGGCTGCTTGGCCCAGCCGCGATAAGCCGTGCCCTCGTAGGCGACGTCGAGCCGCCAGGTCGTCGGCTCCAGCTCTTCCGGCTTCGCTTCCACGCCCGGCATCCTATATGAGCAGGCCGAGCGCTATGACCGCCGCGGTGGCCGCCAGCAGCACAAGGTCCGCGGCACCGGCCTTCAGCGGGTGCAGCCGGGTGCGGACGATGCCAGGCCGGTAGCAGCGCGCCTCCATGGCGAGCGCCAGCTCGTCGGCGCGCCTGAAGCTCAGCACGAACAGCGGTGTCAGCACCGGCACCAGCGCCCTGGCACGCTTGATGGGGCCTCCGCTGCCGAAGTCCGCGCCACGCGCCCGCTGGGCGCGCATGATCTGATCGACCTCCACGAGGAGCGTCGGGATGAACCGCAGCGCGATCGTCACCATCAGAGCGAGCTCGTCCGTCGGCACGTGCAGCCTCCTCAGCGGCCGCCCCAGCCACGCCAGACCGTCCGTGAGCGCCATCGGCTGCGTGGTGAGAGTCAGCACGGACCCGATGAGCACAAGGACCAGCAGCCGCAGGCTGAGGAACGCGGCGAACTCGAGACCCTCCCACGAGAAGTGGAAGATCCACCAGCTGGCGAAGGCCTTGTCGATCGGGGCGAAGAGCACCTGGGCGAGAAACGTCAGGCCGACCAGCCACAGGAGCGGGCGGAACGCACGCCAGAACCAGGCCGCCGGCACGCCGCTGAGCCCGTAGGCGACGACGCCGGCCGCCGCGAACACGGCCAGGCCGGCGAACGAGTCGCGCGCGAACAGGGCGATGGCCAGCGCCGTCACGGCGACGAACTTGGCGCGTGCGTCGAGGCGGTGGACCGGCGAGTCGCCGGGATAGTACTGCGCGATCGCGGCCTTCACGCCAGCGCCTCCGCGGCCGCGGTGTACGTGCGCGGCGCGTCTCGGGGGTCCCGGCCGAGCCGCCGCCAGAGCTCTACGAGAAAGGGCTCGCGCAGCCTGCTGGCGGCGAGCAGCTCGCGGCCGGCGTCACCGAGGTCCCAGGCCCCGGCCGCCGCGACCCGGCCTCCGTCGAGCAGGAGCAACTCGTCGCAGAGCGCCCAGGCGAGGTCTACGTCGTGCGTGGCCAGCACCAGGGTCACGCCGTCGGCGCGCAGCCGGGAGAGGATCGTCACCAGCTCGCGCCGCGTCACCGGGTCGAGGCTGACGAACGGCTCGTCCAGCAGCAGCAGGCGCGGGCGCATGGCGAGCACGCCGGCGAGCGCCAGCCGCCGCTGCTCGCCGCCGGAGAGCGCGTAAGGATGCCGGTCGCCGAAGCGGTCTGGCGACAGGTCGACCAGCTCGAGTGCTTCATCCACGGCAGCGGTGACCTCGTCCTCCGCCCAGCCCAGACGGCGCGGGCCGAACGCCACATCCTCCCGCGCCGACGTCGCGAACAGCTGCAGCTCGGGCGTCTGGAACACCAGCCCGACCTGCCACTGCAGGCCGGCGTAGGCGGCTTCGCCCGCGCCGGCCCCGTCCAGCAGCACCGAGCCGGTCTCCGGCGCGTCCAGGCCCTTGACCACCTGCAGCAGCGTCGACTTGCCCGATCCGGAGGCGCCGAGCAGCGCCAGCGACCGCCCCGGGCCGAGCTCGAAGCTCACCTCGCGCAGGGCCGGGATCGGCGCCTGCGCCTCCTGATAGCTGAAGCCGACGACGCGGCACGCCAGGGACATGCCGCGGGCCTCGCTGCTCACGTCACCTGCCGCAGCGCGGCCAGCAGCCCGTCCGTGGTGAGCGGCAGCGGCGTCATGACGCGTCCGCGCGCGGCGAGCTCGAGCGCAAGTTCACCCGCGGCCGGCAGCCCGAGCCCCAGTTCTCGCACGAGCCCGGCGTCGCCGAACAGCCCCTGCACCGCGCCTTCATACACCACTGTCCCAGCCTCGAGCGCGACGACACGGTCGGCGCCGACGACCTCGTTCATCTCCTGGGTGATGTAGACGATCGCGAGGCCCTCCTCGCGCAGCTCGCGTGCGGCCTGCAGCACCTCCGCACGCCCCGCAGGGTCGAGCATGGCGGTGGGCTCGTCGAGCACAAGCACCCGGCGAGGGATGGCGAGCACGCCGGCCAGTGCGGTGCGCTGTTTCTGGCCGCCGGAAAGCAGGTGGGGCTCGCGCCGGCGCAGCTCGGCGAGCCCGAACCGCTCGAGCATCTCGTCCACACGCGCGCGCATGTCGGCGGGCGCCCAGCCGAGGTTCTCCAGTCCGAACGCGACGTCGTCCTCGACGCACTCGGCCACCAGCTGGTTCTCGGGGTTCTGGAAGAGCACGCCGACATCGCGGCGCGCGGACATCCGCCCCTCGTCGTCAAGCAGGTCGTGGCCGCACGCGTCCGCGAGCTTCGCGGCGGCCGGCTTCTCCAGCCCGCCGAGCAGGCGGGCCAGTGTGGACTTGCCCGACCCGTTGGCGCCGACCACCGCCACGAACTCCCCGGCGGAGACGGCCAGCGTGAGCCCGGCGAGCGCCTCCCCGAAGGCGCCGGGATAGCGGTAGCGCAGGCCGCGCACGTCGATGAGCGGCGCCCGGGCGCCGTCCGGCGCCGTCTCGCCGCCGTCCGGCCGGGGCTCTGGTTCAGAAGTCGTCATGGCCATGGAAGCCTACCGAAAACGACGAAGGGCGGGAGGCCCTCCGGCCGCCCGCCCTTCGTCCCAACATCTGCAGCCGGCCGTCAGACCAGCTCGATGTACGCCTGCTCGCTGCCGTCGCCGGGGCGCGGCCCGATCTTGATGATGCGCGTGTACCCGCCGTTGCGGTCCGCATACCGCGGCGCGACATCATTGAAGAGCTTGTAGACGATCTTCTTGTTGCGCAGCATGGCGATCGCCTGGCGGCGCGCGTGGATGTCGCCGCGCTTGCCGAGCGTGATGGCCTCTTCGACCATCGGGCGTACCTCTTTGGCACGCTTCACGCCGGTCTTGATCTTCTCGTGCTCCAGCACCTGGCAGGCCAGACCCGACAGCAGGGAACGCCGCTGGCTCGGAGCCATGTTGAACTTGCGGCCTGAGTTCTGATGGCGCATTACTCGTCACCCCGAAGTGAGAGCCCGCGCTCGGTGAGCTTGTCCTTGACCTCGTCGATGCTCTTCTTGCCGAAGTTCGGGATGTTGAGCAGCTCGGCCTCGGTCTTGGAGACCAGGTCGCCGACGGTCTGGATGCCCTCGCGCTTGAGGCAGTTGTACGAACGCACGCCGAGCTCGAGCTCCTCGATGAGCACGTCGTCCATGCCGCCGCCGACCGGCGTGGTGGAGAGACCCTCGATGCGGGAACTCCTCGCTCGTCGCGTGTACGGTCCGGGTCGGTGAAGATCGACATCCGGTCGACGAGGAGCTCGGCGGCCTCGCGCAGAGCCTCTTCAGGCATGAGGGCGCCGTTCGTCGTGATGTCGAGAACGAGCTTGTCGTAGTCGGTGCGCTGGCCCACGCGTGCGCTCTCCACGTGGTAGGACACCCGCTTGATGGGGCTGAAGATGGAGTCGATCGGGATGACCCCGATGACCGTCTCCGGCGTCTTGTTGCCCTCGGCGCGCCACGTAGCCCGTGCCGCGTCGGATGGTGAGCATCATCTCGATGGCACCGCCGTCGGACAGCGTCGCGATGTGGTGGTCGGGGTTGAGGATCTCGAGCTCGGCCGGGATGTCGATATCGGCCGCCACGACCTTGCCGGGCTTGTCCTTGTAGAGCCGGACCTGGACCTCGTCGAGCTCGCCGTGCAACCTGCACACGAGCTCCTTGAGATTGAGGATGATGTCGGTGACATCTTCCTTCACGCCCTTGATGGTCGTGAACTCGTGAGCCACACCTTCGATCTTGACGGAACTGACCGCTGCGCCCTCGAGCGAGGAGAGCAGGACCCGACGCAACGCGTTGCCGAACGTATGCCCGAAGCCGCGGTCGAGCGGTTCTACCTCAAAGCGCGCCCGATTAGCGGCGAGCTGCTCGCGCGTGATGTTGGGCATCTGAAACTGTAGCAACTGGCCTCCTATAGCCTCTTCGCCGCGAGTACGTTGCTGCAGCGGATTACTTGGAGTACAGCTCGACGATGAGCTGCTCCTGCACCGGCGCGTCGATCTCGTCGCGCTCAGGAGAGCGCAAGACCTTGCCGGTGAGGTTGTCGTGATCGGCCAGGAGCCAGGGTGACACCGACGAAGTGAGGTCGGTGGCAGCGCGCACGGTCTCCACAGCCTTGCTGTTCGAGCGCACCGCGACCACGTCGTCCGGACGGACCTGGTACGACGGGATATCTACCTTCTTGCCGTTCACCGTGAAGTGCGCATGGCGCACCAGCTGGCGGGCCTGACGGCGCGAAGCGCCGAAGCCGAGACGGTACACGACGTTGTCGAGGCGCATCTCGAGCAGCTTGAGCAGGTTCTCACCCGTGATGCCGTCCTTGCGGCTGGCGGTCACGTAGTAGTGATGGAACTGCTTCTCGAGCACCTGGTAGTAACGGCGCGCCTTTTGCTTCTCGCGCAACTGGAGGAGGTACTCGCTCTGCTTGATGCGGCCGCGGCCGTGCTCGCCCGGCGGATATGCGCGCCGCTCGACGGCGCACTTATCGGTGAGGCAGCGCTCGCCTTTGAGGAAGAGCTTGACGCCCTCCCGGCGGCACTCCTTGCACTGTGCTGACGTATCTCTCGCCACTTGGACCTTCCCTAGACCCGGCGACGCTTACGCGGGCGGCAGCCGTTGTGCGGCACCGGCGTCACGTCTTTGACACTGATGATCTCGAGGCCGGCCGCCTGAAGCGAACGCACGGCGGTCTCGCGACCCGATCCCGGCCCGCGGACGAAGACCTCGACCTTCTGCAGGCCGTGCTCCATGCCCTTCTTGGCACAGGACTCGGCAGTCACCTGGGCCGCGAACGGGGTGCTCTTGCGCGACCCCTTGAAACCCACGGACCCGGCGCTCTCCCACGCAATGACGTTCCCTTCCTTGTCGGTAAGGGTGACGAGCGTGTTGTTGAACGACGTCTTGATGTGCGCCTGGCCGACGGCGATGTTCTTGCGGACCTTGCGGCGCTGACGACCTTTAGCTCTTTGGGGCTTAGCCACTCTGCGTTACTCCTCCGCTATCCTGCGGTCACTTCTTGCGCTTGCCGCTGATCGTCCGCTTCGGACCCTTGCGGGAGCGCGCGTTGGTGCGTGTGCGCTGCCCGTTCACCGGCATGCCGCGACGGTGGCGGATGCCCCGATAGCAGCCGATGTCCATGAGACGCTTGATGTTCTGTGAGCGCTCGCGCCGCAGGTCGCCCTCTACCGTGATCTCACGGTCGATGGCGTCGCGCAGCTTGATGATCTCTTCCTCGGTCAGATCGCGGACCTTGGTGTTGGGATCGATGCCCACGATGGCGAGGACCTTCTGCGAGGTCGAGCGGCCGATGCCGTAGATGTACGTGAGCCCGATCTCGACCCGCTTCTGCGGCGGGATGTTGACGCCTGCGATACGTGCCATGCGGTCTTACCCCTGCCTCTGACGATGCCGCGGATTCGAGCAGATCACCTGCACCGTGCCGTGACGGCGGATGATCTTGCACTTCTCACACATCGGCTTTACTGATGCTCTTACCTTCATCGGTGATCCTCGCTGGACGCGCGCAAAGGGCCTAACGGCCCTCGCACACCGCCTCCGGGCGACCTCTCATACGGGCCGCTACTTGAACCGGTACGTGATCCTGCCTCTGCTGAGGTCGTAGGGCGACAGTTCGACCTTGACCCTGTCGCCGGGCAGGATGCGGATGTAGTTCATACGCATCTTGCCCGAGATGTGAGCGAGCACTTCGTGGTTGTTGTCCAGGTGAACACGGAACATCGTGTTCGGCAGAGCTTCGACAACCTCGCCCTCGATCTCGATGGCTTCTTCTTTGTTCGCCATACTCCCCACTCGTCGACAGACAGCGGCCTGACATACTACCACAAACGGAAGAGGTGACAAACCTCGCCGTTCGCGGAGGCGCGGCGGCCGTGGCCCGCGCCGGGTAGTGACTGCTTACGCTCCCGCGCCGCCCCTCTCCGAGCGGCGGCGCGTGAGCACGCGCGGCCCCTTCTTGCCCACCGCGACGGTGTGCTCGAAGTGCGCCGACAGTGACCCGTCTGTCGTGTGGATCGCCCACCCGTCGTCTGCGACGACGACGTCGTAGGCTCCGACGTCCACCATCGGTTCGATGGCGAACACCATTCCCTCTTCCAGCCGCGGACCACGACCGGGGTCACCGTAGTTGGGGATCTGTGGATCTTCGTGCATCTCCTTGCCGACACCGTGACCCACCAGGGAGCGAACCACGCTGAACCCGGCAGCCTCGACGACCTCCTGGACGGCATGTGAAATGTCGCCCAGGCGCCGACCTTCACGACACTCGGCGAGGCCGGCCTCGAGCGACTCGGCCGTGACGTCCATCAGGCGCTGGGCCTCCGGCTCGACGGCCCCCATGCCCAGCGTCACGGCGGAGTCGGCAACGTAGCCGTCCAGCGTGACACCGACGTCCAGGCTGAGCAGGTCACCCTCGGCGACCCGGTACTTGCCGGGGATGCCGTGGACGACCATGTCGTTGGGCGAGGCGCAGATGGACGCCGGGAACCCCCGGTAACCCAGGAACGTCGGCACACCCTCGTGGTGGCGGATGAACTTCTCCGCCATGCGGTCGAGCTCGGCGGTGGTGACGCCGGGCGCGGCCGCCTCCGTGAGCGCGTCGAGGCAGTCCGCGAGGATTGCTCCTGCGGCTGCGATCTTGGCGACTTCTCCTGCCGACCTACGTACTATCACTCAGCGTCAACTCCAATCAATCAGCGTCGATTCGAGAGAATCTGGGCGACCTGCTCATAGACCTCGTTCGGGGCTTTGCCGCCACCGAACGCGCTCTTGAGCACGCCCTTTTCTTTGTAGTACCCGATGAGCGGCGCCGTCTGCGTCTCGTAGACGGCGATGCGGTTGCGCACCGTCTCTTCGTTGTCGTCGGCGCGCTGGGTAAGCTCACCGCCGTCGACGTCGCAGACACCGTCGGCCTTGGGCGGGTCGAACGTGATGTTGTAGATCTTGCCGCACGAGGCGCACGAGCGCCGTCCGGCGATGCGCTGCACGAGCTCGTCGACCGGGACGTCGATGAGCACCACGTGCGTGATCTCACGGCCCGAGTCGGCGAGCATGGCATCGAGCGCCTCGGCCTGCGGCACGGTGCGCGGGAAGCCGTCGAGGAGGAATCCCCCGGCGGCGTCGGGCTCGCCCAGGCGCTCTCGGACCACGCCGATGACGACCTCGTCCGGAACGAGCTGGCCGCTCTCCATGTACTTCTGCGCCTCGCGGCCCATCTCGGTACCCTTGGCGACCGCCGCGCGCAGCATCTCACCGGTCGAGACGTGCGGCAGCTTGAAGTCCACCACGATGCGCTCGGCCTGGGTGCCTTTGCCGGCGCCGGGACCGCCGAGAAGGATCACGTTGCGTTGGGTCATCGTCGTCTCCTACTTGAGGAAGCCCTCGTAGTGCCGCATGAGCATCTGCGCTTCCATCTGGCGCATCGTGTCGAGCGCGACGCCGACGACGATCAGGAGCGACGTGCCGCCGAAGTAGAACGGGACGTTGATCGGCGGGCGCGAGAGGAGCCACGGCAGCACGGCCAGTGCAGCCAGGAACAGCGCGCCCGGGAACGTGAGCCGCGTCAGGATGCGGTCGAGATACTCAGCCGTCGGCCGGCCGGGCCGCACGCCGGGGATGAACCCACCGTACTTCTTGAGGTTGTCGGCCTGGTCGATGGGGTTGAACGTCACCGCCGTGTAGAAGTACGTGAAGATGACGATGAGGACGGCCTCGCCGATGATGTAGAGGAACGTGCTCGGCCCGAACGTCCGGTTGATCCAGCCACCGAAGCCCGAGGCGCCGAAGAACTGGGCGAACGTCGGGATGATCATCATGACCGACGAGGCGAAGATGACCGGGATGACGCCGGCCATGTTCACCTTGAGCGGGATGAACGTGCTTTGCCCGCCCATCATGCGGCGTCCGACCACCCGCTTGGCGTACTGCACCGGGACACGGCGCTCGCCCGTGGTGATCCAGATGACGCCCACCACGACGGCGAGCGCGATGACCATGAAGAGCACGATCGCCAGCAGGCTCATGGTGAACAGCTGAGCGGCGCCCGACGGGACCCCGGAGACGATGCTGATGAAGATGATGATCGACATGCCGTTGCCGATGCCGCGCGCGGTGATGAGCTCGCCGAGCCACATGACGATGACCGCGCCGGTGGTGAGGCTGCTCATGATCAGCGCCGCGCGCCACCAGTTGAGGTCGGGCAGCGCGTCGTACTGGCGGAACAGGACGATGTAGCCGGCCGACTGCACCAGCGAGAGGCCGACGGTGAGCCAGCGCGTGTACTTCGTGATCTGCTTCTGGCCCTGCTCGCCCTCCTTTGCCAGCTCCTCCAGCTTGGGGATGACCACGGTGAGGAGCTGCATGATGATCGACGCCGTGATGTACGGCATGATGCCGAGCGCGAACACGGCGACACGCCGGAGCGCGCCGCCCGAGAACAGGTCGAGGAACCCGACCACGCCGGCCGCGCCCGAGTCGAAGAACTTCTGGAGCGCGGCCAGGTCGACACCCGGCACCGGCACGTAGGCGCCGAACCTGTAGATCGCCAGCATCGCCGCCGTGAAGAGGAGCTTCGTGCGAAGGTCTGGGATCTTCCACGCGTTGGCGAGCGACTGCCAAAGCTTGTTGTTCACGGCTACCCTCCGGTGCCGGTCAGAGGCAGCTCGGCCTTACCGCCGGCCGCCTCGATCTTCTCAACGGCACTGCGGGAGTACATGTGCACGCGCACGGTGAGCGCCACCGTCGAGCTCGCCGCCGCCGAGCACCTTGATCGGCGTGCGGGTGTTCTTGACGATGCCCTTGGCGACGAGCGCCTCCGGGGTGACCTCTTCGCCCGCCTCGAAGGCGTTGGCGAGGCGGCCGACGTTGACCGGCACCGCGTAGGTGCGGAACGGCCCGATGGGCATGCTCTTCTTGATGTTCGGGCCGCGGAGCTTGCCCAGGCGCATGTAGAGCGGCATCTGGCCGCCCTCGTAGCCCGGACGCACGCCGCCGCCGGAGCGGGCGTTGTAGCCCTTGTGGCCCTTGCCGGCCGTCTTGCCCTGGCCGGTGCCCTTGCCGCGGCCGAGACGCTTGGTGGCCTTGGTCGAGCCGGGGTTCGGCCGCAGGTTGTGGAGTCCCAGTTCCTCAGTCATGTCACGACTTCTTCGCTCGCCGGGCGCACCTCGACGAGGAACGCTACCTGCTTGACCATGCCGCGGATCACGGGGGTGTCCTCGTGGACCACGGTGTGACCGATACGCTTGAGGCCGAGCGCGCGCAGCGTGCCGCGATGCTCGGGCTGGCGCCCGATCGCGCTCTTGACCTGCGTGATCTCGATCTGGCTCATTCGGGTCACGCCTCCTTGGCGGAGGCCTCGGCGGCCTCAGGCTCGCGCAGGTCGAGGCCGAGCACCTTGGCGACCGAGATGCCGCGCAGACGCGCCTGGCCCTCCGGCGTCTTCAGGGACTGCAGGCCCGCGACGGTGGCGCGCACCAGGTTGATCGGGTTGGTGGTGCCCAGCGACTTGGTGAGGATGTCGCGGACGCCGGCCAGCTCGAGCACGGCGCGCACGCCGCCGGCGGCGATGACGCCGGTACCGGGCGCGGCCGGCTTGAGAAGCACGCGGGCGGCGCCGTAGCGGCCGATCACCTGGTGCGTCGTGGTCGTGCCGTTGTAGCGCGGCACGGTGAACAGGTTCTTCTTCGCGTCCTCGATCGCCTTCTGGATCGCCAGCGGCACCTCGCGCGCCTTGCCGTACCCGGCGCCCACGTGCCCGTTCTCGTCACCGACGACGACCAGGGCCGTGAAGGAGAACCGCCGGCCGCCCTTGACGACCTTGGCGACGCGGTTGATATCGACGACGCGCTCTTTGAGCTCGTTGCCTTCGCTGAATGATCCTCTAGCCACGGGGTCCCAATCTCCTTGTCAGAAAGCCAGGCCGCCCTCGCGGGCGCCCTCGGCGAGAGCCTTGACTCGGCCGTGATACAGATAGCCCGACCGGTCGAACACGACGCTGCTCGATACCCTTGTCCTTGGCGCGCTGCGCGAGCGAGCTCGCCGACCTTCTTGGCGACCTCGGCCTTCTTGAGGCCCGCCGCGTCGACTTCTGCCGAGCGGGCCGACACGATGGTGGCCGCGGTGGCGTCGTCGACAAGCTGGGCGTAGATCGCCTTGTTCGAGCGGAACACCGAGACGCGCGGGCGCGCTGCGGTGCCGCTGATGCGGCCGCGGATGCGGCGCTTGCGCCGGGCCCGGGCCTCTCTGATGCTGGTTGCGCTCATCTTCTGGTCGTTCCTCTTCTCTCAGGCAGCGGCTTACGCCCGCTTGCCGACCTTGCGCTGGACGTACTCGCCGGCGTACCGGATACCCTTGCCCTTGTAGGGCTCGGGCGGCCGGATGGACCGCACCTTGGCGGCGATCTCGCCGACGACCTGCTTGTCGATGCCCCTGACGATCACGACGGTCTGCTGCGGGCACTCGAACGTGATGTGCTCCGGCGGCTCGATGACCACCGGGTGGCTGTAGCCGACCAGGAGTTCGAGGTCGTCGCCCTTGACGCTGGCGCGGTAGCCGACGCCGACGATCTCGAGACGCTTCTCGAACCCGTCGGTGACGCCGGTCACCATGTTCGCGATGAGCGTCCGGGTCAGCCCGTGAAGCGAGCGATGCTGCCCGCTGTCGGTGGGCCGCTTGACCTGGATGACGCCGTCGTCGACCTCGACCATCATCTCGCGAGGAACCCGCTGGGTGAGCTCACCCTTCGGGCCCTTCACGGTGACGACCGCGTTGTCGTAGTTGAACTCCACGCTGTCGGGCAGCGGGATGGGTGCTCTTCCGATCCTCGACATATCCCGTCCTTACCAGATGAAGCAGATGACCTCGCCGCCGAGGCCGAGCTTGCTGCGCTTCCGCGCTCGTCACGAGGCCCTTCGACGTCGAGATGATCGCCGTACCGAGCCCGCCGAGCACCTTGGGGAGAGTCTCCTTCTTGGCGTAGATGCGACGCCCGGGCTTGGAGACCCGCTTGATGCCGGAGATGACGCGCTCACGGTTCTTGCCGTACTTGAGCTCGACGATGATGACGTCGCCGTGCTCGCCGTGCTTCTTGTCCCAGCCGGCGATGTAGCCCTGCTCGAGCATGAGGCGCGCGATCTCGGCCTTCATCTTGCTGGCGGGGATCTCGACCGTGCTGTGCCGTGCAGTGCTGCCGTTGCGGACGCGGGTGAGCATGTCGGCGATGGGGTCTGTCATGGACATGGTCCTCGCCTCCTCACCAGCTCGACTTCGTCAGACCGGGGATGACGCCCTGGTGCGCGACTTCGCGCAGACAGATGCGACAGAGCCCGAACTTGCGGTAGTAAGCGCGGGGGCGGCCGCAGCGCTGGCAGCGGTTGTACTCCCGCGTCTTGTAGCGCTGCTTACGTCCCGCCTTCACCACGAGGGATGTCTTGGCCATGCTTTAGATGCTCCTAGTTGGAACGGAACGGCATGCCGAGCCTGGTAAGCAGGGCGCGCCCTTCCTCGTCCGTCTTGGCGGTCGTCGTGATGACGATGTTCAGACCGCGGAACGTCTCCACCGAGTCGTAGTCGATCTCGGGGAAGATGGTCTGCTCGCGGACGCCCATGGCGAAGTTGCCGCGCCCGTCGAACTGCTTCGGGTCGATCCCGCGGAAGTCGCGGATGCGCGGGAGGGCGATCGACACGAGCCGGTCGATCATCTCGTACATGCGCTCACCGCGCAGGGTGACACGGCAACCGATGGACATGCCCTCGCGCAGCTTGAAGCCGGCGATGGACTTGCGCGCCTTGGTGATCGCCGGCCGCTGGCCGCTGATCAGCGCCAGCTCCTCGACGGCTTCGTCGAGCAGCTTCGCGTTCGTCTTCGCCTCACCCACACCCATGTTGAGCGTGACCTTGGTGACGCGAGGGACTTCCATCACGTTGCGGTAGCCGAACTCTTCCTTGAGCCCGGGCACGATCTCTTTGAGGTACTTCTCTTTGAGCCTGGCCATCTGCCTACGCCTTGTCGATGTCTTTGCCACAGGACTCGCGACGGCAGACACGTACCTTGCCGCCACCGTCGGTAAGCCGGTACCCGACGCGCGTGGGCTGGCCGCAGGACGGGCACACGAGCATGACGTTGGAAACGTCGAGCGCAGCTTCGCGCTCGATGACCCCGCCCTGAGGATTGGTCTTCGGATTGGGCTTGGTGTGCTTCTTGACGATATTGAGCCGCTCCAGGACCACGCGGTGCTTCTCGCGGTCGACGCGCAGCACCTTGGCGGTCTTGCCCGCATCCTTGCCGCTGACCACGCGCACCTGGTCGCCCTTCTTTATCTTCATGTTGCTCATCACAGCACCTCGGGAGCGAGCGAGACGATCTTCATGAAGTTCTTCTCGCGCAGCTCGCGGGCGACGGGACCGAAGATGCGGGTCCCGCGCGGGTTGTTCTGATTGTCGATGATGACGGCGGCGTTCTCGTCGAACGCGATGTACGTGCCGTCCTTACGACCGTATTCCTTCTTGGTACGCACGATGACCGCGCGCACGACATCGCCCTTCTTCACGCTGCCGCCGGGCGTGGCGACCTTGACGGTGCCGACGATGATGTCGCCGACCGTACCGTAGCGTCGGTTCGAGCCTCCGCGGATCCGGATGCAGAGGATCTCGCGTGCGCCCGTGTTGTCGGCGACTCGTAGTCTGGACTCAACCTGGATCATGTGCTTCCTCTGACCGGATTCTTACTTGGCTTTCTCGAGGACCTCGAGGAGGCGCCAGTGCTTGGACGCGCTCAGCGGACGGGTCTCGACGACACGCACGAGGTCGCCGACGCCGGCCGCGTTGTGCTCGTCGTGGGCGTGCAGCTTGCTCGAGCGGCGGACGACCTTGCCGTACCGCTCGTGCTTCTGCGCCACGTCGATGCGCACCACGATCGTCTTGTCCATGGCGTCACTCACGACGACGCCACGGCGCTCTTTGCGCCCGGGCACCTTCTCAGGAGCCTTGCGCTCGGCCTTGGCCTTGCTGCGCGCGGCCGAGACCTTCTTGACGGCCTTGACCTCGGGAGCGACGGCCTTCTTGGCGGCCGACTTCTTGGCGGGGGCGGCCTTCTTGGCCGCCGCCTTCTTGGCGGCGGGCTTGCGCGCCGCCGACTGCTTGGGAGCGGGCTTGCCGCTGTCTGTCTTCTTCGCTGTAGCCATCAGGCTTCACCACCGGCTGCCGTGCGCTCGCGCTCGTCCTGCAGGGTGAGCAGGCGGGCGATCTCGCGCCGGGTCGCGTTCAACTTCATCGGGTTGTCGAGCTGACCGGTGGCGTGCTGGAAGCGCAGGTTGAAGAGCTCCTTGCGCGTGTCCTTCAGGCGCGCGATGAGCTCGTCATCGGAGAGCTCGCGCAGCTTGCTAGCCTTCAAAGACACTGCCCTCCCTGGTCACGAACTTGCACTTGATGGGCAGCTTGTGGGCAGCGAGACGCATGGCCTCGCGAGCCACCGGCTCACTGACGCCGGCCAGCTCGAACATGACTCTGCCCGGCTTGACCACGGCCACCCATCCCTCTGGTGAGCCCTTGCCGCCACCCATGCGGGTCTCTGCGGCCTTGCGCGTCACCGGCTTGTGCGGGAACACATTGATCCACACCTTGCCACCGCGCTTGATGTACCGCGTCATGGCGATACGGGCGGCTTCGATCTGGCGGTTGGTGATCCAACCGCGTTCCATGGCCTTCAGGCCGAACTGCCCGAACTCGACAGTGGTGCCGCCGTTGGCGGTACCGGCCATACGGCCGCGGTGTTGTTTCCTGTGCTTGACTCTCTTCGGCAGGAGCATCGTCTACGTCCTCTCCCGTCAGCTCTGCTCTGTCTTGGGCGCGTCGGGCTTGGTCTCAGGCTTGGGCGCGTCGGCCGACTTGGCCGAGCGGTTCGGAGCCTGACGACCCATGGGGGCCTTGGGGCCCACGGAGGGCCGCTGACCGCCGGGTCCACGACCCGGACCGCCAGGTCCACGACCCGGACCGCCAGGTCCACGGCCCGGACCACCGGGACCACGACCGCCGGGACGCGCCGTCACGGCGTGGACGGCGGTCGCGACCACCACGGTCGTCGCGACGCTGCTCGTCGCGCTCCATGCGCGCCTTGGCCTCGTCCATCGGATACCCCTCGGGCAGGATCTCGCCCTTGTTGATCCAGACCTTCACGCCGATGCGTCCGAAGGTGGTGCGGGCCTCGCGGAAGCCGTAGTCGATGTCCGCGCGCAGCGTGTGCAGCGGCACGCGCCCTTCGCTGTAGTGCTCCGTTGCGCGCCATCTCGGCGCCGCCCAGGCGGCCGCCGCAGCGCACGCGCATGCCGGCGGCGCCGGAGCGCATGGCGCTCGTGAGAGCGCGCTTCATGGCGCGACGGAAGCTGACGCGGTTCTCGAGCTGCTCGGCGATCGACTGGGCGACCAGCACGGCGTCGAGCTCGGGGCGCTTCACCTCGATGATGTTGACCTGGACGTTCTTCTTGCGTCATCGCGTGGATCTCTTTGCGCAGCGCGTCGACCTCGGAGCCGCTCTTGCCGATCACGATGCCGGGGCGGGCGGTGTGGATGTCGATGGTGATGTTGCTCTGGTCCTTGCGGATGATGATCGCGAGACAGACCGGCGTGGGACGAGCTTGCGCAGGATGTGCAGGCGGATGTCGCTCGTCCTCGGCCAGGAACTGCTTGAACTCCTTCTCCGTGTACCAGTGCGACTTCCAGTCGTGGATAACGCCGACGCGGAAGCCGCCGGGATGCACTTTCTGGCCCATTACGAACGGCCCTCCCTTTGGTCGACCGCGACGGTGATGTGACTGCTGCGCTTGCGGATGCGGTTCACGCGGCCCATGGCCCGGAACTTCCACCGCTTGAGGGTAGGACCCTCGTCGACGCGCGCTTCTGTGACGACAAGGTCGTCGGCGGACAGGGCGTTGTTGTGCTCGGCGTTGGCGACCGCGGAATCGAGCACCGCCGCGACGACGCGAGCTGAGTTACGGTTGGCGAAGTACAGAACGCTACGCGCCTCGGCCACGGACTTCCCGCGGATGAGGTCGGCCGCCTCCCGCGCCTTGCGAGGAGCGACACGGACGTACTTTGCCGTTGCTTTGACTGCCATCCCCGCTTACCTTCTCGCCGAGCGGTCACCCTTGATGTGACCGCGGAACGTGCGGGTGAGCGCGAACTCGCCCAGCTTGTGACCGACCATGGACTCGCTGATGAAGATGGGCACGTGCTTGCGCCCGTCGTGCACCGCGATGGTGTGACCGACCATGTCGGGGAAGATCGTCGAGGACCGCGACCAGGTCTTGATCATCTTCTTCTGGCCGGCGGCGTTCATCTGCTCGATGCGCTTCAAGAGGCGTTCGTCGACGAACGGACCCTTCTTAGCTGATCTGCTCAAAAGAGGCCTCCTGCCTTATCCGCGCTTGCCGCGTTTGCGGCCGCGGATGATGAACTTGTCGGACGCCTTGTGCTTGGCGCGTGTGCGATAGCCGAGGGTCGGCACGCCCCACGGCGTCACCGGATGACGACCGGCGGTGGTCTTGCCCTCGCCGCCACCGTGCGGGTGGTCGACGGGGTTCATGGCGGTGCCGCGCACGGTCGGGCGCACGCCGCGCCAGCGGGTGCGGCCGGCCTTGCCGCCGTCGATGTTCTGGATGATCGGCGTTGCCGACCTCGCCGACCGTGGCACGGCAGGCGAGCCGGATGCGCCGCAGCTCGCCGGAGGGCAGGCGGACGACGCCGTAGCCCTTCTCCTTGGCCTGCAGCTGCGCGCTGACACCCGCGCTCCGCACCAGCTGGCCGCCGCGGCCCGGCTGGAGCTCGATGTTGTGGATCGTCGTACCCGACGGGATGTTCTCGAGAGGCAGGGCGTTGCCGGCCTTGATGTCCGCACCCGCGCCGGACTCGACGGTGTCACCCACCGCGAGGTTCTTGGGCGCGAGGATGTAGCGCTTCTCGCCGTCCGCGTAGTGCAGCAGGGCGATGCGCGCCGAGCGGTTCGGGTCGTACTCGATCTGCGCGACCTTGGCCGGCACACCGTCCTTGTCCCGCTTGAAGTCGATGATGCGGTAGCGCCGCTTGTGACCGCCGCCCTTGTGGCGCGTGGTGATGCGCCCGTAGCTGTTGCGGCCGCCGTTCTTCTTGAGCGGCGCCATCAGCGAGCGTTCAGGCTCGCTGCGCGTGATGTCCTCGAACGTGTCGACCGTCATGAACCGGCGACCGGGCGAGGTCGGCTTGAATCGCTTGATGCCCATTACCTGCCCTCGAAGAATTCGATCTTGTCGCCGGGCGCAAGCTGCACAACGGCCTTCTTCCATGCCGAGGTGCGCCCTTTGCGTCATGCCACGGCGCTTCGGCTTGGGACGAACATTCGCGGTCGCTCACGGCCACGACGGTCACACTGAACAGATGCTGGACCGCCTGGGCGATCATGGTCTTGTGCGCGTCGGGATGCACCTCGAAGGTGTACCTGCTGTGATCGATCTGCGCGTAGCTCTTCTCGCTGATGATCGGCCGGATGATGATCTTCTCTGCTTCAACCATGGTCACGCCTCGTTCAGGGCGGCGAACGCCTTCTCGGTGAGGACCAGCGAGCGGGCACGGAGCACCTGCTCGGTGGACAGGGCGGCCACCTCCGACGCCTCGGCGTACGGGAGGTTGCGGACCGACTTGAGCAGCACCGGCTCGTCATGCATGACGAAGAGCACCGGCGCGGCGCAGTCGAGGTTCACGAGGAACTGCTCCACGGTGTGCGTGCTGGGCTCGGCGAGCTCGAGGCCTGCGGCCACGAACACGCGGCCGTTGGCGGCCCGGTCGCTCAGCGCCATGGAGAGCGCCTTGCGGATGACCTTCTTGTTGATCTTGATATCGAAGCCGCGCGGATGCGGGCCGAAGGTGATGCCGCCGCCAGTACGGATCGGCGACTTGACACTGCCGGCGCGGGCGCGGCCCGTGCCCTTCTGGCGGTACAGCTTGGCGGTGGAGCCGCTGACCTCGCCACGCGTCTTGGTGGAGGCGGT
Source organism: uncultured Thermoleophilia bacterium (assembly GCA_963696935.1). GTDB lineage: Bacteria > Actinomycetota > Thermoleophilia > UBA2241 > UBA2241 > CAIXSE01. Next base: position 53,582 of record CAVOMB010000101.1, on the reverse strand, counting down.
GCCGGAGCGGCGCGCGGCCTGCTCGGCACGCACGACCAGGTGCAGCGTGTTGACGTCCGCGGCGACACCGAAACGGGCGTCGGCCAGCTTGCGGGCCTCGAGTTCCTTGCCGGATGCGTCGATGAAGGTGGCCGTGCCGGCGGCGCCCCTGCGGGCCTCCGCCACAGGCTTGACCGGAGCCTTCTGCTTAGGCGAACGCTCGGCCTTGGGCTCTGCGGCCGCGGCCTTGTCGGCCGGCTTGGCGGCCTTCTCGGGCGCGGCCTTCTCGGCCTTGGCCGGAGCGGCCTTCTTGGCGGCCGGCTTCTTAGCGGCCGGCTTCTTGGCGGCCGGCTTGGCTGCCTTCTCGTCGGCGGCCTTGGCGGTGGCCTTCTTAGCGGCCGGCTTCTTGGCAGGGGCCTTCTTCTCGCCCTTGGCCTCGTCGCCCTCGGCCTTGGCGGCTCCGGCCTTCTTGGCGGCCGGCTTCTTCTCGGCCTCCGGAGCGGCGTCAGCCTCGGTGGTCTCGACAGCCTCGGCCTCGGTCTTCTCGGGCTCGGCGGCGGCCTCGACGTCAGGAGTGTTCTCGACGTCAGGAGTGTTCTTGATCTCGTCGGCGCTCACGACTACCTACCCTTTATGACGACGACGGAGTTCTTGGCGCCCGGCACGGAGCCCTTGATGAGCAGCAGGTTGTTCTCTACGTCCCTGCGGACGATCTTGAGACCCTGCTGCGTCACGCGCTGAGAGCCCATGTGGCCGCTCATGCGCATGCCCTTGAACACACGCGCGGGGTACGCGCTCGCGCCGATGGACCCCGGAGCCCTCACGTTGTGCGAACCGTGCGTCTCGGGACCGCGGCCGAAGTTGTGCCGCTTGATGGTGCCCTGGAACCCCTTGCCCTTGCTGATGCCCGTAGCGGTGACCGGCTGGCCGTCCTCGAACGACTCGACGGTGACGGTATCGCCGACCTTGAGGTCGCCGACGTCGTCGAACTCGACGAGGTGCCGCATGCCGTGGTTGAGGCCGGCCTTCTTGAGATGGCCGAGCTCGGGCTTGCTGATGTGCTTGTCCTTACACTCCTCGAACGCGAGCTGGACGGCCTCGAAGCCGTCGTTGTCGAGGGTGCGTACCTGTGTGACGGGACAGGGACCGGCCTGGACGACGGTCACGGCGATCACGTTGCCGTCGTCGTCGAAGAGTTGGGTCATTCCCATCTTTTTGCCGATGATGCCAGTCATAGCTCTACAGCTTGATCTCGATGTGGACACCGGCCGGCAGATCGAGACGCATCAGCTGGTCGACCGTCTTGGGGGTCGGCTGATGGATGTCGATGAGCCTCTTGTGAGTGCGGATCTCGAAGTGCTCGCGTGAGTCCTTGTCTTTGAACGGGCTCTTGATCACGCAATACACGTTCTTCTCCGTGGGGAGCGGCACGGGGCCGGAGATGGTCGCGCCACTGCGCTGCGCGGTTTCCACGATGGACTGCGCGCTACGCTCGATCAGCTCGTGATCGTAAGACTTCAACCTTATGCGGATCTTCTGCTGTGCCACTCTCGCCTTCTCTGCTCCTGTTCACGTGGCCGGGCGTGTCGCCCGTGCGAGCGTGCCAAAGCACGCCCGGCCCGATCTGACTAGCTTCTACTTCGAGGATCTTGGTGATGGCGCCGGCGCCCACGGTGCGGCCGCCCTCGCGGATCGCGAAGCGCAGGCCTTCGTCCATGGCGATCGGAGTGATGAGCTTGACCTCCATCACCGTATTGTCGCCCGGCATGACCATCTCGACGCCCTCCTCGAGGGTGATGACGCCGGTCACGTCCGTCGTGCGGAAGTAGAACTGCGGGCGGTAGCCGTTGAAGAACGGAGTATGACGGCCGCCTTCATCCTTGGAGAGGACGTAGACCTGGGCGAGGAAGTGCGTGTGACCGGTGATGCTGCCCGGCTTGGAGCAGACCATGCCGCGCTCGACCTCGTCGCGCTTGACGCCGCGGAGGAGCAGGCCGATGTTGTCGCCGGCACGACCCTCGTCGAGCAGCTTGCGGAACATCTCGACGCCGGTGACGGTGGTCTTCATCGGCTTGTCGCGCATGCCGACGATCTCGACCTCCTCGCCGACCTTGACGACGCCGCGCTCGACGCGGCCGGTGGCGACGGTGCCGCGGCCGGTGATGGTGAAGACGTCCTCGACGGGCATGAGGAACGGCTTGTCGATGTCGCGCTCGGGCTCGGGCAGGTACGTCGTCGAGAGCGTCGGTGAGCTCGATGATGCTGCCGCACCACTCGCAGTCGTCCTTGCCGCAGCCGCACTCGAGCGCCTTGAGCGCCGACCCCTTGATGACGGGCAGGTCGTCGCCCGGGAACTCGTACTCGCTGAGGCAGCTCGCGGACTTCCATCTCGACCAGCTCGATGAGCTCGGGGTCGTCGACGAGGTCCATCTTGTTCATGTACACGACGATGTTCGGCACGTTGACCTGGTGGGCGAGCAGGATGTGCTCGCGCGTCTGCGGCATGGGGCCGTCGTCGGCGCCCACCACGAGGATCGCGGCGTCCATCTGGGCCGCGCCCGTGATCATGTTCTTGATGTAGTCGGCATGGCCCGGGCAGTCGACGTGCGCGTAGTGGCGCTTGTCCGTCTCGTACTCGACGTGCGCCGTGGCGATGGTGATGCCGCGCTCGCGCTCTTCCGGCGCCTTGTCGATCATGTCGAATGCGGTGAACTCGGTGTTGTTGCCACCACGGTTGTGCAGCGCCAGCGTGATCGCAGCGGTGAGCGTGGTCTTGCCGTGGTCGACGTGACCGATGGTGCCCACGTTCATGTGCGGCTTGCTGCGGTCGAACTTCTGCTTGGCCATGTCTGCTACTCCTTTTCCCGAAACCCGGAGGTTGAGGTCACACAAAAATCGGTGCGGCAGTCTGCCGCACCAAAGGTCGGCAGTATACACCGACCGGATGGACTGGGGCAAACACCCTGGCGTTCGCTCGAGCTCACTAGCCGCGCGCCTTGGCGACGATCTCCGCGGCGATGCTCGCCGGCACCTGGGCGTAGTGCTTGAACTGCATGGTGTAGGTGGCGCGGCCCTGGGTCGTCGACCGGAGGTCGGTGGCGTACCCGAACATGGTGGAGAGCGGCACCGTGGCATTGATGACCTGCGCGTTGCCGCGAGGCTCCATGCCGTCGATGTGGCCGCGCCGGGAGTTGAGGTCGCCCATCACGTCGCCCATGAAGTCGCTGGGCGTGACGACCTCGACGGCCATCATCGGCTCGAGCAGCGCCGGCTTGGCCTTGTTGGCGGCGTTCTTGAACGCCATCGAGCCGGCGATCTTGAACGCCATGTCCGACGAGTCGACGTCGTGGTAGCTGCCGTCGATGAGCGCGACCTTGATGTCGACCATGGGGTAGCCGGCGATGACGCCGGTGTTCATGGCCTCCTGGATGCCGTCGTCGACCGAAGGGATGTAGTCCCGCGGCACGACGCCGCCCATGATGCGGCTCTCGAACTCGTAGCCGGCGCCCGGCTCGTTCGGCGACATCTCGATGACCACGTGGCCGTACTGGCCACGGCCGCCGGTCTGGCGCACGAACTTGCCCTCGGCCTTGTTCACGGTCTGGGTGATGGTCTCGCGGTAGGCGACCTGCGGCTTGCCGACGTTGGCGTCGACGCCGAACTCGCGCGTGAGACGGTCGACGATGATCTCGAGGTGCAGCTCGCCCATGCCCTGGATGATGGTCTGGCCCGTCTCCTCGTCGGTGTGGACGCGGAATGTGGGGTCCTCCTCGGCGAGGCGCTGCAGCGAGTTGCCGAGCTTCTCCTCGTCGGCCTTGGTCTTGGGCTCGATGGCCACCATGATGACCGGCTCGGGAAACTCCATGGACTCGAGGATGACCGGCTGGGCCTGGTCGCAGAGCGTGTCGCCGGTGCCGGTGTTCTTGAGGCCCACGGCCGCCGCGAGCTCGCCCGCGTAGATCTCGTCGCGGTCCTCGCGGTGGTTGGCGTGCATCTGCAGGATGCGGCTGATGCGCTCGCGCTTGTCCTTGCTCGAGTTGCTGACGTAGGACCCTGCCTTGAGAGTGCCCGAGTAGACGCGGAAGTAGGTGAGCTTGCCGACGTACGGGTCGACGGCGACCTTGAAGGCCAAGGCCGAGAACGGAGCGTCGTCGGCCGTCTGCCGCGTGACCTCTTCCCCACCGGGCTTGACGCCGATGACAGGAGGAACGTCGAGCGGCGACGGCAGGAAGTCGACGATGGCGTCCATGAGCGGCTGCACGCCCTTGTTCTTGAAGGCCGAGCCGCACATGACCGGGGTGATGCTGATGTCGAGCGTGGCCTGCCGGATGACCTCGCGCATGTGCTCGACGGTGATCTCCCCGCCCTCGAGGTAGGCCTCGAGCAGGTGATCGTCGTGGTCGGCGATGGACTCGATGAGCTTGAGCCGGTACTCGTCGGCGAGCTCTTTGTGGTCCTCCGGGATGTCGGTGATCTCCCAGTCGGTGCCGAGCTCGTCGAGGTAGATGATGGCGTTCATCTCGATGAGGTCGATGATGCCGCGGAAGTCGGACTCGCGGCCGATCGGCACCTGGAGCGCCACGGGGTTGGCCCCGAGGCGGTCGACCATCATCTCGAGGCCGCGGAAGAAGTCCGCGCCGATGCGGTCCATCTTGTTGACGAACGCAATGCGCGGGATGCCGTACTTGTCGGCCTGCCGCCACACGGTCTCGGACTGCGACTCGACGCCGCCCACGGAGCAGAACAGCGCGATGGCGCCGTCGAGCACACGCAAGCTGCGCTCGACCTCCATCGTGAAGTCCACGTGCCCGGGCGTGTCGATGATGTTGATCTGCGTGTCGCGCCAGGAAACCGTCGTCGCGGCAGACGTGATCGTGATGCCGCGCTCCCGCTCCTGGGCCATCCAGTCCATGACCGCAGCGCCCTCGTGGACCTCGCCGATCTTATGCGTCTTCCCGGTGTAATACAGGATGCGCTCGGTCGTCGTGGTCTTGCCGGCGTCGATATGCGCCATGATGCCGATGTTGCGTGTGTTGTCGAGCGAGAACTGCCTCATGTGGTGTGTCGTGTTCCTTCCATGCGAAAGCCCCTCACCGACGAAAGCCAGTGAGGGGCTCTCGGCGGATTACCAGCGATAGTGCGCGAATGCTTTGTTGGCCTGCGCCATGCGGAAGATGTCGTCCTTCTTCTTGAACGCGCCGCCCTGACCGGCCAGTGCATCGAGCATCTCGGCGGCCAGGCGCTCGGCCATGACCTTCTCGCGGCGATCGCGCGAGAAGGCGACCAGCCAGCGGATGGCGAGCGTGCGAGCGCGACGGCCGGGCACCTCGACGGGCACCTGATACGTGGCGCCGCCGACGCGCCGGCTGCGGACCTCGAGGTGCGGCGTGAGCGCCTGGATGGCGTCCTGCATCACCTCGACCGGGTCGCGGCCGGTCTTCTCGCGGACGATCTCGAGCGCGCCGTGGACGATCTGTTCGGCCGTGCTCTTCTTGCCGTCAAGCAGGACCTTGTTGATGACCTGCGTGACGAGCTTGCTGTTGTACACGGGGTCCGGGAGGACTTCCCGGCGCGTGATGGTGCCTCTGCGCGGCATGCTCTATCTCACCCCTTCGCCTTGGAACCGTAGCGCGACCGCGCCTTCTTGCGGTCGGCCACGCCCGAGGCGTCGAGTGAACCCCGGATGACCTTGTAGCGGACGCCCGGCAGGTCCTTGACACGACCGCCGCGCACGAGCACTACGGAGTGCTCCTGCAGGTTGTGGCCGATGCCGGGGATGTAGGTCGTGACCTCCATGCCGTTGACCAGCCGCACGCGGGCGACCTTGCGCAGAGCGGAGTTCGGCTTTTTGGGCGTCACGGTGTAGACGCGCGTGCAAACGCCGCGCTTCTGGGGTGACCCCTTGAGCGCCGGAGTCTTCGAACGCTTGGTCTTGCTCTCACGCCCTTTACGGACGAGCTGGCTGATGGTTGTCATCTGACCTCTCTGGTATCTACTGTCTGCCGCTGAGGACAACGGCCATGTAGTCTAGCGAAACGGGGCTGCAGCCACAAGCACGGCGCCGGCGGCCGCAGCCCCGATCTGTCACGTTCGAGCCTCGCTCAGCCGATTTCTCCGTCGATCGAGTCGCCGTCGCCGAAACTCCACGCGGCGTCGCCAGTCATGAGCCGGTCGGCCTCGGCGAGAGCCTCGGCACGACCCGCCGCATGGATCTCCACGTCGCGGTAGCGGCGCAGGCCCGTGCCGGCAGGGATCAGCTTGCCGATGATGATGTTCTCCTTGAGGCCGGCGAGGTTGTCGACCTTGCCTTCGATGGCTGCGTCGGTGAGCACCTTGGTGGTCTCCTGGAAAGAGGCCGCGCTGAGGAAGCTCTCCGTGGCCAGTGAGGCCTTGGTGATGCCGAGGATGATCTCCTCGGCCTCGGCCGCCTCGCCGCCCTCGTCCACGATGCGCTCGTTCTCCGCCGTGAGCTGGTAGCGGTCGACGAGCTGGCCGGGCAGGAAGGTGGTATCACCGGCCGTCACGACGCGCACCTTGCGCATCATGCGGCGCACGATGAGCTCGATGTGCTTGTCGTTGATCTCCACACCCTGCGACCGGTAGACCTCCTGCACCTCGTTGACGAGGTACTTCTCGGTCGCCGTGGCGCCGGCGTGCTTGAGGACCTCGGCCGGGTACAGCGAGCCGGGCGTGATCTGCGTGCCCTCCTCGACCCAGTCGCCGTCCTCCACCATCACGTGCGTTCGGCGGGCGGCGATCGTGTACTCCTTCGCCGCGCCTTCGTCCGGCGTGATCGTCACCGTGCAGCCGCGCTCGGTGTCCTCGATGGACACGCGACCTGAAACCTCGGCGAGCTTGGCGACGCCCTTCGGCTTGCGCGCCTCGAAGAGCTCGACGACGCGCGGGAGGCCGTGGGTGATGTCGGCGCCGGCGATACCGCCGGTGTGGAAAGTACGCATGGTGAGCTGCGTGCCCGGCTCGCCGATGGACTGCGCCGCGATGTGGCCGACGGCGTCGCCGATCTCGGCGGACGTGTTGTTGGCGAGCGCGTAGCCGTAGCACTTCTGGCACACGCCGATCTCGGCGTCGCACTTGAGCACACTGCGGACCGGCACCATCGGGTCGGTCTGCGAGCTGCGCGCGAGGATGTCGAGGATCTGGGCGCGGGTCTCGGTACCGATGTGCGTGTCGCGCTCGAACACGACCTCGCCCGTCTCCTCTTCGATGATGGCGTCGCCGAGGTGCCGGCCGAGCAGGTTCTCGTTGGGCTCGTGCGTCCACATGGCCATGTTGGCCGCGGCCGCCTTGCCCTTCTTGACCTTGACCTTGGCGTTCGGCAGCGTCGAGTAGACCTCACGGAGGAGGCCGATCTGCGCGGGGCCGATCTTCTCGCCCTTCTTGAGGACGACACGGTCACTGCGCAGCCGCTTGACGTCTTCGGCGAGCACCGAACCCTCGAGCTCGGGGTTCTCCTCGCGGCGCCGCGACCACGGCGACATGGGCACCCACTCCTTTGTGCCGCAGTCGACGTCGCTGACCGTGACGTCCTGGCACACGTCCACCAGACGGCGGGTGAGGTACCCGGAGTCGGCGGTGCGCAGGGCGGTGTCGGCGAGGCCCTTGCGGGCGCCGTGGGTGGAGATGAAGAACTCGAGCACGGAGAGGCCTTCGATGAAGCTCGACTTCACCGGCTGCTCAACGATCTCGCCCTTCGGGTTGGCCATCTGGCCGCGCCAGCCGGCGAGCTGGCGGATCTGCTTGATGTCGCCGCGGGCGCCGGAGGTCGCCATCATGTAGATCGGGTTGAGGGGGTTGAAGTTCGCCCTCGTGGCGGCCGTGATCTGGACGTCGGCTTCACGCCAGATCTCCTGCACCTTGCCGCGCCGCTCCTCCTCGGAGAGGAAGCCGTTGTTGTACTCCTCGCGGAGCTGGTCGACCATCGCCTCGTGCGTGGCGAGGATCTCGGCCTTCTCCTTGGCCGGCACGACGACGTCGTTCTTGGAGACGGTGACCGCCGCGCGCGTCGCGAAGTGGAACCCGACCTCCTTGAAGACGTCGAGGATGCGGGCCACCTTGTTGGCGCCGTAGAGGGCGACCAGCTTGTTGATGAAGCTGGCGAGGCCCTTCTTGGTCATCGTGTAGTTGATGAAGGTGTAGTCGCCGGCGTAGCCCTCACCCAGGACCTCACGGAGACCTTCTTCGACCTCCATGTTGAAGAGCGCCCGGCCGACGGTTGTGACGACGCGGTCGCCGGTGGGCAGGCGGAGCAGGATCGGGCTGCGCGTGAACTGGGAGATGCCCTCCTCGCGCTTGGTAGGCACCTCGCGCTGGTCGAGGATGCGCTGCTCCCAGGCCCGCTGGACCTCTTCGTAGCCGCTGTACGCGTGCAGCTCCTTGCCGAAGTGGTCGGGCTGCGCCTCGCTCAGGTCGTCCTCGGCGTGGTACGTGAGGTAGTACACGCCGATGACCATGTCCTGGCTGGGCACGGCGATCGGCTTGCCGTGCGCCGGCGAGAGGATGTTGTTGGTGCTGAGCATGAGCACGCGGGCCTCGGCCTGCGCCTCCCAGCTCAGGGGCAGATGGACGGCCATCTGGTCGCCGTCGAAGTCGGCGTTGAACGCCGCGCAGACGAGCGGGTGGATCTGGATGGCCTTGCCCTCGACGAGCAGCGGCTCGAACGCCTGGATGCCGAGCCGGTGCAGCGTAGGAGCACGGTTCAGCATCACGGGATGCTCGGTGATGACCTCTTCGAGGATGTCCCAGACCTCGGGCACCATCGACTCGACCATCTTTTTGGCCGCCTTGATGTTCTGGACCATCTTGCGGCCCACGAGGCGACTCATGATGAACGGCTTGAAGAGCTCGAGGGCCATCATCTTCGGCAGGCCGCACTGGTGCATCTTGAGGTGCGGTCCGGCCACGATGACAGAGCGGCCCGAGTAGTCCACGCGCTTGCCGAGCAGGTTCTGGCGGAACCGGCCCTGCTTGCCCTTGAGCATGTCGCTGAGCGACTTGAGTGGGCGGTTGCCGGGGCCGGTCACCGCGCGGCCGCGGCGGCCGTTGTCGAACAGCGCGTCGACGGCCTCCTGCAGCATGCGCTTCTCGTTATTGACGATGATGTCCGGCGCCTGCAAGTCGAGCAGCCTCTTGAGGCGGTTGTTCCTGTTGATGACACGCCGGTAGAGGTCGTTGAGGTCACTGGTCGCGAAGCGGCCGCCGTCGAGCTGCACCATCGGGCGCAGCTCCGGCGGGATGACCGGGATCACGTCGAGGACCATCCACTCCGGGTGGTTGCCGCTGCGCAGGAAGGCCGAGACGACCTTGAGGCGCTTGACGGCGCGGGCCTGGCGCTGGCCCTTGGCGGTGTGGATGGTCTCGCGCAACTCGGTCGCCTCGTTGTCGAGGTCGACGCCCTTGAGCAGTTCGCGCACGGCCTCCGCACCGGTGCCGCCCTTGAAGTACACGCCGAAGCTCTCCGCCTCGTAGCCGGGCTCGCGGCCGAACATGCGCTCCATCTGCTGGTAGAGAGCCTCGTCGCCGATGACGTCGCGCGTGGCGATGGTCTTGAACTGGTCCCACGCCTTGTCGATCTGCTCCTTGGCGTGCTCGACGTTCTTGAAGCCACGGTCGACGTAGTCGTCGCGCAGCTTGTCGACCTTGGTGCGCTGGACCTTCATCTCGTCCGGCCCGGACGTGGCGGCGTTGACCGCGACGCGGCGGTAGGACTCGAAGATATCGAAGTAGTTGAAGTACCCGAACTCGTCCTCGGGGTCGGAGTCGACGTGGAAGGCGTCCGCCTCCCGCTCGCCGTCGAGGATGGCCACGACCTCGTCGTGCATGGCTTCGATGGCGCCGCGGCGCGCCTCGGCGTAGAGGTCGTAGCGCGCCTTGATCTCGTCGATCTTCTCCTGGAGCATCAGCAGGTCGTTGTCCCTGCGCTCGGCGTCCACCGAGACGATGACGTAGCTGCCCCCGAAGTAGAGGACCTTCTCCAGCTCCTTGGGGGCGATGTCGAGCAGGTAGCCCATGCGCGACGGCACGCCCTTGAAGAACCAGATGTGGCTGACCGGCGCGGCCAGCCGGATGTGGCCCATGCGCTCACGACGCACCTTGGCGCGAGTGACCTCGACACCGCAGCGCTCGCAGATGATGCCCTTGTAGCGCACGCGCTTGTACTTGCCGCAGTAGCACTCCCAGTCCTTGGTGGGACCGAAGATGCGCTCGCAGAACAGACCGTCACGCTCGGGCTTGAGCGTGCGGTAGTTGATCGTCTCGGGCTTGGTGACCTCGCCCTTGGACCACGTCTCGATCTGCTTGGGCGATGCGAGCCCGATCCGGATCGAGTCGAAGTTGTTGATATCGATCACTATTGCTCCCTCTGCCTAGGCGGGGTCAGTCTTCGTCGGAGTCGGCGTCGTCGGGCTCGATGTCCGCAGCGTCGAGTTCAAGGATGTCGTCGAGGCCCGGCAGCTCGCCGCCCTTGGCGGCGAGCGTCTCGGCCTCGCGGGAGAGCGACGCGGCCACGTCCAGCAGGTCCGCTGTGGCCGCGGCCGCATCGTCCTCGTCCGCTTCGACCACCACGGCTTCGACCTCGTCCGCCGGCGCGATGCCGGCGCCGATGACGTCCTGCAGAGCCGACGAGCTGACGCCGGCCTGCTCGAGCTCGCCGGCCTCGGCCTGCTGCCGGCGCAGGCCGGCACTGAGGTCGATGCCCAGCTCCTCGGCGGCGCGGAGGAGATCGTCGTCCTCCTCGCGGACCTCGAGCACGTCGCCCTCGGCGCTCTGGACACTCATGTCGAGAGCCAGGCTCTGGATCTCCTTCATGAGGACCTTGAACGACTCGGGGATGTTGGGCTTGGCGATGTTCTCGCCCTTGACGATCGCCTCGTAGGCCTTGACGCGGCCCACGGTGTCGTCGGACTTGATGGTGAGCATCTCCTGAAGCACGTACGCGGCTCCGTACGCCTCTAGCGCCCAGACCTCCATCTCGCCGAAGCGCTGGCCGCCGAACTGGGCCTTGCCGCCCAGGGGCTGCTGCGTGACGAGAGAGTACGGACCGGTGCTGCGCGCGTGGATCTTGTCGTCCACGAGATGCAGCAGCTTGAGGATGTACATGTAGCCGATGGTGACCTTGTTGTCGAAGCGCTCGCCAGTGCGGCCGTCGTACAACCACACCTTGCCCGAGCACTGGCGACCGAGCGGCTGGCTGCGGTCGATCTTGAAGTCCACCGGGTTCTCCGGGGTCTCCTCGCTGCTGCGGATGAGCAGATCGTCGATCTCGACGATGGTGGCGCCGTCGAACACCGGCGAGGCCACACGGACGGGCAGGTTGCTGCGCTCGCCGTCGGCCCGGAAGCCGGCGTGTGCCGCCCAGCCGAGGTGCGTCTCGAGCACCTGGCCGATGTTCATGCGGCTCGGGACGCCCAGCGGGTTGAGGATGATCTCGACGGGCGTGCCGTCTTCGAGATGCGGCATGTCCTCTTCGGGCACGATCTTGGAGATGACGCCCTTGTTGCCGTGACGGCCGGCGAGCTTGTCGCCCTCGGCGATCTTGCGCTTCTTGGCGACGTACACGCGCACGAGCTCGTTGACGCTCGGCGGCAGCTCGTCGCTGTTCTCGCGCGAGAAGATCTTGACGTCGATGACCTTGCCACCCTCGCCGTGAGGCACCTTGAGGCTGGTGTCGCGCACCTCGCGCGCCTTCTCCTTGAAGATGGCGCGGATGAGCTTCTCCTCGGCAGTGAGCTCGGTCTCGCCCTTCGGGGTGACCTTGCCGACCAGCAGGTCGCCGGAGTTGACCTCGGCGCCGATGCGTACGATGCCGCGCTCGTCGAGGTCCTTGAGCGACTCCTCCGAACGGTTGGGGATGTCGCGAGTGATCTCTTCGTCGCCCAGCTTGGTGGTGCGGGCGTCGACCTCGTACTCCTCGATGTGGATCGAGGAGAGAAGGTCGTTCTTCACGACCTTCTCGCTCAGGATGATGGCGTCCTCGAAGTTGAAGCCCTCCCAGCTCATGAACGCGACCAGGAGGTTGCGGCCGAGCGCCAGCTCGCCGGTGTCGGTGGACGAGCCGTCCGCCAGGACGGCGCCGTTCTCCACCTTGTCGCCCGGGAACACGATGGGCTTCTGGTGGATGAGCGTGCCCTGGTTGGAGCGCATGAACTTGACCAGGTCGTAGGTGTCGACCTCGCCCTTGCCGGCGTCGACCTCGATGTGGTCGGCGTCGACGTAGGAGATCTTGCCGCCACGCTCGGCGACGACCACGTCGCCGGTGTCGACGGCCGCACGGTACTCCATGCCGGTGCCCACGTAGGGAGCCTCGGCGTGCAGGAGCGGCACGGCCTGGCGCTGCATGTTCGAGCCCATGAGAGCGCGGTTGGCGTCGTCGTGCTCGAGGAACGGGATGAGCGCGGTCGCTACCGAGACCAGCTGCGTCGGGCTGACGTCCATGTAGTCGACGTCGGCCGGCGGCACCTGGACGATGTCGGCCCCGGCGCGCGTACGCGCAAGGATCAGCTCGTCCTGGAACTTGCCGCTCTTGGAGTCGAACGGCGCGTTCGCCTGGGCGATGGTGACGTAGCGGACGATCTCGCCGGTCTTGGGATCGAGGATCTCCTCTTCCTCCTCGGAGGCGTCGAGGTAGACGATCTCGTCCGTGACCTTGCCCTTGACCACCCGACGGTACGGTGCGCGGATGAAGCCGAACTCGTCCACAGTGGCCATGGAGGCGAGCGAGCCGATGAGACCGATGTTCGGGCCTTCGGGCGTCTCGATCGGGCACATGCGGCCGTAGTGGGTCGGGTGCACGTCGCGGACTTCGATGGGCGCGCGCTCGCGCGTGAGGCCGCCGGCGCCCAGCGCGCTCAGACGGCGGCGATGGGTGAGGCCGGACAGCGAGTTGGTCTGGTCCATGAACTGCGAGAGCTGCGAGGAGCCGAAGAACTCCTTGAGCGCCGCGACCACGGGGCGGATGTTGACCAGGGTCGCCGGCACGATAGTGTCGGGGTCCTCGGTGGTGAGCCGCTCGCGGATGACGCGCTCCATGCGCGCGAGGCCGATGCGGAACGCGTCCTGCACCAGCTCGCCGACGGTGCGCAGGCGGCGGTTGCCGAAGTGCTCGTATTCGTCGATCTCGTGGGCGATCTCCTCGCGGCGCGTGGCCAAGAACTGGCTGGCCTCGGCCGCGTAGTCCTTGGAGTCCTCGGGCACGCCGAGCTTGGCGGGCAGGGAGATGAGCCGCCTGATGAGCTCGATGATGTCTTCGTTGACCAGCACGCGGACGTCGGCGTCTGGCCGGTCCGCGGGCTTGATGTGGTTGTGCAAGCGGACGTTGAGCTTGTGCCGGCCCACCCGGGAGAGGTCGTAGCGCTTGGGGTCGAAGAAGAGACCCTTGAGCATCGCCGTGGCGCCGTCGAGGGTCGGCGGCTCGCCGGGGCGCTGCTTGCGGAAGAGCTCGACCAGCGCCTCGTCCTGCGAGTTGGTCGTGTCCTTCTCGACGGTGTTGCGGATGTAGACCGAGTCGTCGAAGAGCGCGAGGAGCTCGTCGTTGGCGCCGTAGCCCATGGCGCGGAGAAGCACGGTGACCGGGAACTTGCGCTTCCGGTCGATGCGCACGTTGACGACGCCCTTCTTGTCGATCTCCAGCTCGAGCCATGAGCCGCGCTGGGGCATCAGGTTGGCGACGAGGACCTGCTTCTCGCGCTCGGCCTGCTTGGGCTCCATGATGTAGGCGCCCGGCGAACGCACCAGCTGCGTGACGACCACGCGCTCGGTGCCGTGGATGATGAAGGTGCCGCGGTCGGTCATGATGGGGAAGTCGCCCATGAACACCGTCTGCTCGCGGATCTCGCCCGTCTCCTCGTTGATGAAGGCGACCTTCATCGTGAGGGGGGCGGAGAAGGTCATGTCCTTGTTGCGACACTCGGCCAGGGACTTGCTGGGCTCCTGGAACTCGTGTCCGCCGAACTGGACGAGAAGCTTCTCGGAGTAGTCTTTGATGGGGTTGATGTCGGCGATGGTCTCGGCGAGGCCATCCTTCAGGAACCACTCCCACGACCTCTTCTGGATGTCGATGAGGTTCGGAAGCGGAAGCGGCTGGTCGAGCTTGGCGAAAGACGTACGCACGCGAGGCGCCTGGGGCTCGTTCAAGCGAGTCTCCTCTGTCTACGCGGTGATTGGGAAAAAGAGCACACCACACCAGAGGACTTCGAGGTATGGCCGCAGGTGACGCACGGCCACGTAACATATCACAACGCCGTGCGCGATGCAAGGGAGGGTGGTGCGCAGGGCCGGGAACGAGGGCCGGAGCGCCTGACGACGCCCCGGCCCTCCGGGTCTTCACGACGAAGAAGCGGTGCTACTTGATCTCGACAGTAGCGCCGGCCTCCTCGAGCTGCTTCTTGGCCTCTTCGGCCTCGTCCTTGGTCACGCCTTCCTTGATCGACTTCGGCGCGCCCTCGACGACGTCCTTAGCCTCCTTGAGACCGAGGCCGGTCAGCGCGCGGACGACCTTGATGACCTGGATCTTCTGGTCGCCGAAGGCGGCGAGGACGACGTCGAACTGGGTCTGCTCCTCGGCCGGAGCGGCGGCCTCACCGCCGGCGGCGGGAGCCGCGGCCATAGCCACGGGGGCCGCGGCGCTGACGCCGAACTCCTCCTCGAGCGCCTTGACCATCTCGCTGAGCTCGAGCACGGTCATGCCCTTGATGGCCTCGATGAGCTGGTCTTTGGTGAGAGCTTTGTCTGCCATTGTCACTTCACCTCTACGTGGGGCTGGAACGCCTTACTGGACAGGATGGTGCGGCTGCGGCTCACGCCTCGCCGGCGGCGGCGCGCTGCTGCGCCACCTGATCGAGGGCACGGACGAACCCGCTGATCGTGCCCTGCAGGACGGTGACGAGACCCGTCATCGGAGCGGCCATGGTGCCCACCACCTGCGCGATGAGCACGTCGCGCGGAGGAAGGCTGGCCAGCACCTTGACGCCGTCGGCGTCGATGACGCTCGCGTCGAGCAGGCCTCCACGCACCGCGAGCTGCGGGTGCGTCTTGGCGAAGTCCGACAGAGCCTTGGCGGCGCCGACGGGGTCGTCACCGCAGAAGGTGACCCCGGTGGGGCCGGAGAGGAAGTCCTTGACCGCCTCGCGGCCGGACTTGTCGGCGGCGATGCCGCCCAGGGTGTTCTTGACGATCTTGAACCGCGCTCCGCTCTCGCGCAGCTTGCCGCGAAGCTCCGCGAGCTCCGCCACCGTGAGGCCGCGGTAGTCGCTCACGAACAGGTTCTCCGTGTTCGCGAGCAGCTGCTCCACCTCGGCGATCACAGCGTCTTTCTCGTTTCTCAGCATCTCGACCTCGCAGTCGCAACAAAAAACCCGCTCCCGAAGCGGAAGCGGGCACAGGCTCACAGCCTTGGCTCGTTCTCGCCTCGGGTGGCGGACCCGTCTGGATCCATTGAGCTCCCGGAGGAGCACCGACCGTCATCGGCCGCAGCGCACGAAGCGCCGCGAGGCGGCAGTATAGATCACCGAGGGGGCGCCGGCAACTGCCGCGGCCGCCGGCGCCCCCGACTACTCAGCCTTCGAACAGATCCCTCAGGCGCGCCGGATCGAGCTCGATGCCCGGGCTCATCGTCGCGGCGATGGTGATGCTCTTGATGTACTTGCCCTTGGCGGCCGCCGGCTTGGCGCGGACGATCTCGTCGAGTACGGCGCCGTAGTTCTCCACCAGCATCTCCTCGGTGAACGACTTCTTGCCGATGCTGAGGTGGATGATGCCGGAGCGGTCGGTACGGTACTCGACCTTGCCGCCCTTGGCGTCGGCGACGGCCTTGCCCACGTCGAACGTGACGGTGCCGGACTTGGGGTTCGGCATGAGGCCACGCGGACCGAGGATGCGGCCGAGCTTGCCGACCGTGCCCATCATGTCCGGCGTCGCGATGGCGATGTCGAAGTCGAAGACGCCCTCCTGGATCTGCTTGGCGAGGTCGTCCGTGCCGATGATGTCGGCGCCGGCCTCCTCGGCCTCGCGCGCCTTGTCGCCCTCGGCGAACACGGCGACGCGCATCTCCTTGCCGGTGCCGTGCGGGAGCACGGTGGTGCCGCGCACGATTTGGTCAGCGTGACGCACGTCGACGCCGAGGCGGAAGTGAGCTTCGACGGTCTCATCGAACTTCGCGCCCTCGAGCGACTTGAGCAGGCGCATACCCTCGAGCGGGGTGTAGAGGCGATCGGGTTCGATGGTGCGCCTGGCGGCGGTGTAGGTGCGGCCCTTCTTGGCCATGTGCTACCTCCTGTGGTGCAAGCGGCGACCTGGTCGCCTCCCACTTCGGCGGCCGGCGGTGAGGCCGGCCAATGTCGATCTAACGATCTAACTGTCGCGCCGCCTGCGGCGGTCGCGACGATCTGCTACTCGGCGACCTCGACGCCCATGCTACGGGCGGTGCCCTCGATGATCTTCATCGCGGCATCGACGTCGTTGGCGTTGAGGTCGGGCATCTTGGTCTCGGCGATGGCGCGGACCTGCTCGCGCGTGACCTTGCCGACCTTGTCGCGGTTGGGCTCGCCCGAGCCCTTGTCGATGCCGAGGGCCTCGCGCAGGAGCACTGCGGCCGGCGGCGTCTTGGTGATGAAGGTGAACGAGCGGTCCTCGTACACGGTGATCTCCACCGGCACGATGGTGCTGCCCGACGCCTGCGTCTGGGCGTTGAACGACTTGCAGAACTCCATGATGTTGACGCCGTGCTGGCCGAGGGCCGGGCCCACAGGCGGAGCAGGGCTCGCCTGACCGGCGGGAATCTGCAGCTTGATCTTGGTGAGGACCTTCTTGGCCACTGGTTGCCTCGCTTACTTCCTGGTTAGGACGTCTTTTTGACCTGGTCGAAGGCGAGCTCGACCGGCGTCTCGCGGCCGAAGATCGACACCATGACCTTGAGCCGGCTCTGATCGAGGTTGACCTCGACGACCTCGCCGGAGAAATCGCTCAGCGGGCCGGACGTGACGCGCACGTCCTCGCCCACCGTGAACTCGGCCTTCTGCTTGGGACGCTCGACCGAGGCGGTGTGCATGATGCGGTCGACCTCCGCGCGGGAGAGTGCGACCGGCTTGTTCTGCGCGCCGACGAACCCGGTGACTCCGGGGGTGTTCTTGACCAGCGACCACGTGTCGTCGGTGAGCTCCATCTGGACGAGCACGTAGCCCGGGAACACGCGACGCTCGGTGGTGACCTTCTCGCCGTCCTTGGTCTCGACGACCGACTCGGTCGGCACCACGATCTGGTGGATGCGCTCTTCCTGGTGCATCGACGAACGGCGATGCTCCAGGTTGGCCTTCACCTTGTTCTCGTGACCCGAATATGTGTTGACGACGTACCAGCTGTACATGAGGGCCCGTTCAGGTGAGGAGGTTTACGACGAATGTCAGCGCCCTGTCGAACACGAAGTCGAGGACGCCCGTATAAACGGTCGCGATGGCCACGGCTACGAGCACGACCAGGGTGGACTGGGCGAGGTCCTTGCGTGTCGGCCAGGTGACCTTGCCCATCTCCACACGCACGTCGTGGATGAATTTCATGAAGCCCCGCTTCTCGCCCGTGCGACCCTTGGACTTCTGCTGGGGCTTCTGCGCCGAGCGGGTACGCGCAGGCTTGGCGTCGGCGCGCTTCGCCACGGCCTTCTTGGACTGGGCCGACTTGCCCGACAGCTTCGCCTTGGCCGAATCGCCCTTCTTGTTGTTCGCAGTCTTCGCCACTCAACCGCTCCGATGAGGTCTGGCAGGGCTGGAGGGACTCGAACCCCCGACCCCCGGTTTTGGAGACCGGTGCTCTACCAATTGAGCTACAGCCCTACGCAAGAAACGAAGGGGACGCTGCTAGCGCGTCTCCTTATGCACGGTGTGCGTTCCGCACCAACGACAATACTTCTTGAGCTCGATGCGGTCAGGGTCGTTCTTCTTGTTCTTGTTGGTGTGATAGTTGCGACGCTTGCATTCCTGGCAAGCGAGCGTGACGAGTTGACGCACGTCGTCTTCCTTTCAACCAGAAGCACGTAAGGATACCAAGCGCTCCGCCGGAGGGTCAACGCAGCTCCCTGCCGCGACCCCACGCTGGAGCCAGGCCGGGCGCGGCCACGGCGGCGCAGTATAGCAGGCCGGAGGGACCCGGGCAAAACGGGGTGCCGCCGGCCACGTGCGTCGCGGCGCGCCACGCCACTCGCGTGGCTCGAGCGACCTCCCGGGAATGCCATTCCTACATGCTTCCCGGTAGGCTGAGAACGAACCGAAGGACCCAAGCCATCGACGCACAGGACGATACAAACAAGGGAGCGCCGCCGCCCGAGCGGCCGAAGGATGGCCGGCGGCAGGTCCCGCCGCCGGAGGTGCCGGGACTCGGCCTCCCAGAGGCCGGTGGGCAGCCGGAGGCCGGGGCGCGGTCAGAGGCCGACGCGCGGCCGTCGAAGGCGGCGTCTCCGGGCGACCCGTTCTATCTCCCCAAGGCGGACTGGCGCTGGCCGGCCGCGGTGGCCGGACTCGTCGCCGGCGCGGCGCCGCAGGCGTTGCTGGAGCTGGCGTCGCTGTTCTCCGGCGGCACGTCCACGAGCACGGACAAGGTCACTGCCGCCAGTGCGATCATGCTCGCCCTTTTCTCGCTGGTGCTATACGGCTGGCAGGTGTTCGCCGCCTGGCTCTTCTCGCTGCGCAACGCCGGCCGGACGCTCGTGCTGTGGGGGTTCCGGCGCCCGACCAGCGCCTACTTCTGGGTCGTTCCGGCCGGCCTGGCCGCCGTGTACGCGTTCAGCGTCGCCCACGACGCCCTCGTGCACCCTCATGAGCAGGCCATCGTCAGCGAGTTCCCGCACAGCGCCGTGGGCGCGGTCATGTTCGTCCTGGTCGCCGTCGTCATGGCGCCGGTCTTCGAGGAGAGCGTCTTCCGCGGGTTCCTCTTCCGCGGGCTCTCCAACTCGCTCGGATGGGTCTGGGGAGCCCTGATCTCGGCGGCGGTCTTCGGCGGAGCCCACCTGCAGCTGGATGTGTTCCTGCCGCTGGCAGCGCTGGGGTTCATCCTCGCCTGGGCGTATCACCGCACCGGGTCCCTGTGGACCAACATCACGATGCACGCGCTCTTCAACGCAATCGCCGTGCTCGCGTGGGCGCTGACGTCCTGAGGGCGGTGCGGGGGGACGAGAGGAAGCGCGGCCGGGAGCGGGACCCCGCCGCGACTGGCGTCAGGTGAGCAGGGTGGGCTTGCGGAGCTCCCGGCAGAGGCAGTCGTCGTCCGGCGGGAGGGCCGCAAGAGCGTCCAGCAGGATGCGGCCCATGAGACCGGCGTCCTCGTGGAAGATCTGCGCGAGCACCTCATGCTCCCACTCGTGCACCACGCCCTCGCCGTAGTTGACGATGAGGTACACGCCCGCATAGCAGGCGCCGATGTCGCGGGCGAGCCATACCTCGGGGCAGAAGCTCTGACCCACCACGTCGCCGAGCGACTGCAGAAACCGGACCTCGGCGGGCGACTCGAAGCGCGGGCCCTCGGTGACCACGTAAGTGCCGCGCGTGAACACGCGCCGGTCTGGCGCCTGGCGGCGCGCGGCCGAGACGAGGGCCTCCCGCCCGGTCGCGCACACCGCGTCGCGCATGATGAGCAGGTGGTCGCCGGCCACGACGCCGTAGCGGTCGCGGTCGGTGGTCATGTCCACGAAGTCGTCGACCACGACGAGATCGCCGGGGTCGAGCAGGTGGTTGAGGCTGCCGACGCCGGCGTCCGAGATGATCCTCCTGACGCCGGCGCGGTGGAGCACACTGAAGACCTGGCGCGAGGCGCGGCCGCGGGAGACACCCTTGCGCCAGCCGTGCATCCTGCAGTGCAGGACGCGCTGCCCGCCGAGCTCGAAGAGCGTGAACGGCGGGCTGTCTCCCCACGGCGTCTCGAACACCAACTCGGTCTCGAGCACCTGCACCCCGGGATGCAGGCTCCCGGGGAAGTCGGAGGCGAAGGACCCCGAACCGCCGATGACGGCGCGAGCAGCGGCGGGGACGTCGGTGAGGGCGGTCACGGGCCGGTGAGCTGCGTCGACACGCGCAGCACGACGAGCTGCACGTGGTCGCCGTTGTCCGAGGTGTACTGGCTCAGCGACTGGCCGAGGGTAGGCGGGAAGCCACGCACCTCGCCCAGCGTCGTCACGCCGCGCTGCACAACGTCGCCGATCTGCACCTTGGGCTTGGCGATGTGGGTGATGATCATGAGAAGTGATGGGTCGTCGGCGAGCCGGATGTCGATCTCGAAGTCGCCGTACCGCCCGAGGATCTTGTATGCCTTGACGGCCGTGACCTTGCCGTCGACCGGCGAGAGTACCGGAGACCCGGGGACGGCACCGACGTCGAGCCCGGCCGACGACGGCGACTGCTCACCGCCCTCGCCGCCCATCAGGCAGTACTGGACGCTCCCGCCGCCGGCGAAGATGTCGGCCAGCTTCTGGCCGAGGCCGCCACCGCTGACGCGGTCGCCGATGGGAGTGAACGCGACGGCGTCGGTGTTGTCGACGGGGTGGAAGGCGACCGCGGTGGTCACCTGTTGCGCCACGGGGAGAAGCACGTCGACGTCCTCGACGTGGGCCACGACGACGTCCTGGTCGCTGGTCACGCCGGCGCCCAAGGTGGGCTCCGCCGCGGCGGCGGGCACCTGCGCCGGCGTCTGGCCGGGGATGGCGTACGCGACCCACACGGCTACAGAGATGAGGGTCACGACGACGACCAGCGCGACCACACGCCGGCGGGCAATCTGGGTGCGCTTGCGGGTGATCTCCCGCCGGCGCTGATTGTCCGGGCTTGTGTGCATGTCGTGACCCAAGCTACAACCAGCGCCCGCATGCCGCAAGCCGCGGCGCGCTCCCGCAAGCGGCCGTGTGAGGACGCTGTGGTTCCCGCTACGCCTTAACTGAAGCAATCTTCATCAATGCCGATACAATCGGCGCATGGCGACACTCGTCTCAGACAGATACGCCGTGGGTCCAGGGGCAGCCGGCGACGCCGCGCTGGTCAATGGCCTGCGCGCCGGCAGCCGTGAGGCGTTCGAGCAACTCTACGAGCTCTACCGCGGGCAGATCTACAACCTCACACTGCGTATCGTGCAGTCGCCTGAGGACGCCTGCGACATCACCCAGGAGGTCTTCATCAAGGCCTTCCGGAAGCTGCCTGAGTCGTCTGTCGCGGACCTCCATCTCACTCCCTGGCTCTACCGCGTAGCCGTTAACGCCAGCTACGACCACCTGCGCACGCGCAGGTTGCACCGCGACATCGACGACCTGGGCGCCGACTCCCAGGCCGTTCGTGTGGACGGGTTCGAGCAGGCGGAGATGGGCCGATGCGTGGAACAGACGCTGGCGGCCCTCTCCGAGCGACACCGCACCGTCCTCGTGCTCAAAGACATCCACGGCCTGCGCCACGACGAGATCGCCGAGATCCTGAGTATCTCCCGCAACGCCACCGAGACACTGCTCTTCCGTGCGAGGGACTCGTTTCGCGTCAAGTACCTCCAGCTCACCCAGGGCCAGCCCGGTTCGCGCAACGTGGAGAAGTGGAGCGCGGCGGGCATCGGCTTGGGCGTCTTCCTGCACGATGTGCCGCTCCCGGCGACGCTGCAGGGCGGCTTCCCGTTCGGAGCCGCGGGCGCCGGAGGGGCTGGGGTCGCGGCCTCAGGCGCCGGCACGGCGGTCTCGGGCGCCGCGGCGGGCACGGCCGGCGGCGCGGCCGCAGGCGGAGCCGGAGCAGTCTCGAGCAGCATGTCGCTGGCCGCCGGAGGCCTGCTGGCGAAGGTCGGGGGCGTGGCTACCGCCAAGATCGCAGCCGTGGTCATAGCCGCGACGATCGCGACAGGCGGCGGTGCAGCCGCCGCCTACGAGACCGGCGCGCTGCCCGGGTTGCACCACCGAAAGCCGCCGCACGCGGCACACGCGGCACAGACGCACGCCGGCACGGGGGAGTCGCCGCTCTCCGGCGGCCAGAGCGCCGCCGCAGGGCCAGGGAACTCGGCGCAGGCGCCGGGCGCCTCCAAGGGTGCGGCGGCAAAGGCCCGCGCCGCCGCGAAGAAGGCCGCGCACAACAAGCTGAAGGGCGACAAGAGCGCCGCGGCGGACGCGAGGGCCGCAGCGAAGGCGGACAAGGCGGCCGCACGGGCCGCCGCGAAGGCGGAGAAGGCTGCGGCGAAGGCGCAGAAGAACGGCGGGAACTCGGGCGGCGGCGGCAACTCGGGCGGCGGCAACTCCAACGCCGGCGGCAACTCGGGCGGCGGCAACTCCAACGCCGGCGGCAACTCGGGCGGCGGCAACTCCAACGCCGGCGGCAACTCGGGCGGCGGCAACTCCAACGCCGGCGGCAACTCGGGCGGCGGCGGGAACGGGAACGGCGGCGGTTCGAACAAGCCCGACAAGCCGGGCAAAGGCGGCTGACCCCCCGCCCACTCGACCTCTCCTGCGCCGCCGGCGCAGACTCCACATCCGACCCCCGATCGACCACCCCTCACACCTCTCATCAAGCCCGTCACGAGCGCTCCGGAGGCATGCTCAACGCCCGTAGACGTATGGCCTAGACCACACCCCGATTCGCCGGCGCCCCGTGCCTGAGCACCTGTTGTCCTCAGCGACAACAGAACCCTCTCAACTCCTCCCCATGCCGGCCGATACACGTGACGTAGGGGTTCGGTCAGACGATCCGCCGTGAGAGAGGAAGACCCGGCACAGCTCGGGGGTGAGCCAGCAATGAAGTCGCCGAAGGGCCTCTTGATCATCCTGGCTGTAGTGGTCTGCAGCCTCTTCCTCGCGGTGCCCGCACTTGCTTCCACGAACCTCAGCCGCTACGAGAAGCAGATCTTCTCCCTGATCAACAAGGAACGCACCAACCGCGGGCTGAGCGCGCTGCGCCTCAACGCCAAGCTCGTCGATTCCTCCCGGGGCCACTCGGCCGACATGGGCCGGTCGGACTACTTCGGCCACGACTCGCAGAACCCGCAGGGCGAAAGCTGGTCCTCGCGCATCGTGCGCTACGGCTACAGCCGCAAGGGCTACAGCTACTGGAAGGCCGGCGAGAACATCTACTGGGGCGCTCAGCTGTACTCGAGCCCCGTGGCCTGCGTGGACTCATGGATGCACTCCCCCGCACACCGGGCCGTCATCCTGACCAAGAGATTCCGCGATCTCGGGGTCGGCACGTACAAGGCCAAGTCCGGGTACCAGGGCGTCGACGGTGTCGTGTGGGTGTTCACCATGGACGTGGGACGTCGCACGCAGTAGTCCGGAGGCATACAAGAAGAGGGCCACGCGGAGGGGCGCGAGAGCGCCCCTTCTGCCGTTGCGGAGTCCAGCCGGGCGGCGGAGTAGGATGACCGGGTGGATCACGATGCCGGCATGACCCCCGCCGCCGCCCGCGCTCTGCAGGCTCTCTTCACGGGCGGCGGACACGAACAGGTGGTCGCAGTGGCGCACGAGGCGGCGCGGCGCGGCCGCACCGCCGGCCTCCCGAAGGACCTGCCGGCCGCGCTGCGCGAAGCGCTCACCGCGGCCGGCGTCACCACCCTCTACGGCCACCAGGCCGCCGCACGCGACCTCCTGGCGGCCGGACACGACGTCGTCGTGAGCACGGGCACGGCGAGCGGCAAGAGCCTCTGCTACCAGCTCGCCGTCCTCGAGGCTTTCGCCCGCGAGCCACAGGCGCGCGCCTTGTTCCTCTTCCCCACCAAGGCTCTGGCTCAGGACCAGGCGCGCAAGCTCAACGACTTCCACGTGCCGGGGGTCATCCCGGCCATCTACGACGGCGACACGCCGCAGGACCAGCGCCCGCTGCTGCGGCGCACCGCGACGATCCTCCTCACCAACCCGGACATGCTGCACATCGGGATCCTCCCGGGGCATGAGCGCTGGGCCGAGTTCCTGCACCAGCTCCGCTACGTGGTGCTCGACGAGGCCCACGTGTACCGGGGCGTCTTCGGCAGCCACGTCGCCCAGGTAGTCCGCCGCCTGCGGCGGCTCTGCGCGCAGTACGGCGCCGACCCCCGCTTCGTGCTGACCTCGGCGACCATCGGCAACCCCGAGGCGTTCGCGGAGCGCCTGGTCGGCACGCCGTTCGCGGTGGTGGACGAGGACCAGGCGCCGCGGCAGGAGCGGACGGTGGTGCTCTGGAACCCGCCGCTGGAGGACCCCGCCTCCGGCGTGCGCAGGAGCGCGCTCGCGGAGGCGAGCTACATCACGGCGGAGAGCGTGCTCGCCGGCGCGAGGGTGATCGCCTTCGCGCCCACGCGCAAGGCGGCGGAGCTCATCTACGGCCACGTACGCCGCCGGCTGGAGGATCGCGGCCGGCGCGGCGAAGCCGGCAGGGTGCAGCCTTACCGCGCCGGCTACACGCCGGAGCAGCGGCGCGACATCGAGCGGCGGCTGTTCGACCACGAGCTCGACGCCGTGATCGCCACGCAGGCGCTCGAGCTCGGCATCGACGTCGGCAGCCTTGACGTCGCACTCGTCACCGGATTCCCCGGCACGGTGACCAGCCTGCGGCAGCGGTGGGGACGGGCCGGCCGGTCCGGGCGCGGCTACGCCGTGCTGGTGGCCGGCCAGGACGCGCTCGACCAGTACTTCATGCGCGAGCCTGACCGCCTCCTGGGGCGCGGCGTCGAGGAGGCGATCATCGACCTGCACAACCCGCACATCAGCGGGCCGCACCTCGAGGCCGCCGCGTACGAGCGCCCGCTGACGCCAGCCGACGAGACCTACTTCGGCGAGGCCGGCATACTCCAGGCGGAGCGGCTGGCGCAGGGCGGACGGCTGAGGCGGCGCAAGGACGGTCTGGTCTGGTCACACCCCTACTCCCCCGCCGCCCGCATCGGCCTGCGCACCGCGAGCAACGAGCAGTTCGCCATCGTCGAGAGTCGCCAGGGCGAGGTCATCGGCACCGTCGAGCGCGAGCGCGTGTTCCGCTTCTGTCACCCCGGCGCGGTGTACCTGCACCTGGGCAAGAGCTATCTGGTCCAGCACCTCGACCTGGAGACGCGCACGGTCATGGTCGACGACTTCGACGGCAGCTACTACACGCAGCCCAAGACCGACAAGAACGTGCTGATCGCCGGGCAGGCGGACACGCGCGAGCTGCCCGGCGCCGCCCTCTTCGCCGGCGACCTGGAGGTCACCGAGCAGGTGATCGCTTACCAGCGGCGCGACATGACCGACGGGCACATCATCGACACGACCACCCTTGACCTGCCCGAGCAGACGTTCACCACGCAGGCGTTCTGGGTGGCGGTACCACAGCCCGTGCTGGACGCCGCCTTGACCGGCCTCACCGAGACCGACGACCTGGCGGCGCCCGGCGCCATCCACGCCGCCGAGCACGCGCTCATCGCGCTGCTGCCGCTCTACGCGATGTGCGACCGCTGGGACATCGGCGGCCTCAGCACGCCGTGGCACTGGCAGACCGACACGGCGAGCATCTTCGTGTACGACGGGTACCCCGGCGGCATCGG
The DNA here is from genome assembly GCA_963696935.1 of uncultured Thermoleophilia bacterium. Classification (GTDB taxonomy): domain Bacteria; phylum Actinomycetota; class Thermoleophilia; order UBA2241; family UBA2241; genus CAIXSE01. Next base: position 28,112 of record CAVOMB010000101.1, on the reverse strand, counting down.
CCTGTCGCGCCGGGGCTACGAGGCCTTCGAGGACCTGGTGGCCGCCGCGCGCACGCTGGTCGCCGAGTGCCCGTGCGAGAGCGGCTGCCCCAGCTGCGTGCAGAGCCCCAAGTGCGGCAACCTCAACGAGCCTCTCAGCAAGCCGGGCGCGGTCCGGCTGCTCGCCGCACTCCTCGGCTGAGAAGGGCACGCACACCTGGCGCGTGCTGGCCACGGACATCGCCGGCAACGTGGCCACCTCCGTTGGGTCGGCCAGGCCGGTGGTGAAGCAGGACCGCCGACCTCTAATCCTCCTTGCACAAACCAGGATGTGAGCCGGCAACCCGCGCGTTCCCTGGCAAGAGTCACCCTCAAGTTGAGCATGAAGGATAGCCTCCCCGGCCGTTCCTGGTGGTGGTGCAGCCGCTCGCCGGCACGATAGGCTCGCCGGGTCCGCGCCCGGAGACAAGCATGTGCGACCAGCTCACCATCGAGATCCTCGAACCGTCCGACATCGACCTCGTGGCGCCTCTGTGGAAGCAGCTCATGGACCACATCGCGGCGCTGCCGGATGCGCTCGTCCCCGTGCGGCCGTCGGAGGAGTCGTGGGCGCTCGAGCGCGCGGAGATGCTCGAGGAGCTGGCCGCAGAGTCGTTCGTACTGACGGCGGGCAAGGACGGCCGGGTCGTGGGCTACGCGTTCGTGTGCGTCGAGGCACGGCCTGACCCCGTCTGGTACACAGGCGACAAGCACGCGCTGCTGGCGACCCTGTGCGTGGACGAGGCGGAGCGCGGTGACGGAGTCGGCTCCGCGCTCATGGACGCCGTAGATGCCGAGCTCGAACGCCGCGGCATCGAGGACGTGACCATCGGTGTGGACACCGGCAACAAGGTCGCGGCCCACCTGTACGAGAGTCGCGGCTACAGGCCGGACTTCCAGATCTTCTACGGCTCGCCGGGACGCAAGCCGTGGGCATGCCTGCGGCGCGCGGAGGAGGACCGGCAGGCCGGGCGCGGCCGCTTCGCGCCGCCCGGCCCGGACGCGGACGCCCGATGAGCGTGCGCACCGCCGTGACGGTCGAGCGCTCGGACACCGGGGTGCTCGACGAGCTTCGCCCCCTGTGGCACGCCCTGCTGGACCGGCACGCGGAGGTGTGGAGCGTGGCGCCGCAGAGGCCCGAGCCCGAGTCGTGGGGGGCGGCGCCGGCGGCAGCACGAGGGCCGGCTGGCCGACGAAGGCTCGTTCGTCCTCGTCGCGCGCATGGACGGCAACGAGGCGGCACGCGGGTTCTACGAGCGGCGCGGCTTCGTCCCGTTCGTCCGCCTCATGTACGCGCGACGACCCGGGGCGGAGGCACGAGGAGGAGACGTATGATCGAAGTCCGCTATGTCAGCGTCATCGGCGCGAGCAGGGCGAGCGCCGAGCTGGCCGCGAAGGCCGAGGAGCTCGGCGAGCTCCTCGCGCAGCGGGGCCTGGTGGTGGTCTGCGGCGGCCGCGACGGCGTCATGGACGCCGTGGCCCGCGGCGTCAAGAAGAGGGGCGGCGTCTCGATCGGCATCCTGCCGGAGGCCGACCGGCACCGCGCCGCTCCGGACCTCACGTACACCGTCTGCAGCGCGATGGGCTACGCGCGTAACCTGAGCGTGGTGGCCAGCGGCGACATCGTCATCGCCGTCGGCGGCGCCTGGGGCACGCTCAGCGAGATCGCACTGGCGCGCAACGTGGGCAAGCCCGTGATCCTACTGGACACGTGGGAGATCCAGCCGCCGGAAGGCGGCGAGCTCGACGGAGTGCGGCGGGCGGCCACGCCCGCCGAGGCCGTCGAGCTCGCCCTCACTCCTCCAGACTGACGGCGTTCCGCGGCGGCCGCCCGGGGCCCGTCCCCAGCGCCTTGGCCTCGCCGATCAGCTGCAGCGCGCGCAGCCCCAGGTACAGCTCCATCATGTCGTCGATGTTGGTGAGGTCCACGTCCAGCAGGGATTCGATGCGGCGCAGCCGCTTCTGCAGCGTGTTGCGGTGGATGTACAGCGCCTCGGCCGTCGGCTGCACGGCGAAGTGGTTGTCGAGCAGCGTGCGAAGCGTCTCCATGAGATGGGTGTGCCGGCGCGCGTCGTACTCGAGCAGCGGGACGACGGTGCGCCGGGCGATGTCGACCAGCGCATCGGGACTCTGACCCTGGAGCAGGCGGAACCGCGAGCTCAGCTCCTCGAAGAGGACGAGGCTCTCGGCGTCGGCGCCGCGGACGGCGAGCTGTACGGCGTCCTTGGCCTCCTGGAGGGCCTTCGGCCCGGCGCCGGCTTCACTGTGGGCAGCCGAGGACCCGATGGCCAGCCGGACCCGATACGGCTCGGCGACGCAGAAGTTCTTGAGGCCGAGCAGCAGGTCGCGGGCCCCGCCGTCGCCGACGGACGCGTAGCCGTCCGGCAGCAGGACGGCGACGTCCGTGCCCTGCGGCCGGCTGAGGAACGCGATGAGGCGGTCGCCGCAGTACGTATCGACCGCCTCGACCATGATGTCCTCGAGCTCGTCGGCGCTGCGGCCGCTGCTGCGGCCCATGCCGAACTCGCAGATGGCCACCCGCCACGGCCGGTCGAGGTGCACGCCGTGCTCCGCGACGAGCGCCGTGAGCTCCTCCGGCGTCCCGGCCCCGGTCAGCAGGTCGCGCAGCAGCCGGCGGCGCAGGCGCCGCGTGGCCACGATCTCGTCGCGGCGCTTGAGCAGGTCCAGCGCGATGAGCCGCTGCAGGAAGCTCAGTGCCATGTCGGCGAACACCGAGCTCTCCGCAGGCGACGCCTGCGCCACGACGAGCCGCTCCACCTTGCCGTACAGCAGCACCTCGCGGCACAGGTAGCGCGAGTCGGCGATCTCGATGATGCCGAGGGCGTTGGCGTCGGTCAGCTGGCCCCACGCCTCCCAGATCTGCACCGCCCGCCGCTGCGGGTCCTTGCAGCCGCGTGTGTATGTCACGTTGCCGGCGCCGTCCAGCAGCATCATGGGCATCCCGATGAGGGACGAGACCTTGTCGATCAACTCGTCCGCGCCGGCCTCGGCCAGCAGCAGGTCCAGCAGGTCGTTCTGCATGGCCACGGTGCGGCGCAGGCGGTGCAGGTCGACGGAGGAGAGCGCGTGGTAGACGTAGGCAAGCACCTCGCGCGCCTTGCCGCCGGCCGGCATGGTGAGCACCGGCAGCTTGAGCTCCAGGGCCTGCTGCACCACGGGCTCGGGCACCTCGTCAAGGAAGTGCCCGAGCGAGACGACCAGAGCCGCCGTGTCGATGGTCGCCAGCCTGTCCACCAGCCACACGCCCTGCTCCGGGTCCTGGTACCAGGCGCGCGCCGAGTTGATGAGCACGCTCTGGCTGGTCAGGTACGGGATCGGGTCGTCGGCGTCCGAGAAGTGGACCCCCTTTATGGTGCGGCCCAGCCCCACCTCGCCGGTCACACAGCCCAGGCCCAGCCCGGAGTGCTCCAGGAGCTCGCGGACGGTGAGGGCTCCGGCCTGCTCGTCCCTGACGGCGCTCACGGCCTTCTCACGCGTATGCGGATCATGGTGTGCACCTGACCACCTCCAAGCTAAAGAGTGTGCTCCGGAGTGCCATACATACCCTGCGGGTGGGGGTAGATTATCACTGCAACGAACGAAGAATGAACTCCGGCGAACATCCGCCGGCAGCGTCACAGAGGGAGAACACCAGTGAACACACAGACTCTCACCACCGAGAACGACCTGAATCTTACCTTCGACCACACCGGCCGGATGTGGAAGTTCCGCCCCACCACCTCCGCCCACGGCAAGCAGCCGGTCGACGCGCACCTCACGCCTGAGGGCATCGTTCTGACCGTCAAGGTCGACGGCCTCGAGTCCGGCGACGTGGACCTCTGCGCCAACGGCGAGAAGCTGGAGATCCGCGGCCGCAGCGACCGCACCATGAACTTGGCCTGCGACGTCGGCATGCCGGCGCCGGTGGCCCTGAGCACCATCGAGACCGAGTACACCAACGGCGTCCTCTTCGTCACCGTCCCGCCGCTTACCGGCGAGGCCGACCACGCCGACGCCGTCCCCGAGTGCATGCCGGTGGCCGTCTGACACGGACCACCGCACCAAAGCCGTCCCCCCGGCGGAGCTGACAGCGGAGGCCGGGAGCCGCATCCCCTGAGATCCAGCGGCTCCCGGCCCCCGCGTCGCGTACGCGGACTGATTGTCCACCCGGAACCCCGGCGATCGAGTGCACCGACGACGGTATCGTTGCTATAGTAGTCGTCCTTGGCGCGACCTGGCTTCACGAGGGTCCACAAGGGACGCGCATGCCAAACGAATCGGCGAAACCTGTGGCGATCGAGGCCAAGCACCTGCGGCCCAGGTTCGACCACGTCAGCCTGCGGCCGGACTCGCTCGCCGCGTTCGCTACGGCGTTCGAGCACCGGCTCTCCGTCGTCTGCGCTCCTGCCGGGTACGGCAAGACCACCATGACTGCCGCCGCACTCGACCGCTGCAGCATGACGGCAGCGTGGTACAAGCTCGACATCCTCGACCACGATCCGATCACGTTCCTCGCCTCCATGATCCGGGCGTTGCGGCGAGTACACCCCGAGTTCGGAGCCGCCCTGCTCCGAGAGCTCGAGGCGAGCCCGGTCGCGGACGCCCCCATCGAGGTGCTCGCCGCCAGATTCTGCTCCGAGGCTGACCAGCAGCTTGTCGCCGACCTGCACCTCGTCCTCGACGACTATCACGAGGCCATGGACTCCGCCGCCATGAACAACGTTCTCGGCTACCTCCTCGAGAATTGCCCCGGGACCCTCCACTTCGTCGTCCTCACACGCTACGAGCCGGCTTTCCGCCTGGAGAAACTGCACCTGGCGGGAGAGGTCGCTCGCCTGCAACGCGACCTGCTCGTGTTCGACGCTGGGCAGGTCGCCGAAGTGCTCACACGCAGATCCGGGCGGAGCTACGACCCCGGCCACGTTCAACGCGTCCTGGATCTGACCGAAGGTTGGCCGGCGAGCGTGGTGCTCGCAGGGATGGCGCTGACGTGGCTCGACGTCAGCTCTCTCCAGGACGTACTGAGCGACCCGCGGCTGCGGGGTGACGTCTTCTCCTATCTCGCCGAACAGGTCTTCCAGCGCCAGACGGACGAAGTGCAGCTCTTCCTGCTCGGCACGTGCTGCCTGGAGCACGTCACGGTGGAACTGGCTGAGCCGCTCACGAATTCCGGCCGCGCCTCGCGACACCTGAACTTCCTCGCCAAGAACCACGTCTTCACGTTCGATACCGAGCGAAGAGGCGCGTTCCGCTACCACAACCTCCTCCGCGATTTCCTGGTCCAGCGCTTCGTCCAGGACGAAGGCGAGGCAGCGTTCCGGGCGCTCCAGCGACGGACCGCCGTCGCCTTGGAAGACTGTGGTGACCTCCCCGGCGCTATCGAGTTGCTCCTAAACGCGAACGAGCTCGACCTCGCCCTGGGCGTGATCGCTCGGGGCGGCGAGGCGGAACTCGAGCGCTGCCCGTCGGAAAGACTGAAGACGTGGGCGGAGCGCATGGAGCCATGCACTGAGTCAGGCGAGCCTTGGGCCCTGGTAGTCCGAGCGGTCGTCGCCACAAGGGACAGCCGTTTTGGCGCGGCTCTCGAGGATCTGGAGCTGGCCGGCGCGGCGCTTGAACGCGCTGGTGACGACCGCGGCCTCTACCAGGCACTGTCCGTCAAGGAGTGGGCCGAGTTCTGGTCCGGTGACTGCGCAGCGAGCATGGCCACCAGCTCTCGCGCTCTGGAACTCGCGGCCACAGACGCAGAGCGCGTGCACACTCTGCTGAGTCTGTCATCTGCTGCTCTCGACATGCGGCGCTGGGATGAAGTGGAGGCAGCATCAGCCAAAGCTGCTGAGTTGCTGCCTCGAGCCAAAGCCCAGGATGTCACACGCGCGCAAGCCCTCCGTGCACACGCTGCCTTCTACCAAGGGGACATCCACTCCGCTCGACTGCTGATAGAGCGGTGCCAAGACCGCCATCAAACCAGCGCGCAACAGATTAGCGTGCTGAATACCCACGGTTTGGTCGAACTGGCGCTGGGTGAATTCGACCAAGCAGGCATCCGACTCGAGAGGGCGCTGGAGGTGGCAGCGGACTTCGGACAGGTCATCGCGTCGTCGATGGTTGAAGATAACATGGCGCTCCTCGAAGCGTCCGTGGGCAAGTTCGCATGCGCCAGGAAGCGCCTCACTCTCCTTCTGTCGCGGGCTGACGAGCTTGATCAGATGGTTCTTTGCTCCGTGCTGACGCACGAAGGGACCGCGCTTAGGCGAGAGGGACTGGTCCAGGCCTCCATGGATGCCACCGGGGAAGCAATTGAGACAGTGTCAGAGGAGCGTGACCCGTACCTCGCATTGAACGCCCGCGCGAACCTGGCCTTCTCCGAGGGCCTGCAGGGTGCGCCGCGAGAGGCGCGACTGAACCAGTTGTTCTGCTAGCGCCCGCAGAGCGGGCGTCCAATTCGTGGAGTTGAAGGCCGCCCTCTACGTGGCCATTCTTGCCTCCCTGTCGCATCAGGACGGCCACGCCGCGCGTGTGCTTGGGGAGTGCCTCCCGCGTCAACTCCACCTCGGACACATCAATCTCCTCGCTCAGGAACTTTGCCCCAGGCCACACGTAGTCGCGTCGGTCATGAAGACCAGAAGCCGTGACCTGATTGGATTGCCCCTCATTTCTGCGTTGAGTCGTCACTGGGAATTCGCTAACACTGCAGAAGTGCTTATCGGAGAGTGCCCCAGGCAAGTAGGAACGTGGGTTAGACATGCTCTCGAGGCAACCCCGCCAAGCCGACTGGCAGATCATGCCGAGCCTCCGAAGGCCCACCCAAGGATCATTCCACTCTCCGCGCCATCTCCTCTCGACCAATTGACGCCGAAGGAGCTTGAAGTCCTTGGACTCATGGCCCAGAACCGCTCCAACACGGAGATTGCAGGCGAGTTGTATGTCGCCGTGTCCACCGTCAAGACGCACGTGAATCACATCTTGAGCAAGCTCCAGAAGGCCAACAGGATCGGAGCGGTGCTCGAGTACCAACGACTCACGAGGCCCCTGATCGACAGCGACGGAGTCCACCGACGTGAACCGACATCTCCACCCGGAAAGTGAGTCAGAATCCACCCCAGGTATGATTCCAGCAAGACCTGCCGCGATTAGCCTCCTCACACTGCAACATCGGCATATGGGGAGAGCGCGATGGAATCGTCCATTTCAGTCACCTACATCGAGTCCGCAGCGATGAGCCAGCGCAAGAAGACGGTCATCGACATCCTGAGGGACAATCACGACTTCGTCTCCGGCGAGGCGATCAGCGACGTCCTCGGCATCTCGCGCAACGCGGTCCACAAGCACGTCAAGTCGCTGCGCAAGCGCGGCTACCGCATCGTCGGCGTCTCGCGGCGCGGCTATCGGCTCGAGGACGAACCGGCCCGCCTCTCCATGGGCCACGTCACGCAACGCACCGAGCACAGCATGTTCGGCCACTCGTTCCGCTACCACGACGAGATCGAGTCGACGAACGTCGAGGCCAAGGCCCTCGCGATGAAGGGCGCACCGGAGGGCACCGTGATCGTCGCCGAGGCCCAGAGCGCCGGCAGGGGCAGGCTCGGTCGCCGCTGGACCTCCCCCGCCGGCAAAGGTCTGCTGTTCTCGGTGATCCTCCGCCCGCAGCTGCCCATGAGCGAGGCGCACATGCTCACCATCGTCGCCGCCACGGCCGCCGCAGAGGCGATCGAGCAGCACGTCCCGGCGCGCGTCGTCATCAAGTGGCCCAACGATCTCTTCATCGGCGACCGCAAGATCGGCGGCATCCTCATGGAGGTCTCCGGCGAGCAGGACGACGTGGACTGGGTCATTCTGGGCATCGGCCTCAACGTCAATACCGAATTCAGCGAGCTCCCGGTGGCCCTTCGCCGCACGGCCACGTCGCTCAAGATCGCGGGCGGAGAGACCGTCGACCGGAGCGACGTCCTGGCCACACTCCTGCTGTCCCTCGATGCGCACTACCAGGCCGCCCTGCGCGGCGGCTTCGAAAAGTCCCTGACGGCCTTCCGCGAGCGCGACTACCTGCTGTCGCGCACCATCAGCGTCGAGACGCACCAGGGCCCGGTGATCGGAGCCGCCGCCGGCGTCGACGACCGCGGAGCCCTGCTCGTCGAGCTCCCTCATCGGAGGGTCCGCAGCTTCTGCTCCGGCGACGTGACCCTGCACGGGTGATCCGTAACCCGTCGCGGCCCTCCGGAAGGGGTTTGACGCCCGTCCGGAGGGCCGCTACATTGTCACCTCTTCCTACGTGCGAAGGGTTGACAATTGTCCCGTCTGACGACCCGCGAGCTGGCCGTTGCCGCGCTCTTCACGGCGCTTCTCTCGGTCTCCGCCTACATCGCCATCCCGGTGGGATCGGTGCCCTTCACGCTGCAGGTGTACGTGGTGCTGCTCGCCGGCATGATCCTTGGCTCCCGGCTCGGCGCGCTCAGCGTGGTCGCCTACCTGCTGCTTGGCCTCGTGGTGCCGGTCTACTCGGGAGGCACCTCGGGCTTAGGCGTCCTCTTCGGACCGACCGGGGGTTACCTCTTCGGCTTCATCGCCGCCGCCGTAGTGACCGGGCTCATCGCCCGAAGATCGGACGCCGGAACGCCACGGCTCCTGATCGCCGGCCTTTTGGGTCTGACGCCGATCTACGTGCTCGGGGCGGTGTGGCTGGCGCAGCAACTGCACCTCACGCCGACCGCAGCCGTGACGAGCGGCGTGGCGCCGTTCATCTGGGTGGACATCGTGAAGGCGGTCGCGGCGGCGTTCACCGCCCGGGCGCTGGTCAGCCTGCCGCTGGGTCTTCCTGCTGCGTCGAGGAGAGCCCGCTGACGTCGGCGAGGGCGTGGCCGCGGAGGCGCAGGTTGATGCGACCGCGCTCGTACTCGCCCATGAAGTCCGTGGAACTCCCGTCGCGGTAGGCGAGGTCCTTGTCGCGCAGGACCTTGGCCAGGATCTCCACATAGGTCGGCTCGAGCGTCGTGCCGGACATGAGACGAAGCTCCTTCAGGGCCTCGAACGAACTGCGGGCGCCGCGGTAGGGCCGGTCCGAGGTCATCGCGTGGTAGCTGTCCGCGACCGCCAGCACCTTGCTGAGCTCCGGGATCGCGTCCCCACGGATGCCCAAGGGGTAGCCGCTCCCGTCGAGGCGCTCGTGGTGGAAGCGCACGATGTCCGCGACCTCCTGGTAGGCGGCGAGGTGAGAGAGCACCTCCGCCCCCTTCTCGGGATGCTGGCGGATGAACTCCCACTCCTCCTCGTCGAGGGTCTTGGTCTTGCGCAGGACCGCGTCCGGCACACCGACCTTGCCGAGGTCGTGCAACAGGCCGGCGAAGTGGAGCGCCTCCGCTTCTTCTTCCGGCAGCTGAAGCGCTGTCGCCATGTCGCGGCAGTACATCGCCACCGCCGCGGAGTGCTGCGCAGTGTACTCGTCCTTGCTGTCCAAGAGCACGACCATGGCCGCTGCCAGGCCGATGTTCATCTCGAGGTACTGGTCACTGAGTTCGGTCTGGCGCGCCACATGCTCCTTCTCGCGCACCAGAAGCTTGAACATGTACTGGGCGGCGAACAGCGGGATGAAGAGGAGCGTGACGGCGATGATGCCGGCGGCGGCGTACAGAGCAGCGATCGCCAAGCCTAGCGCCAGCAAGACTCCGAGCGACCGCAGGAACGGCAGCATCTCTTCTCGCCAGAACGCGCGGAACTGACGCTGGTACTTCACTCGCATCCCAAGACTGAGGAGAGCAAGGTTGGTGGCTTCGAAGACGACTGCGGCAGCCGCCGCGGCCAGCAGCAGGCCGACGGTGATCTGATGGAGCTGTACGCCTAGCGGCTCGATGAGCGCATCGAACACCAGCGATGACAGGAACACGGCGATGATGAAGTTCGCCGTGTTGTAGACGACGACCGCGCGAGAGCTCTCACGCCACGCGCCCCAGAGTCCTACGACGACCGCCACGCCGATGGCTGGCAGTCGGCCCGTGAACATGATCGCCAAGAGAACAGGCAGGTTGCCCGCATTCAGAGTGACGCGGTCGGAGACCTCCACGGACATCTCGTCCGCAATGATCGCCAGGACCGCTAACACGAGCGCGTCGCGCATGACCGACGTCGAGACGGGGATGGGGCCGGGGAAGACGGCGGCGTACGTGACGAACAGCCCGGCGCACGCCGCCAAGACTGCCGTCAGGACGCCATAGTTTCGCTCACCAGGTGTCGTCACTGGACCTCATAGGGGCTTCTCGTGCCCCCGCTATCGGCACCGGGCTGAAGTTGCTTTAGCAGTCAGTGCATCTTGCTGTTGCCGCCGCTCGTCACGAGGGCGAACAACAGGGATGCTAGCGTCTTCTCGATTTTCTTGCTCATCAGATGACCTCGTACTCAGTCGGAAGACGTCAGTGCATCTTGCCCATCGTGTCGAGGTGCATCTTGCCCATCGTGTCGAGGTGCATCTTGCCCATCGTGTCGAGGTGCATCTTGCCCATGAGCGTGCCCATTAGTCCCCTCCGAATCGCTAAAGGTTCTTCAACCACATGCCGATAATTTGTGGTTGACGATTGTGTGCTGCGACTCTACGGATGCCACTCTGGCCTTGGCCACCCTCGCGAGTAGGACAGAATGTGAAAGCTGGCGAGCGCGGAGTTGCCAAACTGGACAACGGATTGTGGGAGGAGCAGGAAGCCGCCGTACGGCCGGAGAAGTCGTCACCCTCTTGATGTAACCTTTCGGGGCGGTCGCCGCAGGCGCACCGCCCCGATCATCACTCGGTCGCCGTCGCACTCCAGGGGGGAAGACGATAGAGGCCAAAGCCGCATCCGCGGAGTTCCAAACGGTACCTCTCCATCGCAACGCCACCTTCGGCCTGCTGTGGACCGGGCAGTTCGTCTCGCAGATGGGCGACCGGCTCGCCGCGCTCGCGTTCCCGTGGTTGGTATACAAGGCAACGGGGTCCGAGCTGGGCACAGGCGCCGTCTTCGCCCTCTACACCCTCCCTTGGGTGATCTTCGGGGCGTTCTCCGGCGTCATCGTCGACCGGGTCGACAAGCGCCGGCTCATGGTCGCCATGGACGTGCTGCGTGCGGTGCTCGTGCTCGCAGTGCCCTTCCTCGCTACACGCTCCCTGCCCTCTGTGTTCGTGCTGGCCTTCGTCATCGCGAGCCTGGGCGTGTTCTTCGACCCCGCCAAGCTCGCGATCGTGCCCGAGATCGTGCCGGGCGACCGGCTGATGCGCGCCAACTCGCTGCTCTCCACGGGTGAGAACCTCACGGAGATCCTGGGCTGGGCGCTCGCCGGCCTGCTCCTCGCCGCGGTGAGCACCACGGCGGCGTTCCGGCTCGACGCCGCCACGTTCGTCGTCTCGGCCGTGGCGCTCGCGCTCATGCGCTACCGGGCGCCGGTGCGCGACGCCGCGGCGAAGGCCGCAGGGGCCTTCAGGAAGGAACTCAAGGATGGATTCACCTTCCTGCGACGTGACCGCGGCCTGCGCGCCAACACGACGATGATCGTGGTCTCCGTGGCCGGCATGGGCGCGGTCTACCCGCTCACCTTCCTCTTCGCTGTGGACGTGCTGGGGCGCGGCGCAGGGGCGTTCGGCGCCTTGGAAGCCGCGAGCAGCGTCGGCTTCCTGGTAGGCTCGCTGGCAATGGTCGCCCTGGCCGCGCGCGTACGCAAGGGCCGGGTCATGACCGGCGGGCTCCTGGCGATGGGAGTCTGCCTGGCGCTGGTCGCGCTCACCGACTCGGTCTGGGTGGCGGCAGTCCCGTTCGCGCTGTTCGGCCTGGCCAACGCCCTGGTCCTGATCGCGGTGGACACGTTCTTGCAGCAGACGGTGCCCGAGGGCATGCGCGGGCGCGTGTTCAGCACACGGTTCATGCTCACGCAGGGTACCTACGCCGTCTCCGTGCTGGTCGGCGGCGCCCTGGCCGGCGTGGTGGACGTGCGCCTGCTCTTCGTCGTCGCCGGCGTGATCGTGGCCGCGTCCGGCCTGGTCGGCCTCCTGTCGCGGGAGATCCGCTCCTCCTGAGACTCCGCTCCATCCCCGGGTGATAGCCTTGGGGCCGGATTCGTAGCGCGGGCGACGGCCGGAGGGGAGTCGGTCGTCTAAGTCCTACGGACGACTTGAGGAGCCATGGCCAGCCCACCCACCGCACAGACGCCCCGGACGCCTGCGGGCTTGCCGCGTACGAGCTGGCTGCAGCTCGGCGTGATCAGCGCGTCCGAGTTCGTGGTGTGGGCGGGCTTCGGCGCGATCCTTCCCTACCTCCCGCTCTTCCTGCAGGAGCAGGCGCACGCGTCCATGACCCTGTGGGCCGTGATCGCGGCGACGTACTACGTCGGCACGCTGCTGTTCTCGTCGCCGCTCGGCTGGCTCAGCGACACCATCGGTCGCAAGCCTGTGATGGTCGGCGGGGCGGTCGTGTACACGGTGGCGCTGCTGCTCTTCACCACCACCACCGACCCGTACTGGTTCATCGTCTTCCGGCTGCTGGAGGGCGCCGGCACGGCCGCGTTCGGACCGGCCGCGCAGGCGTTCGTCGCCGACATCACGACAGCTGAGAACCGGAGCCGTGCGTATGGGTTCCTGACCACGGCTCAGTTCGGCGGGCTCATCGTGGGGCCGGCGCTGGCGGCGCCGCTGTACGCCCTCGGCGGCGGCGGCACCCCCGGCTTCTACGCGATCTTCTACTTCGGCGGCGCGCTCTCCGCGCTCGCGCTGGGCGCGCTCGTCATCTTCATCAAGGAGCCGGCGGCGCTGAAGTCCCGGCGAGCGCAGCGCCGCCGAGAGCAGCAGCAGGCGGGCGGAGGCCGCAAGGCGGGCCGCCCGCCGTACCGCGCCATCTTCACGGGGCCCATCATCGCATTCGTCGTCGTCGCCTTCACCAGCAACTTCGCCATGGGCGCCTGGGACGTGATCTGGAGCATCCACCTCGACGGTCTCGGGGCGTCCAAGACGTTCATCAGCATGACCTGGGTGGCGTTCAGCGTGCCGATGCTGCTCAGCTTCTTCGGCGGCATGCTGGCCGACCGCTGGAGCCGCTTCTGGCTGTTCATCATCGGGTATGCGCTCTCCGGCTGCGCCTGGATGTTCTACGGGATCTCGACCAACATGACGGCGCTCATCATCGTGAACGCGCTGGAGGGTGTCGCCATCGCCTTCTCGTACCCGGCCAAGCAGGCGTTCCTGATCCAGGTGAGCCCGCGGCGCTGGCTCGGCACGGTGACGGGCGTGGAGGCGACCTCCATGCAGCTCGCCGGTCTGCTCGGGTCGCTGCTGGCGCCGCTGATGTACGCGCGGATCTCGGGGCACGTGCTGACCGTCGCGGGCATCATGAGCCTCTGCGGATTGGCGGTAGCGGCGCCGGTGCTCCACAGAGCCTGGAAACGGATCGTGGCCGGCGGCGGCGTGCTGCCACAGGCCGAGCTCGAGCGCATGGCCGACGAGACCGTGCCCGTCTGCGCAGGCGAGCCGCGCAGCGGGCCTGAGTGAGCGCAGACGGCCCGGGCGCGGGCGGGACTGCGGCCCACCCGCGCCCCCGTCACCGGCTCCGGAGGCAGCTCACGCCGCCGTCGGCGGCTCGATGCGCGCCGACCCAGGATCGATCATCGTCGCGCGCGGCGTCTCCGTCATCGTCTCCACCGTCTCACGACGGCGCGAGAAGAGCGGAACACCTGCGCCGCCGTCGTGGTCAGCACGTAGATGGCCACCAGCGCGACGGTGCTGACCACGGCGCCGATGCCCGGAACGCGGCTCTTGTCATGGGTCTCTTCGTTGACCGACACCGCCGTGCCCCAGCCCCAGGTAGATGAACAGGGCGAGCAGGACGCCTCCCGCCAGGGCCCCAAGGCTCATGTGTTGGGTACGAACCACGAGGCTGAGGGCTTGATGGACGTGGCCGGAGCGGACGGGTGCCCACATGGCCAAGTGGGTGCTTCCCCGCAAAAAGATGGAGAGGAGGGTCGGCTGTTTACGCTGGGTTACCCCGTGCGCGGATCGCCGTCGGTAGGAATCTAGTAGCGGCGAACCTCGCCGTACAGCGTGTCACGCTGCACGGGCGTGCGGCCGGCCGCACGGATGAGCCGCACCATCTCGTCGACGTCGCACTGGTTTCGCACTCCGGCGGCGGCGACCACGTTCTCTTCGATCATCGTCGAGCCCATGTCGTTGGCGCCGAAGGTCAGCGCGACCTGCCCCATGCGCAATCCTTGCGTGACCCAGGAGGCCTGCACGTTGGGGAAGTTGTCGAGGTAGATGCGCGAGACCGAGAGCATCATCAGGTAGTCGATGCCGGTAGCGGGGACGTGGCCGGCCTGCAGGTCGGTGTTGCCGGCCTGGAACGTCCACGGAATGAAGGCGGTGAAGCCGCCGGTCTCATCCTGCAGGTCGCGGAGGCGGCGCAGGTGCTCGATCCGTTCGGCCGGGGTGTCGAGCGAGCCGAACATCATGGTCGCCGTGGTCTTCATGCCGAGGCCGTGGGCGACGCGCATCACGTCCAGCCACGTGTCGGTGGAGATCTTGTGGGGGCTGATGGCGGTGCGCACGCGGTCGACCAGCACCTCGGCGCCGCCGCCGGGCAGGCTGTCCAGACCGGCGGCGTGCAGCCGCGTCAGCGTCTCCTCCACGGTGAGGTCGCTCATCCTGGCGATGTGCACGATCTCCGGCGGAGAGAGTGAGTGGATGTGGATCGGGTACCTGGCCTTGATGCCGCTGAAGACCCCCTCGAACCAGCAGACGTCGAGGTCCGGGTGCAGGCCGCCCTGCATCATGATGGCGGTGCCGCCGAGCTCCAGCGTCTCCTCGATCTTGCGGTGGATGTCCTCCTCGGCGAGGAGGTACCCCTCCCCGCTCCCCGGCTTCTTGTAGAAGGCGCAGAAGCGGCAGCCGGAGAGGCAGTAGTCGGTGTAGTTGATGTTGCGGTCGACGATGAAGGTGACCTCGTCGCCGGGGTGCAGGCGGCGACGGACGGCGTCGGCGCGCGCGCCGGCGCCCAGCAGGTCGCCGCTCTCGAGCAGCGCGAGGGCTTCCGCGTCGGTGATGCGGCCGCCGGGCGGCGCGGGTACTGCGGTGCTCATGTGGCGGGCTCCGGTTCGAGGAACAGCTGGAAACGCACCAGGTGGTCAGCGTGCGGCCCGCACTCCGTGGTCACGGGCACGCCGTCGATCTCGTCGTCGCCGGGCAGCAGGGAGAAGCCGAGCGCCGTGTGGATGGCGATCGAGCCCGTGTTGACCGGCGCCGTCACGGCGCGCACGACCGCGCGGCCGTTGGTGCGCGCGAAGGCGAAGAAGCGCCGGTAGAGGTCTGCTCCGAGCCCGGACCGGCGCCACGAGGGGTCGACGCCGACGAAGTGGATGTACGCCTCGTCGACGTGGTCCGGGCAGAGGAAGCCGACCAAGAAGCCGATGAGCCGGTCCGCGTGCTCGACCAGCAGCGACGAGCTGCGGAAGTGCTCGAAGAAGACCTTAGGCAGCAAGGCGCGCGGGTCGCGGCCGTCCCACCAGGAGGGGAGGACGGCGATGACACGCGCGTAGTCGTCGGGGATAGGCCGGCGGAACATGAGGCTCGTGCAGCTCACCGCCGGCCTCAGCACGCGCCCGTCATGCAGCTCTCGAGGTCGGGCACGCGCTCGAGCTCGCCGATGGCGGCGGCCCGCCGGTAGAACTCCTGCAGGCCGGCCCGGTACTCGGGCGTGAACCCGAACTTGAGCTTGCCGAAGTAGTCCATGAGGTACGCCTGGCTGAAGTCGTAGACCTGCGCCGCGTCGGCGGCGGTACCCGCCGGGTCTGCGGCGCAGGCGTCGCGGGACGCCAGCAGCGCGGCTCCGACGGCGGCGGCGGCCTCCGGCCGCCCCTCGGCGAAGTCGCGGCGAGCGGCGCACACGGCGTACACCATGGGCAGCCCCGTGACGCTCTTCCACTCGGCGCCCAGGTCGAAGTGGTGTGGGTAGGCCTGCACACGCAGCAGGTGCAGGGCCTCGTCGCCGATGAGCAGCAGGGCGTCGAAGTCGTCGAGCACCTCGGAGAGCGGCCCGACCCGGGGCGCGAACTCCGGCGCGATGCCCCACTCCCTGCACAGGACCTTGAGCAGGGAGATGGAGGTCGCGCTCTTCTCCGTCAGCGCGACCTTGCGGATCTGCGCGAGCGGCGTGCGCGCGAACAACTGGATGGAGTCGACGGCGCCGAACGAGCTGATGGAGACCTGCGGCAGCAAGGTCTGCTCGGCGGCGTTGCGCGCGAAGGCGATCGATGACGAGACGGTGACGTCGATCGCCCCGTCCACCAGCATGTCGTTCAGCGCCGAGGGGTAGCCCTCGACGAGCGCCGCGTCCACTCCCCGCGCAGCCAGTTCCCGCTCGAACTGGTGGAACAGCGGGAAGCAGTTGACGAACTCGATGCGCCCGACGCGGACGGGCGCGGCTGCCGACGCGGCGTCCGCGCCCGGAGCATCTGCGTCAGGCTGCGCCATCGTACCGTCGTACGACGTTGTACAGGGTGTCGCGCTCCACGGGGACGCGGCCGGCGGCCTTGATCACGCGCACCAGCTCAGCTTTGCTGAGCTCCTGGCCCGTGTCGACGCCGGCCGCGTGGCTGATCTTCTCCTCCACCACCGTGCCGTCGAGGTCGTTGACGCCGAACGCCAGCGACACTTGGGCGAGCTTGAGGCCGACGTTGATCCAGAAGGCCTTGACGTGCTTGAAGTTGTCGAGCACGAGGCGGCCGACGGAGAGCATCTTGAGGTCGTCGAAACCGGTGGGCCCGGGCAGCTCGCTCAGGCCGGTGTTGGCCGGCTGGAACGACAGCGGGATGAACGCGTTGAAGCCGTGGGTGTCGTCCTGGAGCTCGCGGAGCTGGACCATGTGGTCCGCGAGCTCGGCCGGCTCCTCGACGTGGCCGTACAGCATCGTGGCGTTGGACACCATGCCGACGCCGTGCGCAGCGCGGTGCACGTCCAGCCACGTCTGGCCGCTGATCTTGCGCTCGCAGATCATGTCGCGCACGCGGCCGCTGAACACCTCGGCGCCCCCGCCCGGCAGCGAGCCGAGGCCGGCGTCCTTGAGCTGCTGCAGCACCTCGGTGACCGACTGGCCGCTGATGCGCGCGAAGTGGCTGATCTCGCTGGCCGTGAACGCCTGGATGTGCACGTCCGGCGCCAGCTCGCGGAGCGCCCGCATCATGTCCAGGTAGTAGCTGAACGGCAGGTCGGGGTGCTCGCCGCCGACGATGTGGATCTCGCTGATGCCGCCGATGGCCAGCGTCTCGCGCGCCTTGTCCACGACCTCGTCCACCGAGAGCGTGTACGCGTCCTCGTCGCCCTCGTCATGGCTGAATGCGCAGAAGAGGCAGCGGTTGCGGCACACGTTGGTGTGGTTGATGTGCCGGTTGGAGATGAAGTAGACCTCGTCGCCGGCGATGCGCGCACGGGCGAAGTCGGCCATGGCGCCCAGCGCCAGGAGGTCGCCGGACGAGAGAAGCTGGGTGGCGTCGTCGCCACTGAGGCGCTCGGCGGCCTCGACCTTGCGCCAGATGGCGTCGAGGCCGGAGCGCGCGGCAAGCACGGAGATCTCGGTTGGGTTCAAGGCGTGGGCTCCGGGGTCGTCAGCTGTAACGGTCGACGACCTGCTCGGCTACTTGGACCAGCAGGCCGCGTTCCACGGTCTCGGGGCACGCGGCAAGGACCGCGCGCGCGTCCTCAATGTACCGCAAAGCAACGACGCGTGCTCGCGCCAGCGCGCCCGTGTCCTCGACCGCGCGCAGGACGAGGTCGACGTCGGCTGCTGTCGGGCCCGGCCGGCGGAGGATCTCCGCCAGCTCCGGCCGGGCCTCCAGCGCGTAGATCATCGGCAGGGTGATGGTCCCGTCGCGCACGTCGGTACCCGGCCGCTTGCCGGTCGCGGCCTGGTCGCCGCTGCAGTCCAGGATATCGTCCAGCACCTGGAAGGCGAGCCCGATGAGGCGCCCGAACCTGCCCACGGCGCCGACCGTCTCGTCACCGGCGCCGGAGAGCAGGGCGCCGAGACCGCAGGCGGCGGCGAAGAGGTCCGCCGTCTTGCGCTCGCAACGGCGGACGTACTGCCCCTCGCTCACGCCGACGTCGCGAGCCTCGGCGCGCTGCAGCACCTCGCCCTCGCTGAGGCCCACGGCGGTGGCGCTGAGCAGGTCGACCGCCTCGGGACTGCCCGAGCCGACGAGCTCCGAGAACGACCGGGCCAGCAGGTAGTTGCCGGCCGAGACGGCCATGCCCGGGCCGTACCGGTGCGCCACAGTGGGCTTGCCGCGGCGCAGCTCGGCCCGGTCGAGCACGTCGTCGTGCACGAGGGTGGCCATGTGCAGCAGTTCGACGGAGGCCGCCGCCCGCAGGACTTTTTCTCCGGCGGCCTCGCCGCGCTTCGCACACAGCAGCGTCAACAGCGGGCGCACGCGCTTGCCGCCGGCGCTGAGCGTGGCGCGGCACGCCTCGCCGAGCTCGCCGGGGTACTCGCCGGCGACCGTCGTCAGGCGCTCCTCGACCAGTTCCATGCCACGCGCCACACGGCGTTTCTGCGCCGGGGACGTCCAGCTGAAGGACGGACGGCGGAGCGGCGCGCGACTGCTCACGCCGGCGTCTCGCCGACGTGCAGGGCGACGGCGCCGAAGCCGAACCGGCGGTAGCGGACGTTGACCAGGCCGGCGCCGGCCATGATCGCAGCCAGCTCGTCCGCGCGCGGGAACGCAGCCACGGACGCGGGCAGGTAGGAGTAAGCGGACGGGTCGCCCGTCACCACGCGGCCCATCACGGGCACCACGCGGCCCTGCCACACGGCGTGGAAGCGCCTGCCGGCGCCGTCGGGCACCTGCGTGGACTCCAGGCACACCACATGGCCTCCCGGCCTCGTGACGCGCGCCATCTCGCGGAACGCGCGCGGCACGTCGAGTACGTTGCGCACGCCCCAGCCCACGGTGACGGCGGCGAAGCGCTCGTCGTCGAACGGCAGCGCAAGGAGGTCGCCCTGGACGAACTCCCGCGGTACGGGTCGGCCCCTCCGGGCGCGCGCCTCGGCCTTCTGCCGCGCGCGCACCAGCATCTCGGGCGTGAAGTCGAGCCCCACGACGTCACATGCAGGGCAGGACTCGACGAGCGTGAAGGTCAGATCGCCGGTGCCGCAGCAGGCGTCGAGCGCCTTGTCACCCGGCGCGAGGTGGGCCTCAGCCGCCGCCGCGCGGCGCCAGCCTGCGTCCAGGCCGCCGGTCATGAGCCGGTTCATCAGGTCGTAGCGCCCGGCGATGTCGCCGAACATGGCCTCGATGTGCGAGGGGTCGCGGTCAAGGGGTAGATCGCCGGACCCGCGGGCGGGTCGGCCTCCGGACATCAGCGCCGGCCCCCGTCCCAAGCGGGGAACAGGTCCTGCTCAAAGCCGAGGGCGCTCATGACCTTGCCGGCCACGTGGTCCACGGCGTCCTGGAGGGTCTGCGGCCGCGAGTAGAAGCCCGGCATGGCCGGGAGGACGACGGCGCCGGCCTCCGAGAGCTCGAGCAGCCGACGCAGGTGGATCTGCGTGAGCGGCGTCTCGCGCGGCACGACCACGAGACGCCGCTGCTCCTTGAGCGCCACGTCGGCGGCCCTCTGCATCAGCGTGCTGGTCGTCCCCAGCGCGACGTGCGCGGCCGTGGACATGGAGCACGGGCAGATGACCACGGCATCCGAAGCGCTGCTGCCGCTCGCCGGCAGCGCCCCCAGGTCGCTCGGCAGGTAGACCTGCGCCGTCGCGCCGGCCAGCTCCAGAAACTCGGCAGTGACCGCCGCGCGGGTGCCCGAGGGCAGCTGGAGCTCGTGCTGGAGCACGAGGATGCCGATCTCAGAGATGCTCAGCTGGAGGGCGCAGCCGGCAGTGGCCAGCGCCCTGACCAGACGCACGGCGTACGGAGCTCCGCTCGCGCCGCTCACGCCGACGAACACGGTGTGTGGTGGATTCGCAGCCATGGTCACGTCCCCGAGGGGGGGGTACCCGGACTCTAGTTGATCGAACCCGCGTGGCACTGGCCGCCGTAGCAGCCGTGCGGACCCGTGCCGCCGTTGCCGTGGCACTTCATGCAGACACTGCCCTGAGTGTACACGTGGCTCGGGTGGTCGGCGATGAAGGCCGAGCCGTGCGGCAGTTCCACACCGTGGCAGGCGAAGCAGAACGAGCCAGTGTGGCACTTGTTGCACAGGCTCGGGTTGCTGCTCGCAACGCTCGTGTGCTGCGAGAGCCAGCCAGACGGATGCGGCATCTGCAGGCCGTGGCAGTCGAAGCAGGCGTTCTTGCCGTGGCACTTCTGGCACAGCCTGGGATCCTTCTGGCCGAGGCTGCCGTGGTTGGAGATGAAGCTGCTCGGATGCGGCATCTCGAGGCCGTGGCAGCGGATGCAGAACCTGGGGTCGTCCTTGGTGTGGCAGCTACGGCAGATGCTCTTGCCGCGGTCGAGAACGACCTTGCCGTGGTGCGACTTCCAGTCCTTGGGATGCGGCATCTCGAGCCCGTTGTGGCAGTCTGAGCAGTTCACGATGTCGTTCTTCCTGTTGTGGCAGCCCTTGCACTGCTGGGGGGTCACCTTGCCCAGCATCGCGACGTTGACGCTCGCGGGCGGGGCGCCGCCCACATGGCAGACGTTGCAGTCGTCCGGCAGGCGCTTGCCGTCGTGGCAGCGGGCACAGATCGGCATCTTGTTCTGCGACACGCGCGCGATGGCCAGCTGAGTGCCGGGGTGACTGATGTTGGCGTGGCAAGCGATGCACTGGTACCCGGCCTCGCGTAGGCCGGTGTGATTGACGCGGATGTTGTTGAAGACCTGGTCGCGCTCGATCTGCGACTTGGGGTGGCACTGGACGCAGTTGGCGGTGCCGACCGCGGTGGTAAGCGGGCGCTGGTACGTGTTGGTCACGTACAGCATGAGGTTGGTCACGCCCTGCAGGTTACGAATGAGGTAGTTGAACACACCGGGCTTGGTGTGGCACTGCTGGCAGCCCACTCCGGCCCGGTAGTGCGCGGAGTGCTTGTACGTCTCGACCTCGGGCTTGACGATGTGGCAGGTCTCGCAAGCCGCGATGTTGTTGACCGCGGAGAACGCGATGATCGCCACGATGAAGACCGCGACCAGCGCCCCGATCACGCCGAGGAGCCAGCCCTTGGGGACCTTGACGTCCAGCAGCACCGTGCCCTTGGGCGGCTTCTTCTTGCTCACTGGCCCGCCCCCGGTGTCGCCGCGGTCTCATTCTGGACCCGCGGGTGCGGCGTGTAGTCGACGCCTTCGAACAGGCTGTGGGCCGGCGGGGCACCCGAGGCGTGCTGTTCGTGGCAGGCTTGGCAGTTGTCCAGCTCGTGACAGTTGAAGCAGCTCGGCGTGCCGATGCGCACCGCTTGGCGTGGGTGGCTCGAGATGAAGTTCTGCGGGTGCGGCATGGGGACCTTGTGGCAGGTGCTGCAGTACTGCTTGACGTCGTGACACTGCGAGCAGGCCTTGCGGCCCTTGACCTCGGAGACCTTGCCGTGCTCCCGCAGCCAAGCCTCCGGATGCGGCATGAGGATGCCTCCGTGGCACTTGCTGCAGGCGTCCGGCTTGACGTGGCAGGCGCTGCAGGTGGAGAGGATGCCGACCGCGCCGTGGCGCGCGTTCCAGTCGGACTGGTCGTGCGAGGCGGGCATGGCGCCGTAGTTGGGCTTCTTGTGGCACTGGTCGCAGCGCGAGGTCGCTACCTTGCCGTCCTCCGCCGTGTAGTTGTTGTTGTGGCAGATCAGGCACTGGTCCATGGACGGATAGGTGCGCGACCCGTCCGGCACCGCGTCGCCGTGCGCCACCGTGGAGTGGCAGCGCTGGCAGAGGAAGCCCGCCTCAATAAGGTGCTCGTGGTTCACGCGGATGCCCTTGGCGCTGATGGTCTTGAACAGGTCGTCGTTGGTGTGACAGCGCCTGCAGGACTGGTTGAGCACGAACCCCAGGATGGGCTTCTCGTAGTTGCCCGTGAGCTGGGCGATGGGCTGCTGCAGCGCATCGAGCTTGGAGGTGAGGAAGAAGAAGGGACCCGGCTTGGTGTGGCACTGCTCGCAGTTGACGTCCCGGTGGGCCGACTTGTTGTACTCGTCGACGTAGGGCACGTGGCTCTTGCAGGTGGCGCAGAACCGCGGCGAGGACGAAGCCGCCAAGGCGACGCCGACAAAGACCACGACCGCGGTGATGACGATGGCTGCTGCGGTGACACCGCGTTTGGTGAGGCGGAAGTTCAACTGAGTCAGTTGACGGCGCTGGGCCTCGAGTTATGGACGGCTCGGCGGTGGCACAGCTTGCACTGGAAGCCGTTGGCGTGGTTCAGCGCACGCGTGTGGCACCGCCTGCAGACGCTGCGTGAGGGCGTCGGCTGCGCCGCGTGGTACCTGCCGCCGTGGCAGGTGCGGCAGCTCGAGACCGCCCGGCTGACCTTGGAGGCGTGCAGCGCCTTCCTGTGGCAGCCGCCGCAGACGAACTTCTTGGTGATCGTGGAGGAGTGCAGAGCCGGCCGGCCGCCGCTGCCCTTGTGGCACGACGCGCATCTGCTCTGCGCGATCTTCTTGCCGGCGTGGCGCATGGAGTGGCAGCCACTGCAGTTCTTGAAGCCCGGGCTGTCGGCCTGGAAGAGGTGGAACGCCTGCGCGTTGGTGTGGCAGGAGCCGCAGGAGACCTTGCCGGCGTGCTTCTGCTGCGACGAGTGGCAGGCGCCGCACTGATTGAACCCCGTGGCCTGGCCGCTGTGGTGCGGGCTGGAGCCCGAGTCGGCGATGCCGAGGCTGGTGGAGTGGCAAGCGAGGCACTCGGGAGTGGATCCGAGGTGCGGGTTGGTGCCGTGCGTGAACGGAGTGATGTACTCCTTCTGGGCGGAGTTCCAGAGGTGGCACTCCTGGCTGCAGGCCGAGCTCGGTGTGGACAGAGTGGAGGTGTCCTGGCCCGGCGCATGGCACGACCAGCATGTCTCGCCGGGGAAACTCTGGAAGCCGGTGTGGCAGGTCTGGCAGGAGGCGTCGGTCGGTGTGCCCTGGTCGTGGCAGACGCAGCCTTGGGCGCCATCGTGCGCCCAGGCGCTGTAGGCGGAGGCAGGCGCAGCGGTGATCACGAGTGCCGCGACCACTGCGGCCAGCAGGACCACGGCGATTGCCGCGACCGTCGCCCAACGGCGCATGGATCTCACGTTGGCTCCTTTCCCCGGACCGGCTGTCGCGCGGTTAAGCACGACCCCGGCTACACACCCCTGTGACGCAGTCGCCCTCGAGAGGGCGCGATGCTCCCGTCGCGGCTCAGGCGACGAAACTGACGCACGAGCGATTCTAGCAGGCCTTGTGAATGTCTTCACCCTCGAAACGAGTGGCGTGCGTCGTGCGACGCTCGTTCCCTGCATCTGCGGCCGCCACACCCTGGCGGCCGCATGCCGATGCGCGAGGATTGTACCACGGCGGGTATCGGCGCAGGCTCCGACCGCGCCGGCTCTCCGGAGCCTCCACGAACCCGCTCAAGAGAGTGTCGTGGCGAGGATGACCACGACGCCGTAGAGCAGTCCTACGGCGCCGTTGATCCCCATGAAACTCATGCCGACGCGGTCAAGCCCGCGGCGCGCGATGTCCACATGGGGCCACGCGAGCAGAGCCGCCACGACCACGAGTCCCGCCCAGTAGATGAGGCCGAGAGTACAGAGCGCGCCGACGGCCCCAAGCAGGATGATGGTCACCACGTGCGAGAGCGCGGCGACGACCAGCGCCCCGCGCTCCCCCACCGTGACCGGGACGGAGTGCAGCCCGTTCCGGCGGTCGAAGTCCAGGTCGAAGATCGCGTAGATGACATCGAAGCCCCCGACCCAGAGGCCGACGGCGAAGAACAGCAACCACGGCACGGCGCCGAGGTGGCCGCTGACCCCGAGCCACGCCGCCGCCGGGGCCAGGCCGAGTGTGAGTCCGAGCGCGTAGTGACAGAACCAGGTGAGGCGCTTGGCGTAGGGATAGAGCACGAACGCCGCCAGCGGGATGGGCCACAGGTAGCGGCACGGCTGCGAGAGCTGAAACGCGGCCAGCACGAGCAGCGCGACGGAGACGACGGTGAACAGCCAGACCTCACGCCGTCCGAGCCGGCCGGCCGGCAACTCCCGCGCGGCAGTTCGCGGGTTGCGCGCGTCGATCTCGGCGTCGATGAGACGGTTCAGGGCCATGGCGGCGCTGCGTGCGCCCACCATGGCGACCGTGATCCACAGAAGCTGCGTCCAGCTCGGTGCGCCGTCCGCCGCCAGGAACGCGCCTGCGTACGCGAACGGCAGCGCGTAAACGCTGTGCTCGATCTTGACGAGCCGGGCGAAGAGGGCCGGCTTGGAGGAGCCGCTGCCGGGCACGCAGGCAGTGTCCGTCAGGAGGCGGCGGCTGGTGCGTCGCCTGCGGCGTCCGCCGGAGCGACCTCGCCCTCTGGGGCGTCGAAGGCCGGCTCGTGCCCGAACTTCTCGACCAGGTACGTGAGTACGGCGAGGATCGCCGCGACCAGGCCGATGACGAACAGCACGGAGTACACGATGATGCTGGCCGGCGAGGTGATGCCCAGGAACGCGCTGATGGTCCAGGCCAACACCGCTATCCCCCAGTTGGCCAGCGAGAGCCGGAGGAGGAAACGGCGCACCCGCGCGTCGTGCTCGACGATCTTGCGCCGCTCGCCGAGACGGACCTGCTGCCGCGCGGCTTCTTCAGCCGCCTCGTGCCCCTGGCGCTCCGCGGCCTCGTCCGCCGTCTCCCGGCGGTGCAGATCCCTGTCTGCTGGATGTTCGTCAGTCATGGCTCAGTCGAAGATGGCCCAGATGATGAATGCGGTCATGAGCAGCGCCGCAAACCCCATGATGAGTGTGATCGTCCACCAGATCGCGTCTCCAAACAACGTCCTCCAAGTGACCTTACGCTCGATCAGCACGTCGTCAAGCGTACCCTCGCGCACCCGGCGCGCGTACTCGAGCGGGCGCTCCTCGCGATAGTGATCCACGGGCATCGAGCCCGTGAAGATCACCTTGTCGATCGGGAATGACTCCGGCTTGAGGTGCGCGCTGAAAAAGTGCACGAAGATGAAGATGACGCCCATGGCCAGCAGGGCCTCGCTGGAGTGGATGACCAGTGCGATGTTGAGGAAGATGCCCGGCACCAGTTGGGTGGTCTTCAGCGGGAACCACATCATAAACCCTGTAGTACCGATGATGACGGTACCGGCGACCAGTGAGATGTAGTCGAATTTCTCCCAGTACGCGTAGCGGTCGAACTGCGGCTTGGGACCCTTGCCGAAGAACCAGGCGAACATGCCGACGAGGTCCTGGAGGTCCTTCATGCTGAACATGATCGAGCCTGGCTTACGGATGTTCTTGCCGCGGGCGCGGATGACCATCACGAGCATGAACGTGACCTCGCACACGAAGTAGAAGACGGTGACGAGGGCCGCGATGCGGTGGTAGACGCCGGCCGCTGTGACGCCGCCCAGTATGTCCATGAACCACTGGGCCCACGGCGTCTCCTTGTACCTGAGCGGCATGCCGGTGAAGACCAGCACGGTGAAGCTCACGATGACGAGGAAGTGCATCCAGCGGTGGAAGACGTTGAAGCGCCGGTACTCGATGCGCGTGTCGCCGATCCTGTCGCGGTGACGCTCGCGCGAGTACATGCCCTCTTTGGCGCCGCGGTAGATGTACAGGGCCGTGTGCACCGCGGCGAAGCTGAACACCACGGTGATGAGGAGCACGTAGGCGATCCAGAAGATCCAGATCTGCCACGACGAGCTCGGGCTGCCGGGGTTCACGTGCGAGCGGAAGTCGGCGAAGTTCTTGTTGGCGCCCGGGTGGCACTTGCCGCAGGTGGCGACGACGTTCTGCCTGGAGACCGTGCTCTCGGGATTGCTCGCCGGGAGGATCCTGTGTCCGCCGTGACACTGGCTGCAGACGGCGGTGCCGGTGGCGCCCAGCAGGTATGCCTTGCCGTGGTAGCTGTTGAGGTAGGTCTTCTTGGCATCGGGGTGGCAACGCCCGCACAGCTCCATCTCCTGGGCGCGGAACTCCGCCGACTCCGGCGGGACGATGTTGTGGGCGTCGTGGCAGTCGGCACAGAGCGGCGCCACACTCGAGTCCTCGTTGAGTACGAGGTCGCCGTGGAAGGACCTGGAGTACATCTTCGTCTCGTTGCCGTGACAGTCGCCGCAGGCGGTGAGCTTGGCGGTCCTGAGCCAGCCCGTGGTGACCTCCGCCGGGTGCTCCCCGGCGTTGAAGCCGAGGTGGCAACTGACGCAGGCGAGCTGGCCGTGCCGGGAGCTGGACTGGATCTTGCGGTCGACGTACATGCTCTTCGGCCGGCCGGCGACGTCGAAGGTGGCCGGGTACTGCTGCCCACCGGCGGTGGTGACGACGCCGTTCTCGGGCCTGACGCCGTGACAGGCGAAGCACTCCTCGTTGCCACTCGGCCCGAGGGCGGAGCCGTTGGCTCCGCTGGCGCCCGCGCCGGTCTCGTTGATGGTGGCCACCGAGCCGGCGGCGAACGCGACGGGTGCCGACAGGCCGAGCACGGCGGCGACCAGCGCGAAGGCGATCAGGACCGTCCGGAAGTTGCGTGTGGTCACAGCTTGACCTCCACACCGTTCTTCTCATGGCACGCGTCGCACATGCTGCGCGGGTGGCACACGAGACAGGCCTGGGGCCCCTTGGCGGCGACGGCGGCGTGCTTCTGTAACCAGTCCGCAGGGTGGTCGACCTGGTGGCACTGGCTGCAGTACGCCTTGTCGTGGCAGGCCTCGCAGTTGGCGGGGTCGGCGTTGGCGGGGTCGCCGTGTGTGTAGCGCCAAGTACCGGAGAAGTGCGACGGCGGCGGGTAGCTATGGCAGGCGTCGCAGAACGTCTGCTTGTCGTGGTGGCAGCGCAGACACGACTGCGGGTCGGCCTCAGCTTGCTTGCCGTGCTCCTTCATGAAGTCGGGTGCGTGCTTGGACTTGTCGGGCATGGGGTGGCAGAACCCGCAGTCGCTGGGGGCCGTGCCGCGGTCGCCGTGACACATGAGGCACGTGACCATGCTGACGTCGGCCTTCTGCCCGGGCAGCCGGTGGGACACCGTGCTGTGGCAGTCGACGCAGTCCAGGTTACGGGCGACGTGCTCGGCGTGGTTCATGCGCACGCCGTTGGACTCACTGGGGATCTTGGCCAGCGGGTGGCACTTGAGGCAGTTGGCGTTGGAGGGGACGCTGCCCCTCTGCGCAGTGGTGGGCATGCCGAGGTAGTCGGCCCAGACGTTCTTGGCCTCGCCGAGCTTCCACCTGGCCGAAGCCACGACGCCTGAAGGCATGTGGCACTCGTTACAGTCGATGCCCTTGTGCGCGGACTCTGCGAGCGTCTTGGCCGCGGGCTGCATGGCCTTGCAGGAGGTGCAGTACGAGGTGTCGTTCATGGCCGCGACCGGCCACACGAGCACACCGATGCCGATGGCCGCTATGACGATGACCACCACCCAGGTGAACCATGCCCTGCGGTACCAGGGGCGTGGCGCAGGATTGTGACGATACTGACGCTCGGTCAAGACGAGTTACTCCCCGTAGGCTCCTACTCGCTCCCGGGCGGCCGGCCCCTCAGCCGGGGCCGCCCGAGTCGGCGCGGATTGTACCATCCTGCACTTGCGCGTGCCACACGGCTCAAGACCCCGCGCTGATACCCCCCGGGGTGCGCCCGCCCGCCGCCAGGGAAAGCGGGCGCTTGCAGGCAGATCAGGAGAAGGGCAGCGCGAATTCCTTCCAGCGCTCGTCGACGCGGCGCACGACGGCCGGGTCCATGGCCAGTTCGTCCGGCCACTCGCGGCCGTGGCCTTCGTCCGGCCACGACTTCGTCGCGTCGATGCCCATCTTGGCGCCGTAGCGGGCGAAGGGGCTCGAAGTGGTCGAGCACGTCGAGCGGACCGCGCTGGATCACGGTGTCGCGCTCCGGGTCGACGTTGTTGAACACGCGCCAGGCGACCTCGCTGTAGTCGTGCACGTCCACGTGCTCGTCCACGACGACCACGAACTTGGTGAACATCATCTGACCCATGCCCCACACCGCGCTCATGATCTTGCGCGCGTGGCCCGGG
>CAVOMB010000100.1:0-22388 GCA_963696935.1 uncultured Thermoleophilia bacterium | reverse complement strand
GGTCGACCGGCGCGCAGCTTCCTCTACGTCCTGCTGCCGATCTGCATCGTCGGCGCCTTCGTGCTCGTCTCCCAGGGGGGTGGTGCAGAACGTCGACGCCCCGACCCAGGTCAAGACGCTCCAGGGCGCCGCGCAGACTATCGGCCAGGGCCCGGTGGCCTCACAGGAGATCATCAAGGAACTGGGCACCAACGGCGGCTGCTACTTCAACGCCAACTCGGCGCACCCGTTCGAGAACCCCACGCCGCTCACCAACCTCATCGAGATGCTGGCGATCCTCGCCATCCCGGTGGCCTTCACTTGAGAGAGTTCACCGAAGGTGACATCGCGCGTCTCGTTGACTGGGTCGACTCGGGAGGCCCCGACTTCTTCGTGCGGTGGGCCGGCACGGCGTTCGACTACCCGCTGACGGAGGCGCAGCTGGAGGCGCACCTGGCCGAGGCCGAGGGCCCGGACGCCACACGACGCATCTTCGCCGCCGTCGACAGCGCCACCGGCGAGGTCGCAGGACACGCCGAGCTCAGCCGCGTCGACCGCAAGAACCGCTCGGCGACGATCTCGAGGCTCCTCGTCGGCGAGCCGTCGGCGCGCGGCAAAGGTCTCGGAAGACAGATCGTCAGCGGCGTGCTGGACGTGGCCTTCGGCGAGATGTCGCTGCACCGGGTGGACCTCTACGTGCTCGAGTTCCACGTTGCCGCGCTCAGCATGTACAAGGCTCTGGGCTTCAAGACCGAGGGACACCTCGTCGAGGCGCGCCGCGCCGGCGACAAGTACTGGAACGCCTACTACATGGCGATACTCAAGGAGGAGTGGCTCGGCCGCGACCCTGCGTGATCCTCGGTTCCGGCCGCCGGACGGAGCGCTGCTCCCTGGCCCCATCGGGGCGTGCACAGTCGACGCGATCGGGGACTGAGCCGATCGTCGAGTAGGACCCGGCCCGGCGGCCGCTTGACGGCTCTCGCGGTGGCGGTATGTACTGGGGTCCGTGCGCGGCCGGCGCACGAGGTCCGGAGGAGTATCGAGTGCGCCACACGCCCGTCATAGTCACACGCCGCCGGCTTGCCGCCGGACGGCCCGGCGGCGTGCGGCCCACCACCTGCCGGGGGCTCTTCCACCACGCGCACGGCGGCCGCTATTTCGGCGGCCTCTGGTTCAAGGTCTTCAGCGAACGCGGGCCCTGCTGAGGCGGGGCGGGCTCACGCAGCCCGCCACGGCCGCCGGAGGGAGGCGCGCAGCGCGCGCGGCCGGCGGCCGCCCACCCGCTCGCAGGACGACCACCACGTGAAGGGGACCACCGTGAACCGAGCCACCCTCAGGATCTGGGACGACGAGGCCTGCCGGCGCGTGCACGAGGCCTCGCTGGCCTTGCTGGCGCGCACCGGCGTGGAGATGAAGGACGACGGCGCGCGCGAGCGCTGCGCGGCAGCGGGGGCGAGCGTCGACGGCCGGCGCGTGCGCATGCCGGCGGAGCTGGTCGAGCGCGCGCTGGAGAGCGCGCCGCGCTCGTGGACCGTGCGGCCCCGGGGCGGCGAGTCGGCGCCGCTGGAGCTCCGCGACGGCGCCGGCTACACCGGCAGCGGCCCCGACTGCCTCTACGTGAGAGACCCGGAGAGCGGTGAGCGCCGCCGCGCCACGCTCGCGGATGTGGAGGCCGCGGCGCGCGTCGTCGAGGCGCTCCCCAACATCGACTTCGCCATGAGCATGGCTCTGCCCGAGGACGTGGCCAACGAGGTCGTCGACGTCGTGCAGTTCGCCGCCATGCTGCGCGGCACGCGCAAGCCGATGGTGGTCTCGAGCCCCTACGGCGGCGAGACCCTGTACACCATGCACGAGATGGCGGCGGCGGCCGGCGCGGCCGACAGCTTCGCCTGCCTGGCCATGACCTCGCCGCCGCTCATGCTCGACGACGTGTGCTGCACCAAAGCACTGGCCTGTGCCGAGCTGGACGTGCCGCTGGTGCTGGCGCCGTCGGTCTCAGCCGGCGCGCAGGGCCCGGCGTCGCTCACCGCCTGCGTAGCGGTGGCCAACGCCGAGGTGCTCGCCGGCCTCGTCGTCCACCAGCTGGGCAAGGCCGGCGCCCCCTTCGTCATGGGCGTGGGCACCGGCGTCATGAACATGCAGCACGCCGTGGAGGTCTACAACTCCCCCGGCGTGTTCCTCGGCAACCAGGCCCAGCTTGACGTGATCCGCTGGTACGGCCTCCCCAGCTGGCACTACTCGGGCCACACCGACAGCAAGGCGCTCGACGAGCAGTGGGCGATGGAGCTGGGCATCGCGACCATCATGGGCGCGCTCTCGCGCGCCACGTTGCAGCACGACGTGGGCTACCTGGAGAGCGGCCTGCAGAGCGCGCTCGAGGGATTGGTGCTCGGCGACGAGGTCGTCGGGTACGCCCGGGCGCTGCTCGAGGAGCTCCCGGTGACCGACGAGGCGCTGGCGCTGGCGGAGGTCGAGGCCGTCGGGCCCGGCGGCAACCACCTCGGCACCAGGATGACCCGGCAGCACTTCCGCGACTTCTGGCGCGCGTCGCTCATCGATCAGAGCACGCACGACCGCTGGTCGGCGTCGGGCAGCACGACCCTCCTCGAGCGCGTTCGGGCCCGCCTGGCCGAGATCCGAGCGGCGGGCCCGGCCTTCACGCTCGACCAGGCCGTCCTGCGGCGGCTCGACGAGCTGGCCGCCGCGCGCTGACAACGGCTCGCGCCGCCCGCCCGACGCGGCCTCCGCGGGCGGCGCGATGGGCCTGCCGGCCGTCACGCCGTCCGTGATGCCGTCCTTGTTCGTCCGCTCGAAGAGTTGACCCGACGGGCGGCGCTGCCGATATCTCCTCCCGCAGGGTCGCCCCGGGCTGAACGGCGGACGCGTTTCGCGCGACCGGCACCGGGAAGACTCGCGGCGCGCCCCAGAGCACAACGGGGCGCTCGAGGAGACGCGGGGTGGCCGTCCGGTCACCGGGAGGAGGGCCCGTGAGACTCAGGTTGCTGGTCGTGGCGGCGTTCGTCGCCATGGCGGCCGTGCCTGTGTGGATCGCGTGGAACACCGGCGTGCTGCCGGGCCCGTCGCAGGCCTCGGCGGAGTCGACTGGCGTGCTCACGACCTCGTCCGCTGCGGTCACTTCGCTGGCCTGGCCCAAGGAGCCGCTGGCCCTCGCGGCCGGCGACACCCGGATCTACTGGGAGCAGCGCGACCCCGACCCCGCCGTCGCCGGCCTGTGGTACTACGACGTGCCCGCGGGGCAGGTCCACCGGCTGCTGGGCCGCCAAGCCACCGGCAAAGCCTCGGGCTTGCTCGCCGCGGCCGGTGACCTGGTCGTGTGGACCGCCTGGGCAGGCAGACGCGGCGCCGGGACACCGTCCGTGCAGGCCTACGACGGCCTGAGCACTCGCCGCTGGCAGGTCGCCGCGGCCGGCCACTCGCCGGCGGCGGCGGACGGCATCGCCGTCTGGGCCGAGCCCGACGGGATGAGCCCGGGCGACGACGCCATCTGCGGCATCGACAGCCTCACCGACGAGGAGTACACCATCAGCGCCGGCGGGAGCGTCCGCTCTCTGGCCGCGTTCGGCCGCCAGTTGGCGTGGATCACGGACGGCGACACGAATGAGGTCTGGGCGGGCTCCTTCAAGGACACCGCCCGCTTCCGGCTCGCCGGACGCGGCACGGCCGTGGCCATCGACCACGACCGCGTCGTCTGGGCCACGGCGGTCGGCCGCCACTCGTCGGCCATCGTCTGCTGGAATCGCGGCAAGCGTCGCGCCACCGTGCTGTACCGGCTGATGGGGACTACCTCCCAGCTATCGCTGAGCAAGCGCTTCGCCGCGTGGGTCACCACCCGCAAGGCGACCGGCCCGCAGGTGTGGGCCTACGACTTCGGCAGCCGGAAGGCGTACCAAGTCAGTACCTCGGTCGGCCGCCAGGTCAGCCCCGTGATCCTCGCCGGCAGCGCGTACTGGGCCAGCGACCGGACAGGCCACTGGGAGCTGTACTCCCGGTCCCTGGAGCACTGAGGCGCAGGCCCGCTCCCGCCGGCGCCTCCGGGCACACGCTCGTGTAGACTCGCTCGAGGCGCCGGACGGGCGCCAGGACAGCGCCACCCGGAGGGGACATGCCGGCCGTCATCACCGCGGAACGCCTGACCAAGCGCTTCGGCAAGAAGGTCCTCGCCGTCGACGACGTCAGCTTCACCATCGCCGACGGCACCATCACCGGCGTGCTCGGCCCCAACGGCGCCGGCAAGACCACCACCCTGCGCATGATCCTCGACCTGGTGAGGCCCACGACCGGCTCCGTGACGATCCTGGGGAGCCGGTACCGCGACCTGCATGCTCCGGCGGCGCGCGTGGGTGCGCTGCTCGACTCCGCCGGCTTCCACCCCGGGCGCTCCGGCCGCAACGCGCTGCGGGTCATCGGCGCCGGCGCCGGGGTCCCAGACGCGCGCGTGGACGAGACCCTCGAGATGGTGGAGCTCGCCAAGGACGGCAAGCGCGCGGTCAAAGGCTACTCGACGGGCATGAGGCAGCGCCTGGCGCTCGCCGCGGCGCTGCTCGGCGACCCCGAAGTGCTGATCCTGGACGAACCGGCCAACGGGCTCGACCCCGAAGGGATGCTATGGCTGCGCACGTTCCTGCGCGCCCGGGCGGCTGAGGGGAAGACTGTGCTCGTCTCCAGCCACGTGCTGGCCGAGGTCGAGCAGACCGTGGACGACGTGCTCATCATGAGCAAGGGCAAGCTGCTGGCGCAGGGGCCGATCAGCACGCTGACTGCCTCCACGCAGCCGGTGGTCCGCGTGCGCACACCTCAGGCCGAGAAGCTGGAGGCCGCGCTCCTCTCCGCCGGCGCGGGCGTGAACCGCCTGAACGACGCCCTCGCGGTGCGGGGGCCGACGGCCGCCGAGGTCGGCGAGCTGGCCCACGCCCAGGGCGTCGCCCTCCACGAGCTCCTCACCGAGCAGCCCAGCCTCGAGGAGCTCTTCCTGCAGATCGCCGGCACAAGGCGGGAGCAGTGATCGCCCTCGTCAGGGCCGAGCTGCTCAAGCTGCGCAGCACGCGCACCGCCCTCGGCCTCTTCATCGCGATCCTCGTCGCCACCCTCGTCCCACTCACGCTGATCATCGCGCTCGTGCCGAAGACCTGGCTCGAGACGGACGGCGTCACCGGGTTCCTCAACGCCGCCAGCGCGCTCGTACCGCTGGTGCTGCTGGTGTTCGGCATCCTCGGCATGACCAACGAGTACCGCCACGGCACCATCACGTACTCGTACCTCGTCACGCCCAGGCGCTGGCAGGTCATGGTCGTCAAGCTGGCCGTGTACGCCGCCGTGGGCATCGTCACCATGCTGGTGGCGGTGGTCCTCGTGTACCTCGTGATCCGCGTGGGTGGCGCCGTCCGCGGCATCGACATCGACGCCACCGGCGGCAACACCCTGGGCGACTACGCCCGCACCGTCATCGTCGCCGGCCTCATCACCACCTTCGGGGTGGGGCTGGGCGCCCTGTTCCGCGCCCAGGTCGTCACAGTGGCCGGAGCGCTCATCTGGGCGCTGTTCGTGGAGAACATCATCGTGGTGCTCAAGCCCAAGATCGGCATGTGGATGCCCTTCACGGTGTTCAACAACGTGAGCGCCGCGCAGATCCCCAGCGGCGACAACGCCGTGGTGGCGGTAGAGCAGTTCTCCCGCTCAACCGCGTTCCTGGTGAGCCTCGTGTACATCGCGGTCGTCAGCCTCCTCGCCGTGTTCATCTCGCTGCGGCGGGACGTCAGCTGACGATCGCGTGGTCGCGGAGCGCAGCGACGTGGGCGGAGAAGG
The DNA here is from genome assembly GCA_963696935.1 of uncultured Thermoleophilia bacterium. GTDB lineage: Bacteria > Actinomycetota > Thermoleophilia > UBA2241 > UBA2241 > CAIXSE01. Next base: position 16,586 of record CAVOMB010000100.1, on the reverse strand, counting down.
CACGGGCAAGCGCGCCGGACCGGGCTTCTCCGTCCGCGGACCACTGCTCGGGCAGGGCGAGGCGGCCGAGAGGATTCTCCGCGCGCTCCCCGGCTGGTTCGGCATCGAGGCCTCCGTGCTCGACTACATCCGCGCGGCCGACGAGCTCGACACGCTGGTGGCCGTGGTTGCCAGACCGGCCTGCGGTGGCCAGATCCGCGAGGTGCGGCCGGACCAGGTGATCGGCTTCATCACCCTCCGCGAGACGAGCGCGGACGCCCTGGAGCTCCACGTCATGGGCGTCCTGCCCTCCTGGCGCCGGCGCGGGGTCGGCCGCGCGCTCGTGGAGCGCGCGGCGTCGTACGCCCGCGCCGAGGGCTACAGCCTGCTGCACGTGAAGACGCTCGCGCCGAGCCACCCCGACACGGGGTATGCCGCGACGCGAGCGTTCTACGTGAGCGTGGGCTTCCGTCCACTCGAGGAGATGCCGCAGGTCTGGGGGCCGGAGAACCCCTGCCTGCTGCTCGTCAGGCCGCTGTAGGCCGCCGACGCGGCCGCTGCGGGACCGCCGACGCGGCCGCTCTACGACCTCCTGCTCGTCGTCAGGCGCCGGCCGGCGCCCGCCACTTCGTGACGACCGTGGACCGGGGCATGTACGCGCGCAGGGTCAGCGCCAAAGGTGGCGTCAGGAATGGCGCCAAGCAAGGCGTCAACGATGGCGTCAACGATGATGCCAGACTTGGCGCTGACCCCAGCGGACATGCCCCCCGCCGGCGCGGAAGATCCGGTCTGGGCGCCGGTTCGCTCAATCCGGCGCAGGCGCGCCCTGCGGGGCGCGCCTGCGGGACGCTCCGCCGGCCGGTCGTCAGTCGCCGGCCGGTCGTCTACCGTCAGGCGCCGGCCGCCGCGTCCAGCGCCGCCAGCGGCGACGGCACCTTGTAGACCCGCACCGCGAGCTCCTTGTCGAGCTGGTACACCCCCGCCGGCGTGTCGCCGGCCAGGCGGAACTTGTTGACCATGTCCATGGCGCTCTCTTCTTCCTCGACCTGCTCGGAGATGAACCACTGGAGGAAGTTGTAGGTGGCGTGGTCCTTGAGCTCGAGCGCCAGCGACGCCATGTCGTGGATGCGCACCGTGACCTTCTGCTCGTGCGCGAGCGCGTCCTCGAAGATCGCCAGCCCGGCCGGCCACTCCGTCTCGGGCTGCTCGATCGCCTCCAGGACCACCCTGCCTCCACGCGTGAGCACGTAGTTGAACATGATCCGCGCGTGCGCGATCTCCTCCTGGTACTGCACCGACATCCAGTTCTGCCCGCCGGCCATACCCATCTCGGCGAACTGGCTCGCCATGGAGAGATACAGGTAGGCAGAGTAGAACTCCCAGTTGATCTGGCTGTTGAACGCGTCCTGCATCCGCTGGTCCAGCATGTCACCCTCCTCGCCGAGCGCGGGTGCGCTCGATGGTGTCTGGTTGTCTCTGTCTACCCTATCGCGGGGGAGTGCGTACGCGGGCGTCGAAGGGAACACTAGTGTCGAGTCACCTCTCTCCTGACGGAGTCCCTGATGAGCAGAGCGTTCGTCAAAGAACCTGACGAGGGCGCGCCTGCGGAGGATCTGCCCGAGCGGCAGATCAGCGAGCAGCCCAACTACGTCACCCCTGCCGGCCTCAAGCAGCTGGAAGAGGCAGTGGGCCGGCTCGAGACGCGCCGCCTCGAACTCCTGGAGCAGGACGACGATCCGGCGGACGAACTGACCTACGTGGACCGCGACCTGCGCTACTTCACCGCGCGGCTCGAGAGCGCCGTCCCTGTGGACATGGAGCGCCAGCCGCGGCGCAAGGTGGCGTTCGGCGCCGCCGTCACCGTGAGCCGGCCCGGCGGCAAGCGACAGACGTTCACCATCGTCGGTGAAGACGAGGCCGACCTCAAGCTGGGCAAGATCAGCTACGTCTCGCCGCTGGCCGAGGCCCTCATCGACGCGCGGGTCGGCAAGACCGTCCTCTGGCGCCGGCCGGCCGGAGACATCCAGCTCACCGTGGAGCAGATCGACTACCCGAGCTGACCCGCGCCGCCCCGGCGCGACCCCGGTCCGGACGCCTGCTACGGTCTTTCGTGCATTGGCCCACTCGATTGCTCCAGGCGAGTGGGACCGTGAGGCCCGCCCGCGGCGCGGCCGGAGAGCCGCGGCCGGGAGGCACGAAGACGACGAAGGGGCCGGCAGAAGCCGGCCCCTTCGTCGTCTCGCTCCCGGTCAGTCCACCGGGCCCGGCGGCCACCACAGTGTCACTGTGGTCCCCGCGCCGGGCCTGCTCTCCACGCGAAGAGCGGCGCCGGCCTCCACCGCCCGCTCGTTCATGGACCGGATGCCGAGATGCGTGGGCCCGGTCGCGGAGAGGTCACAGCCGCGGCCGTCGTCCCGCACCACCAGGCTCCCGGCCCCCGGCTCGAGCTCCAGGTCGACCCAGGCGTGCCGGGCCGCGGCGTGCCGCACCACGTTGTTCAAGGCCTCCTGGGCGATGCGGTACAAGGCCACGTGGAGCGGCCGCGGCAGCGGCACGTCGCCGCCCACCGTCAGTGTCACGTCGGTCTTCGAGCGGCTCTCGGTGGCCTCGACGAGATTGCGCAGGAGCTGCTGCACCGGCACCGCCTCCAGCGGCTCGTCGCGCAACTCGAGCAGCATCGCCCGCATCTGCGCGAGGGCACCGCGGTTGAGGCGCCGTACCTGGTCGAGCGTCTCCGCCGCGGCGGCCGAGGCCTCACCGTCGCCCAGCGAGAGCGCCTCCGCCTTGAGGTTCGCGGCGAACAGGGCCTGGGTGACGGAGTCGTGCAGGTCGCGCGCCAGGCGGCTGCGCTCGTCCCGTGCCGCAGCTTCCACCTCGCGCCGGCGCAGCTCGCGCTCGCCGCGGTCGCGGTCGAGGGCGATGGCCACGTGGTCGGCCACCGTCTTCATCACCGCGAGCTCTGCTTCGGTGAAGCGCGGCCGGTCGCGCGCGCCGAACGACAGCGTGCCGATGACCTCGCCGCGCGCCAGCAGAGGGTGCGCGGCGTACGCCTGGACCCCATACGAACGCACAAGGTCCACCCGCACATCGTCCGAGTGCTGGATGTCCTCGGCGACGACGCGCTCCGCCTGCAGCGCCGCGCACCCGCACACCGCGATCCCGAAGTCGAGCAGTTCGATCTCGCGAGCCTGCCCGGGGTCGATGCCCGCATACGCGTTGAGGACGAGGCAACCGGCGCGCGCGTCGACCAGATAGTTGAAGAACACGTGGCAGCCCAGGTGCCGCATGACGTCGCGGCAGAGGTCGTCGACCACCCGTTGTGCGTCCTCCGCGGAGAGCAGGCGCGCCGCGGTGCCGGCCAACAGCTCGGCGCGCCGCCAGCCTTCCTCGTGGTCGAACTCGCGACGCTTGCGCTCGTCGATGTCGCACATCGAGAAGCTGATCCCCGAGCTGGTCGGGTAGATGCGGAACTCGACGTACCTGCCGAGGGTGGGCGAGTCGTACTCACAGATCGAGGGGACGCCCAGCTCCATGGCATCCTCGAACCGCTGCCGGAGCGGTGAGCGTCCGAGCGCCGGCAGGACCTCCCACAGGCCGCGGCCGAGCAATCCGCCGGCGGCGTCCCCGTACAGGTCCAGGGCGTGACGGTTGGCGAACGTGACGCAGTACTCCCAGTCCAGGGCGGTGAACCCCTCCGGGACCTCCTCCAGACCCGGCCGCGTGCGCGACTCCAGAGACCCGAAGGCGTCCGAAGGCCCGCCGAGAGCGCCGCGCTTGACCATGCGCACGTCGGTCCCGCCGTCCGCCCTGACCTCCAGCTCGTCCACGACCTGCGAGATCAGGTACAGACCGCGGTCGCCGTCCTGCAGCGGGTCCGGCGGCCGCTCCGGGTCGAACGACGCCACGTCGAAGCCGCGGCCCGCGTCGGTGACCCGGGCCAGCACGTCGTCACCCTGGAAGGCCAGCTCGACCTCGAGGTCCTCGGCAGACCCGCTGTGCCGCACGGCGTTGGACAGCGCCTCGTGCACGGCAAGGACCACGTCGGCGGCCGGGCCCGGCCGTACGCCGTGCCGCAGCAGATGGTCGGCCACGCGATGCCGCGCGCGCAGGAGGCGCTCTGGGTCGGGAGGCAGCCTGAAGGCGATCGGCCGCCTCGTCTCTCGTGTCACACCACGGTCCACAAGGCTCCTGGAGGGGGTCACCCAAGATTGTAGGCCGCCGGCGAGACAGTGCGATGCACGCACCGTCGACGCGCGCACGGGAAAGGAGATGGCGGAGCGACATGGGAGTCGAACCCACCCAGGACGAGATCATCGCCCCGCAGACGGTTTTGAAGACCGCGGCAGTCACCGGACCACGAGCCGCTCCGTAGACGCATCTTGTCACGTGGGAGCCTGGAGGTCACCCGGCCGGCGGAAGAGAGCGAGCCGGCCGGCTTCAGGCTGGAACGGTTGCCGACCACCGGCGAGAGGGAATGCCCACCCCGGAGCCCATGACCGATCACACTACAGACGAGCGCCCAGCTGCCATCGAACAGGCCGAGTCGCTCGTGGGCGCGGCCTATCCGGTCAGGACCCACGTCGGCGGCATGGACGCCCTGCACGCCGGAGGCAGGAACCCACCGAGCTCGCCGGCACGGCCTGACCCGTCACTCCTCCTCGGCTGCCTCCCGCCGCCTGCGGAGCGCCGCCACCGCGACCACCGCGAGGATCGCCACGGCCGCCACCGCGACCACGCCGATCCAGACGCCCGTGGAGCCGCCCCCGCCCGACCCGCCGACGGCTGCCTTAGGCGTGAGGTTGAGGTAGCTGTCGCGGACGTAGCTCGTGTAGAAGGCGGCTCCCGTGCCGCCGTACATGCGCGTCCAGCCGTCCCAACGCGCCGTGTTGACGGCCTCCAGCTTGTCGGGGTAGTCGGTCACGATCTCCGGCGCCTGCCCATAGAAGATCTCCTGCGCCCTCCAGACGAGGTCCTTGCGCGCCTGCGGGTCGAGCGTGGCGTTGGCCTGCTCGACCACCCGGTCGAACTCCGCGTTCGACCAGCAGGGCTCGTTCCAGTTCTCGATCTGCGCCGTGGTGAAGCTCGCCAGCGTGTCGCCCGGGTCGGCGTAGCCGTCCCAGTCCCACAGGTACATGTCGAAGTCGGGGCTGTACGTGTTGCCCTCATACGCCCAGATGCTGTCGTAGTAGATGCCGTCGTCCATGACCTGGTAGTCGATCTTGAGCCCCAGGTCGCGGAGCCAGCCCGTGAGCAGGTTGCCCGTCTTCTGGCTCTCGGGCGACTCGGCGCGAGCCCACAGCCGGAGCTTGATGGGCTTGCCGTTCTTGTCCTCGAGGATGCCGTCGCCGTCGGTGTCCTTGTAGCCGGCCTCGTCCAGGAGCTGCTTCGCCCTGGCCGGGTTGTAGGTGAAGAGCACGTCCGCCGGCGGCTGCCAGTGGTAGTCCGGATCCACCCAGGAGTCGGGCGTCATGATCGTCGTGCCGGGCTCGCCCCGCCCGGCCCACGCGAGGTCGACGATCTTCTGCCGGTCGAGCGCCCAGTTGAGCGCCACACGGAAGGCCGGGTCGCGCAGCACCGGGTTGCCCCGGCTCGTGCCCTCGTAGCAGTTCATCGCCAGGTAGGTCCAGCTGAGCAGGTTGTAGGAGATGGGCGTGAACGCCTTCTCCGACTGGATCTTGGGGAACTGCGCGGACGGGATGCCCCAGGCGGCGTCGAGCGTACCGGCGAGCAGGTCCTGGGTCATCGTGTCCGGGTTCTGGTAGGTGACGAAGAGGATCTCGTCGATGGCCGGCTTCTTGCCCCAGAACGAGGGGTTGGCCACCATGCGCACGTAGTCGCCCTTCTTGACCTCAACGGTCTGGAACGGCCCCGTGCCGACGATGGGCGGCTTGTTCTGGTACGAGGCGCCCGCCGCCTTGGGGCTCACCTTGCTCCAGACGTGCTCGGGCAGGATGGGGATCCAGGTGCGCACCATGTTCGCCTTGGGCCGGGTGCAGCGGATCTCCACGGTCTGGTCGTCGACGGCCACCGCCTCCTTGATGCCGTCGGTGAGGCTCGAGAAGGCGCCCATCTGGTTGTCGATGATGTAGTTGTAGGTGAACGCCACGTCCTTGGCCGTGAACGGCTCGCCGTCCTGCCACTTGACGCCCGTGCGCAGGTGGAACGTCCACGTCTTGCCGTCGGCCGACGTGTCCCAGGATGTGGCGAGGTCCGGCACGGGCTGGAGGTCCGTCGAGTAGCCCGTGAGGAAGTCGTAGTTGAGCAGCCAGATCTCGTAGGACGAGGTCTCGGCCCCGATGAACGGGTTGAGGTTGTCCGGGTCGTTGGTCCAGCCGACGTGCAGGACGACCTTGCCGGCGGCCGGAGAGGCGCTCGGGTCGGCCGCCAGCGCGGACCCGAGCCCCCAGGCGAGGCCGGCGCAGAGCACGCCGGCCAGCAGGATCGGCAGCAGCAGACGGGACAGTCGTTGCCGGCCCCCGAAGTGGTCCACGGCTGGTGCCATCGAGTCTCCCCCTCGTCCATCCCCCACGGCGGCCCCCCGGCCGCCGCACCACCTCCGAGTATCGCCCCGCCGGGTCACGCGGACAAGCAGCCGCGGCCTCCGCGCAGGTGAGATCGCCCCGCACCGCAAAGTGGCCGGCCGCCCGGGGAGGGGCGGCCGGCCACGGCCAGGGGCTTCTCGGAGTCTCTTACTTGGAGAGATCGAGCAGGGCCTGGCGGTCATTGGCGAGTTTGTACTCAGACTCCATCTCGAGCAGGCCGCCGGGGAAGCCGACCTTCGGCATCAGCGCGACGTAGTCGTCGGCGTTGAACGCCTCGGGGTTCTGGACGCCGGCCTTCGGGTCGCCCGGCTTGCTGCCCAGGCTGCCCGTGGCGAGCAGCTCGAGCGTGATGACCGGCGTGAAGCCGGTCTGGGCGGTGACGACCTGGACGCCGACCGTCTCGAGGCACTCCTGGTTGTCGGCGACCTGGTACAGGTACACCTTGCGCTCCATGCCGTCCTTCTTGCCGACCACGTAGGTGCCGGCCGCGGTCTTGCCGACGTACTGCTTGCCGATCTCGTTCGGGTCGGGCGCCGCGGCGGCGATCACGTCGCGCGGGGCGACCATCACGTCGCCGACCTTGATCTTCTCCTTGTTGTCGATCTTGATCGAGCGGAAGATCTCCATGGCCTGCATGAACTCGTCGCCGAGCGCGTACTTGAAGTCGGCCTTCTTGACGCCCTTGAGCCTGTCGGCGTTGTGGGCGATCTGCAGGACCTCCTCGTGCTCGACGTGGCCGACCTCGACCTCGCCGATCCCCTCCGGCAGCCAGAACTTCTCGAGCTCGGCGAACGGCTCGATCGCGCGGATTTCGCCGTTGTCGTAGACCACCGCCGGCGTTGTTGCACTCCTCGATCGTGGTCCAGATGCTGAAGCCGAAGCTGATGCCCTTGAAGCCGGGGATGTCCAGGTTGCTCCCGTCGCGGATGCCGATGTAGTCGACCTCGTCGAACAGGTGGTCGGCGGCGTACCGGGCGAAGTAGTCGGCCATGCCAGGCTCGACGCCGAAGCCGGCGAGCGCGTACTTGCCGATCTTCTCGAACTCGCCGTTCAGCGCGTACTCGTCCTCGCCCAGCTTCTTGCCGATCTTGCCGAACGGGTCGGTCGGGTGCGGCTCGCTCAGCGTCATCGCCGTGTCGAGGTAGTGGGTCTTGGCCTTGAGGGCAGCCTGGAGGAGCGGCGGGTTGAAGTTCGGCGCGCACAGGTTGCAGATGATGTCGACGCCGTGCTTCGTGGCCAGGGCGGCCACGGCGTCCGGGTCGCTCGCGTCGATCTGCTCGGCGACGAATCGAGGGTCCTTGAGACCGGATACGAAGTCGGCGGCACGCTTGCCGTCGTAGTCCGCCATCACCATCTTCTCGAGCCACTCGCCATTGGGGTCACGGCGCTTCGAGATCGAAGCGATGGACTGCCCCACACCACCGGTACCGACGACCAGAGCCTTCATGACGTTCCTTCTCCTTGAGGTGGCTTGTACGCGCCTGGAGGCGCGCTTCCTGGAGGAGGCCGGCGAAAGAGCTCAGAGTCCCCCCCAGAGCGCTATGTGAAGGGGATTGTATAACTTTCCTCTCGCTCTGCAATCCATAAGTTAGCAACCGTGGAGGTTTGACGGGAGTCGTCATCGGTCGCTCCGCCGCCCGGGGGAAGCTGTGCGACGAGGAAGTGAGGACGGCGGCGGCCGCAGGGCTTGGGCAAGGGCGGCCGCCGCCTCGGGCACAGTGTCGGGCCACGATGCGCGGAGGCGTATGGGACGCCCGTCTACGCGCGCCTCAATGCGTGGCCTGCGCAGGCGACGACCGCGCTCCGGGCCGCGTAGGCGACGAGCGCGGGCTGCAGCTCCGGCATCCGCCCACGCCTCGGCGCGGCCCGGGAGGCCGGCTCAGTCGCCTGATGAAGACGCCGGGGGTAGTCCGAGTGCGTCTCCGCGAGCAGTTCCAGGCTCTTGCGTAGCCGGCGGACCTCCTCGTGATCCACGGTCTCGACGTCCGGCCGCGAGATGAACACCGCGTAAGCCATCGCGCGAGGCTCGCCGCGCTCGGCGAGCGGACCCAGCGAGACGCGCACCCACACGGAGCCTCCGTCAGCGCCGACCAGGTGGTCTTCGATCACCTGCTCGAGCGGCAGGTGACCGAGCAGCTCGAACACGGTCTCCGCGGGGTCATGGAACGAGCGTCCAGCGGGGCATGGGCCGTCTGTCTACGGCCGTGCGTACCACATTCGTACGGCCCGGCTGCGGGCCGGTCGGACGGCGTCCCCTTCAGGCGCCGACCTTGTACATCGTGCGCTCGCCGAGCGCCGTGACGACCTTGGCGTAGCCGGAGAGCTGCTCGTCGAGGGCGGGGTCCCCCGTGTCGACGAGCAGCGGCCGGCCCTCCAGGCTGAGCAGCTTGGTCTGCGTGGCGATCACGATGACGTTGCCGGGGCCCGCGGCGCGGATCACGGCGGGGCTGATCTGCTGGTTGCCCCGCCCGAAGATGTGGCCCTGGCCGCCGATGACCGTGACCACGACGTACGCCCGCGGCGCGGCGGCGATGAGCGCGAGCAGCTGGCTCTCGGTGAGGTCCGCGCCGGCGAGCGCGCCCCCGCGGACGGCGTCGACGCCGAGCAGCGTCTTGGGCAGACCGAGGCGCTCCATCACCGTCCGCGTGGTGGTGCCGGGGCCGAGGACGTACAGGGCGTCCGACTCCATGCCGGCGACGACCTCGGTGGCGACGTCGTTGAGAGCGCGCTGCTCGCCGGCCACCCCGCCCGCCTTGGCGCTCTGCGTGAGCCCGCGTGCATACGGTACGCGCATGTAGCCGTAGAGGTGCGCGGACACGCGGTTCTCGCGGAACGCCTCCTCGTCGATGTCCATGACCTCGCACTCGCGGAGCTGCACCGCGGCGGGGCGCTCGTGCAGGTAGAGGCAGCACAGGTCGCCGGCGGCGGCCGGGGTGGTGGCGTAGACGGCCGAGTGGATCTTGACGCCGGCGGGGACACCGATGACCGGCGCCTCGTCCCCGACGGCGGCGCAGATGTTGCGCGCGGTGCCGTCGCCGCCGGCGAAGAGGATGAGGTCCACGCCGGCGTCGAGCAGGTCGCGCGCCGCCCGCTGCGTGTCGGCCGCCGTGGTGAGCACGAAGTCCCCGCAGGCGACGGACGGCTTCTCGCCGGTCCTGTCCAGCTCGCAAAGCACGTAGGACCGGTGGTCCTCGAGGGAGCCGACGACGCGCGGTTCGAACCCGGCCGCGCGCGCCTCGTCCTCGCCCATCTCGCCCGGCCAGGTGACGATCTCGACGTGCTCGCGCACACGGGCGACGCGTTCGAGCGCCAGCCGGGCGCGCCTGGGCGCGTCGCGCACGGCGCCACGCTCGAGCGCGGCGCGCAGCACCTCGGCGCCGTCGCTGCCCTTGAGGCCCACGCGGCCGCCGACGCCGGCACACGGGTTGACGATGAGGCCGAGCTTCTTCACGCCGGGGTCACCGCGGGGCCGGAGGGCTCAGCGGTGCTTCTTGCCGCCCTTGCGCTGGCGCGACTTGCTGCCGCCGCCCGTCGCGCCGCCACCGCCCGTTACGCCGCGCGTCGTCGCGCCGCCCTGCGCGGCCCTGCGGGAGGCCGACGGCGCCGGCCGCATGGTCATGTAGTAGATGATGATGGAGGGCATGAGGAAGATGACGAGGGTCATGTTCTTGCCCAGCAGCGTAGCCGCCGTCGAACCGAGGATGGCGACCAGCACGATCATCCTGATGCCCCGCGTCGTAGCCCTGTCGAACTGCCGCCCGCGCACCCACAGGTCGTACACATCGACGAACATGGCGACGATGGCGACGATGGCGACCAGGTACGAGAACGCGACGGCGAACTGCGGCACGGTGTGGAGGCCGGCGAGCACCTGGTTGGCGAGGGCGCCCAGGAAGATCGCGGCCGTGGCCACGAACACGAACAGCCCGATCATCTGCGGGATGCCTGTGGTGGTGGTCTTCGGCGCGGGCTGAGCCACTGGGACCTTCCTTCTGCGTGTGGTCGGGCTGCGGCCGCTGACGCGACCGGTCTCGCGCCATGATACCCGAGCGGGTCCGGGACCGCGTGCGGCGCCGGACCCGGGGCGAGGCGGGGGGGCGCCGCCGCCGGCGCCGCCCCGCCCCGTCGTCCGGGAGTCGTCAGATCAGGACGTCAGACCTTGCCCTTGATCTTGCGCTTGTACTTGCGCCAGGTGAAGGCCCACTGGTCCGGGTCCTCCATGGCCTCGAGCCGGCGCATCTGGTCGATGGGCTGGGCGTGCGGCGAGTCGAGCACGAACTGCGCGTCCGCGTAGGCCTCGTCGATGCCCTTTCTGATGACCGCGGCCCACTCGTCCAGGTCGGCCTTGCTGTAGGTCTCGCACGGCTCCGGCGTGAACGGCTCGGGCACCACCCAGGGGTGATGGCTCATCCAGTAGCTCTGGATGCCGAAGTCGACCATGCGGTCGCGCAGGGCCTCGGTGCCGACGCCGGTGTCCTCCTTGAGCTTCTCCAGGCTGTAGCGCACCTGGTCGAGCCGGCGGTGGCCTTCGGCATACGGCCGGCTGACGCCCGGGATCGCCATCAGCAGGTTGTCGAGGTAGTTGTTGTTGAGCACGCTGATCTCAGCGACCTCTTTGAGGCCCTCGGGACCCATGCTGCGGATCCAGGCGTAGGCGCGGATGACGCCCATCCAGTTGCCGAGGAACCCGCGCACGCGGCCGATGCTCTCCGGCCGGTCGTAGTCGAGGTGATACCTATCCCCGTCCTTCACCACAAGCGGGACCGGGAGGTACGGCGCCAGCTCGTCGGTACACATGTAGGCGCCGGTCGCCGGGCCCTCGCAACCGTGCGGGCTGGAGAACGTCTTGTGCAGGTTGAAGTGGCAGGCGTCGAACCCGGCGTCCCGCGCCCGGGCGAAGCCGAGGATGCCATTGGCGTTGGCCTGGTCGGTGAAGGCCAGGGCGCCGGCGTCGTGCAGGATCTCGACGTACTTGTCGATCTGCGGGTTGTAGATGCCCGTGTCTTCGGGGTTGGTGATCATGCAGCCGACGGTCTTCTCGCTGACGGCGGCGCGGAAGGCCTCGAGGTCCGGGTAGCCGTTCTCGTCCGGCATGACGGTGATGACCTTGAAGCCGGCCACCATGGGCGTAGCCGCGTCGCAGGGGTGCGAGAAGATCGTCGTGATCATCTCGTTACGCTGGCCGAGCTCACCCCTGGCCTCGAAGTAGCGGCGCATGACGCACGCGTTGGTGTACACGGCGTGCGAGCCGCCGCCGGGCTGCAGCGTGAAGGCGTCCATGCCGCTGATCGACTTCAAGTACTGCCCGGTCTCGTAGACGATCTGCAGGAGGCCCTGCATGGTGTCCTCGTCCTGCCACGGGTGCACGTCGGCGGCCCTGTGGCCGCGGATGAGCTCCTCATGCATCTTGGGCGAGTACTTCATGGTGCAGGTGCCCTCGCTGATGTCGCTGCCGAGGTCCATGCCCAGCGTCATCTGCGCGTACCGCAGGTAGTGGCGCATGACCTGGTACTGGGCCATCTCCGGCAGCTCCGGGGCGGCGGCGCGGGCCATCCCCTCGGGGATGTAGTCCGCCGCCGCGCCCACCTCGGCCGTCACGGCGTCTTCGGCGAGCGGCACGCAGATGCCGCGCTCGCCCGGCGAGCCCTGCTCCATGATGAACGGCTCGTCCCAGCGCGGGGCGCGGTAGTCGTGCAGCACGCCGCCGTCGCGGCGCAGCCTGGCGAGGTCGTCGAGCTTGGCCTGAGTGTCCTGGCGCGTCATGCCGTCACCTCCTTGACGGCCGAGACCAACGCGTCGATGTCGGCCTGGTCGTAGTACTCGGTGACGCAGTAGAGCGCGCTCTGGCCGAGCTCGGGGAACTCGGCGGAGAGGTCCTTGCCGCCGAAGATCTGGTGGCCGAGGAGGGCCTTGTTGACCTCGGCCACCGTCTTGCCGGTGCCGCCGAAGTCGACGACGAACTCCTTGAAGAAGCTCGGCGAGAGCCTGACCTCGACGCCCGGCAGCTGGCCGAGCTTCTTGGCCGCGTAGTGCGAGCGGGCGATGCAGGTCTCGCCGATCTCCCTGAAGCCCTGCGGGCCCATCAGCGCCATGTAGACGGCGGCGGCGATGGTCCACAGGCCAGACGCCGTGCCGACCCAGTCCTTGCCCTGGTCGCGGGCGCCGTAGCTGGTGCGGTCGGGGAGCGCCTCGCCCACGGCGTACTGGCCGGGCGTGGCCGTCTCCATCACGGTGTAGAGCTCCAGCGGGCACTCCTGGGCGAACACCGGGTCGTCGTCGCGGAACGCGATGAACCCGGAGCAGCCGCCGCCGGCATGCATGTGCATGCCCAGCGGCTGGATGTCGCCGCAGGCGATGTCGGCGCCGAGGGCGCCGGGCGGCGCCAGCACGCCGAGCGTGATGGGGTCGACGCCGGCGATGGCCAGCGCGCCGACCGCGTGGGCATGCGAGGCGATCTGCGCGCCGTTCGCCTCGATGGTGCCGAGGTACGTGGGGTTCTCCCAGTACACGGCCGCGTAGGAGTCGTCGAGCTTGGCCTTGAGGTCCTCGAGGTCGGCCATACCGGTCTCGCGGTCCCATTCGTAGAAGCGGATCTTGGTGCTGTTGGCCATGGCCTCCGGCTGGCAGAGCGTGCGTGCCTCCATGAGGCGCATCGGGCTCATGTGCGCGGGCACGAGCACCTTGTCGCGGCCGGTGATGCGCCGCGCCATGCGGAACGAGCGCCCGGCCACGTCGCCCCAGTCGTAGATGGGGTTGGCCACGCCGTCCATGTCGACCAGCTCGCCCAGCATGCTGTTGAACTCGTACCGGGTGAGGTACTTGCCCAGGTCCGAGTAGTCGCCGCCGCAGTAGGCGCTGACGAACTCGGCGCGGTTGATGATCTCGTCGACGACCGCCGGCACGTGGTGCTGCCAGCAGCCGGCGCCGCAGAAGTTCAGGAAGTCGACGGACGACGTGTTGGTGTCGAGCAGGCCCTGCACGTGCTTGCGCAGTTGCCGCTCGCTGAGGATCGCCGGCGGGATGTCCAGCGTCCCCTTGAAGCGCAGGCGGTCGGGGATCTCGGCGTAGATCTCCTGCACGCTGGTCAGCCCGATCTCGTCGAGCATCGCCTGCTTGGTCTCAGGCACCGAGTTCGGGATGTAGGGGTGGACGAACGGTTTCTCAGCCATGGTCTGTGAGGAGCTCCTTCCCTGAGCTGTGGGGCGACGTGGTCATTGAGTGGTGAGGCCGTACTGCTTGAGCCTGGTGGCGACGAGCCGGGAGAGTCGGCGCTGGTACTTGGCCCGCCCGGGCTCGACCAGATGGGCAACGTCGACGAAGTCGTTGCTGACGAGCCCGATGTGCGCGACGAAGTCCTCGTAGGGGACGCCGAAGTCCGCGGCCGCCGTGCGCGCGCCGCGCCGGTAGCGGTCGCGGGCGCCGTCCCAGGAGTGGCCGATGACGTGCAGGTTGGCCGGCAGCTCGACGAGGACGGGGTAGAAGCCCCGCTCCTGGCAGAGCGCGATGAGAGCCCGCAGCGTGGAGTTGTTGCCCGCGTACCGCCGGCGGAACCGCGGGTACTTGACCGCCAGCCACTGGCGCACGATGCCCCGCTTGGCCGCGGCGCTCAGCTGGTCGCCGACGTGGAACCGGTGCGGGTCGTACACGCCGCCGCGGAAGGCGCCCATCGCGCGCGCGGCCGACTTCGGCGGGATGCTGGTGTAGCGGCCGACGTTCAGCCCGATCAGCACGATCGACGGCACGGCGGGCATGGCGTTCACGATCTTGAGGTCGTTCTTGAACGACTGGCTCGAGGAGCCGAAATCCAGGGCGCGGACCTTGCCGCCGCCCATCGCCCGGATCTGAGAGGTCCAGCCGGGCTCGTGGGTGATGCTCTCGCGCGCGGCCGAGCCGCCGAGGAGGTACACGACGGGCGCCGAGGGCGGCCGCTCGTCGAAGGCCGCCAGCGTGTTCACGATGTGGTCCCAGTCGGCGCCCGAGTAATACGTAGCCGCCGCCGGACCGGCGAGCGCCAGGAGGACGACGGCGCAGAGCAGCAGTGCGGCGACCGGCGCCGCCGGGCGGACCCTCAGGCTGCCGGCCCGCGCGTGCCTCACTGGTATCCGTACCCCGCCGACGTGCCGAAATCGATGGAGATGTTCGCGCCGGTGATCGGCGTCGCCGGCGCGGAGGCCAGGAAGAAGATCAGCTCGGCCACCTCCTCCGGCGTGATGAAGCGGGCCTTCTCGCCCTGGAAGTAGCTGGCGAGAAGGCGCTTGAAGTAACCCTCGGGGTCGCCCTGACCGTAGGTGTCGGCCTGGTACTGCAGCATCGGCGTCATGATGTCCGCCGGGCACACCGCGTTGACGCGCACCAAGAACGGCGCCAGTTCGATGGCGAGCGCCTTGGTCATCACGCTCACGCCGCCCTTGGACGCCGTATAGACCGCCGTCTCCGGCGTCCCGACCAGCCCGGCGTCCGAACTGAGGTTGATGATGCAGCCCTCGGTCTTCTTGAGCTCCGGAATGGCCCGGCTGCAGGCGAAGAACGTCCCCTTGAGATTCACGTCGACGACGCGGTCCCAGTCGGCCTCGGTCATCGTCTCCGTGGGCCCCTCGACCCAGAGTCCCGCCGTGTTGACCAGGACGTCGATGCGGCCGGTGGCCTGCACGGCCTCGGCCATGAGGTTCTCGACGTCGGCTACGCTGCTGACGTCGCAGGTCACGCCGTGGACCTCGGCTACCGCGGCCAGCCGGCCGCACAGGTCCTCGAGCGCCACGGCGTTGAGGTCGCCGAGCACCAGCGTCGCCCCGGCCTCGGCGAACCGCCGCGCGGTCGCGGCGCCGACGCCTCCGGCCGCTCCCGTGACCACCACAGTCTTGCCGCTCATACCAGCCGTCATACGCCTCCCCCTCGGCGAAATGCTGAAGACCCGTTCACCGTACGGCAAGCATATCGCGCGGCGCTCAGCCGCAGAAGAGCCGCGCCGCGCCCTCGAGCACGGCCGCCGTCCGGGCCACCGAGGCGAGGTCGACCCACTCCTCGGCAGTGTGCTCGCCATGGCCGATGGGCCCGAAGGTGACGCAAGGCGCCTCGCCGACGTCGCCGGCCGCCCTGTGCTCGTCGGCGATCCGGATGTGACGTCGTCGGCCGCAGGCGCGGCGCGCCTCGCGGCGCTGGGGGCAGGCCCGGCGCTGCCGCCTGCCGAGGGTTGGCGACGCTACACGCCCGCCCCCGGGCGGACGGCCGTGTGGGATCGGCGCATGGCCGAGTACGACGAAGTGCTCGGCCGCCTGCAGCCGTTCTACCGCGCCTGGCCGCCGCGCAGCCGCAAGTGGTAAGCGGACCCGCTACTCAGTAGTAGAGGCCGCTCGGTCCTTTGTACTCCTGGATGGTGTTGCCGCCGTCCACCACCACGAGCTGGCCGGTGATGTAGCTGGCGTCGTCGCTCCCGAGGAAGCACACGAGTTTGGCTACCTCCGCCGGATAGGCCGAGCGGCCCATGGGCGTGTTGAGCCCGCCGACGTCCTCACCTTCCGCCTGGGACCCTGTGGCGATCCAGCCGGGGCCGACGGCGTTGACCGTCACGCCGTGCTTGGCCACGTCAAGAGCGAGGCCGCGCGTCAGGCCGACCACGCCCGCCTTTGCGGCGCAGTACGCGGCCTCCTCCGGGTTGGCGACCACGGGGCCGGTCACCGAGCTCGATGTTCACGATCCTGCCGTAGCCGCGCTCGATCATGCCGGGCACGACGATGCGCGTGACGTTGAACTGGCTCTTGAGGTTGATGGCGATCCCGAAGTCCCAGTCCTCTTCGCTGAGATCCTGGAACGCGGTGAAGTCCTCGTCCTGGCCGAACACGACCATGCCGGCGTTGTTGACGAGCACGTCGATGCGGCCGTAGCACTCCACGACCTCGGCCACCATGGCCCGCACCTGGTCCATCCTGGTCAGGTCGGCGGTGTGCGAACTGACCGTGGCGCCCATCTCGCGGAGCGCGGCGGCGCACTCGTGCGTGGCCTCCGCGATGTCGCAGATGGCGAGGAGCGCGCCCTCCTCGTGAAAGATCATCGCGGTCGCGAAGCCGA
>CAVOMB010000099.1:0-34227 GCA_963696935.1 uncultured Thermoleophilia bacterium | reverse complement strand
CTTGCCGGCGCGGAAGTGCGCGTCGTGGTGTGCGTCCAGGACGACCATCTGGCCGTTCTTCTGCTTGCCGGGGAGCGTGGCGACGACGTTGTAGCCCGTGCCGCCGTCCTCGGCCATGGTGATGTCGACACTGCTCACGAAGGTGGCCTCGGTGGGGCCGCCGGCGATCTCGGTCTTGAGCCAGTCGCCGTCCTGCTGGCTCATGTAGATGAGCGGGACGAAGCTCATGTCGTACTCGCCGTCGTTGGCGCCGAGCGCGTCGGGATGGACGATGTACCACGGGGCGGACGGGTAGTCCATGGCGGTCCCGTCCGAGTAGTTGCTCGTGAGGATGACGGCGAGGGCGCCGTGCTTGGTGGCCTCGGCGCCCTGGAAGTTGAACCAGAAGTTGTCCATGGAGCTGTCGACTACGACGATCTTGCCCTTCACGTCGACACTTGCGTAGTCGGCGGCCAGGCCGTTGCCCACGTAGACGGCCTCGGCGGTGACGCCGTCGTCGCCGGTGCCGGGGACGCCGGCGAACTGCGAGCACGTGAAGACGTGTGTGCCGACGGTGACGCTGGCGCCGCGCACAGCCCACTCGTCGACCGGTACGGCCTCGAGCCGGACGTTGTCGTACCCGGCGGCGATGAGCTTGCGCTGCAGGTACCTGGCCGCCGCGTCGTCGGCCGTCGTGCCGCCCAGGCGGAAGCCGAGCGGCGACGTACCGAGGCTGTCGAGGTAGGTCTCGACGTTCTGTGGATAGCCCTTGGCGTAGAGCTGGTCCACGGCCTGGTCGTAGGTCAGCGCCTGCGCTGCGACGGGCAGCAGAAGTACGGCTGCGACGAGCGCGAGCAGGAGCGCGAGGACGAAGCGTCTGTGGTGCATGAGCCCCCCTTTGGTCGAACGGTTGGCGCGAGGAAAGCGGGCAGTGTGGCCCGCGGGCGCCCGCCGTGACGGACGCCGACGATCTGGTACCACCCCCTGGTACTCGAGGACCGAAGACTCCTTGGGCTCCAGTCTGACCCTCCAGGGTGCCCCTCGTCAAAGACGGCGGGGCGGGCCGTGAGGCCCGCCCCGCCGGTCTCTTCCGTGCGGCGGGAGGCTTCGCTCCCGCCCGCCGCCGTCAGACTGACATCTGGTACACGCGGAAGGCGCGCGTCGCCAGCCACGTGCAGACGAGAACACGGCGAGCCAGCCGCGGGCTTCGATCGCGTCGTCCATTCCTTCATTCCTTCCATTCCGCTCGGCGGCCTGGCGGACCGGCGCGCCGTCACTTGCGAAGCGGAAGTCAGTGTAGCGTTGATAGTTCGAGTATCAAATCGTTTGTTTGTAGTACCATATGTGCCACGAAACAAACCGCCGGTGACCTGCCGCACTGCTTCGCCGGCTTCAGGGGAGTGTTCTCACTTCGCGAAGAGAGGGAGTGGCCGGCATGGACGACACAGGCAAGAGCGTGCTGATCGACGAGGTCGGCATCGAACTGGACGAACTGCGCAGGTCCGGCGACCAGCTGGATGAGGCCATCGCCCTGCAGTTCGGCCTCAACCGCACCGACCTGCGATGCATCGGCATCCTGTACCGGCGCGGCCGCGTCACCGCCGGCGAGCTGGCGGAGGAGAGCGGCCTTACGCCGGGAGCGATCACCACGGTGCTCGACCGCCTGGAGAAGGGCGGGTACGCAAACCGGATCGCGGACCCTGCAGACCGCCGCCGCGTGCTGGTGGTCTCGACGGTGGCCACGCGCGAGATCGGCGCGCGTATCCAGGGCGAGGTCGAGCTCGCGACGCGGGCGCTCCTCGAGGAGCGCGAGCAGGACGAGCTCACCGTGATCCGCGACTACCTGCGTGGCACGCGCGGTGTGTACGAGAGCCAGATCGCCGCGCTGACGGCGGAGGGGGCGCCGGGGGCCGGAGAGGTCACCGGCGACGGCGCCGCGGACATGCAGAGCCACGCCCCGCTGGCTGGAGTGACCGCGGGGCGCTTGGAGTTCACCAAGGGGGCCGCCGAGGTGACTCTGCGCGGCGACGGCACCCTCACGGAACTGTACCGGGCCAGCTTCGAAGGCCCGGCCCCGGAGATCACTGTGGTCGGCGGCACCGTCACCGTGCAGCAACGCCGCCGCTTCCGCCCGTTCGACTGGCGGAACCAGTCGGCGGAGTTCGCGCTCTCGGCTGCCGTGCCCTGGGATGTCTCGCTGCGCGGCGGCATGTGGAAGCTGGTCGCCGACTTCCGCGAGCTCCGCCTCACCAGGCTCGAGGTCAGCGGCGGCGCCAGCGACATCGAGATCTTCCTGCCGCGGCCGGTCGGGGTCGTCCCCGTCCGCATCTCGGGAGGGGCGAGCGAGGTCATGGTGCATCGCCCGGTGGGCTCGGAGGCTCGCGCCGAGGTCAGCGGCGGCGCCAGCGCGCTCGTCTTCGACGGACAGCGGCTCGGCGCCGTCGGCGGGCGGAGCGTCCTGTCGTCAGGAGGGTTCGCCGACGCCGCGGACAGCTACGAGATCAGGTTCGCCGGCGGGGCCAGCCACGTGACAGTGAAGACCGACTGAACTGGCTGTCCGATTGCCGGCATCAGAGCTGGGGATCAGTTGTTCGGCGCTTGTGCACGGCTGGACTGGACCGAGATCACCATAGCGCGGAGTGCGGCCAAACCGATGAGGATGGCGTCACCGGGGTGTCCATTAGAACACCCCGGTGACGCAGCGCCGAATCGTATCGTCACTCCTGCGAACGAGACGAGCTCGTAAGCCGACAGCCGAGGGAATCGCCCGCTAATCCTCCAGCAGATGGTACTTGTTCTTCGCAGACCTGTACACAGGGCAAACCCAGCTGTCGGGCACGTCCTCGAACGCTGTCCCCGGAGTAATCCCGGAATCTGGATCACCTTCGGCCGAATCGTAGATGTGTCCGCAGACGCTGCACTTGTACTTGCGCACAGCTGCCTCCTCTTACTTCGTACCTGACGGCATCAAGCACGGTCTATTCATCGTCTTTGGGTGCTTCTTTGGTTGCGTTCTCGGCGGCTATCCGGCCGAAGGTGAGGGCCGGGCCGATGGTTCCTCCGCCGGCCCAGTACGCCTGGCCGGCCGGGGAGCCGATGCAGTTCCCGGCGCCGTAGAGCCCCGGAATCGGTCGATCCTTGGTGTTCAGGATCTGTGCCTGGTCGTTGATCTTCGGTCCGCCCTTCGTGTCCAGCGTGCCGCCCGACAGGATGATGGCGTAGTACGGTCCCGTCGCTGATAAGGGGTACATGGTCCGATTCGGCTTATCGTTGCCTGGAGCTGCCGGACCGTGGAAGGCCAGATCTATCGGCGTCTCGCCACGATGGAAATCAGTGTCCGCTCCCTGCTCAGCGAACTGGTTGAAACGTGCGACCGTCTCCGTGAGATTGGCGGCGAAGGCAGTATCGAGCGCAAAGCCTCCCGTGCGATCCGTGATTGCTGCTAGCCTGGCTTCGATGGCGCTGGTCAGGCCTTCAAGCGTCTCGCCGGAGATGACATAGGACTCGGGCGCGTCTTTCGACGGTATCGGGTACGTGAACAGGCTTCCCGGCGACGAGCCCCAGATGTCGGCGGTCCGTCCGTCGTAGATCATGATCATGAAAAGGTTCGTGTACTCGGCCTTGAGCGGATCCCACTGGAAATGCACCTGTGTACGCTCGTTGTAGACGAACTTCTCATCCATCGCCCGGCGACCGTACCTGTTTACTTGGATCATGCTGTCCCCGGGAACCGCGAAGATGTCAGTGGGAGGGCTCGGGTTCACGAGCACCGATTCCAGGACCGCCTGAGCCCACCAGGCATTGCTCATGTTCTCGAGCTGAGCACCAAGACCGGTTGCCATGTAGATGAGGTCGCCCTGGTTCGTTGGTACGGCACAACCGCCGTAGACCGGCCCGCGCAAGAAGGTAAGCCTGAGCTCCGGGTTCTGCGTGAAGCCGCCGCTGCCGAAGATGACGCCCTTTCGGACCCGAATGGCGACGGTCTGCTCGTCGTCGGTTGTAGCCTCGATGCCGATGACCTCGCCTTGGGCATTAGTCACCAAGCGGCTGGCGCGATGTCCCAGGAGCACCGGGATCTCCCGCTTGTCGACGGCCGCCTTGAGCTGACGGATCAGCTCGACCCCGCCAGCCGCTTGGCCGGTGGTCGGGTCTTTGGCAAGGAGGCCGCGTCCGCGAGGTGCCTTGTTCTCGGGAAGATGAGCGAAGTAATCGGGGAAGAACTTTCCGTCCCCCTCCACCCAGGGAGTCGGGTCGAGGGCGCCCATCTTCTGCAGCCCGTCTACCGTTGCCGAGGCATTGTCATAGTAGGCAGCGATCAGGCTGTACTGGTGCCTGCTGAGGCCGAAGCGAGAATCGTTCGGGTTATAGAGGGTTGGATACGCGAGGCGTGCATAGTACCGGATGGCGTCGTCGCGTTCGTCCTTGATGCCTGCATCACGCATGAAGGAGTTGTTCGGCATGTGGAAGATCCCGCCCGACTTCTCTGTAGTCCCTCCGTACCGCCGACCCTTCTCCAGCATGATCACGCGGGCGCCATCCTCATGTGAGAAGAGCGCCGCCGAGAAGCCGGCCGCGCCGGTTCCCACGACAACGATATCAGCCTCCATATCCCAACGGCCGGGGTCATCCTGTGACATGGTCCTCTCCTATCCATTCGGGTTGCTCGACTGAAGCTGCGACGCTGTCTGATCTCCGCTTCGATGGCGACGTTCGTCACCTCGGGCCTGGTCCGTCTCGTTCGCTTTCGTCCACGGGCCAATCACGGCTTGTCAGCTCAGAATCGCCCCCCCCCGGGGGGGGCAGGCCACATCGCGGAGCGGAGTTTCCCCCTGCGGAATGCCGGTCAAACCGTCAGCGGCCACGTATGTGGAGCCCGCGGGTTCTACGCAGGTGAGGCGCTTCGCTTTCCCGCGGCGCGTCGGAGCGCCAGGCCGCGCCACAGGTAGACCGGACTTCCGGAGATAGTAGTCACTTGCGCCCCTTCGAGATTGCGTTGTCCCTGCTCAGAGCGTTTTCATGGGCGCCAGAACGCGAAAAGGCGTAGGCACACGAGTCCTTCACGTGAGCAGGTAGTTGTCACTATCCTGTACGCGTGTACCTGCGAGAGACACGGCGGCGCAACAAAGACGGCTCGGTGGTCACCTACCTGCAGCTCGCGCACAACGAGCGCCACCCCAAGACGGGCAGCCCCGTGGCGCGCATCATCCACAACTTCGGGCGTGCCGACCGGGTCGATCGCGAGGCCCTGCGGCGCCTTGTGGCCTCGATCAGCCGCGTGCTCGATCCCGCCGAGGCCGTCGCCGCCGGCTCCGGCCTCGAGGTCGAGATCGTCGACTCGCGCCGCTGCGGCGGCGCCTACGTGCTCGACGCCCTGTTCGCACGTCTCGGCATCGCCAAGGCGCTACGACAGGCGGCCGCAGGGCGTCGCCTCGACGCTGCCGCCGTCGAGCGCATCTGCTTCGCGCTCGTCGCGCAGCGCGCCCTCGAGCCCGGTTCCAAGCTGGCGGCCACGCGCTGGGTCGCCGAGCGGGTGGCCGTGGAAGGCTGCCCGCGCTTCGACGCCGACGCCGCCTACGCCGCCATGGACTTCCTCGCCGGCGCCCTGCCCGGGGGTCGCCGAGGGCGTCTTCGCGACGACCGCCAACCTCCTCAACCTGGCCTGCGACGTGATCTTCGTCGACACCAGCTCGACCTCCTTCGAGAGCGACCTGGCCGATGCGGAGGTTGAACTGGCCGGTGCCAAGGACGAGGCCGCGGCCAGGGCCACCGCGGCCACCGCGGGCGCGGCGGGCAGCGGGCCCAAGGAGGCAGCGACGCGGCGCTTCTCCAAGCACTCCAAGGACAAGCGCCCCGACCTGCCCCAGGTGGTGATCGGCATGGCCGTGACCCGCGAGGGCATCCCGGTGCGCTGCTGGACCTTCCCCGGCAGCGCCTCCGACCAGCTCATCATGCGCACCATCCGCGACGACCTCGCCGGCTGGCGCCTGAACCGCGTCGTCTGGGTCGCCGACAGCGGCTTCAACTCGGCAGCCAACCGCGCCTACCTGCAGAAGGGCGGCGGCCACTACGTGCTCGCCGAGCGTCTGCGCTCGGGCGCGAAGGAGACCCGCGAGGCGCTCGCGCGCGCCGGGCGCTACCGGCAGGTGGCCGGCAACCTGGCGGTCAAGGAGGTGCGCCTCGGCGAGGGCGCCCGCGGGCTTCGTCGTGGTCCACAACCCCGAGGCTGCGGCGCGCGATGCGCGGGTGCGCGAAAACCTCATCGCCTACCTCGAGAGCCAGATCGCGGGCTCCGACGGCTGGAGCCGCCGGCGCCGTGACGAGCTCGCCGGCACACTGCGCACGCGGCCGGCCCTCTACCGCCTCCTGCGCCGCACCAGGGAAGGGCTCCTGCGTCTCAACCAGGCGGCGATCAAACGCGAGGCGCGCCTCGACGGCAAGTGGCTGCTGCGCACCTCGGACGAGACGCTCTCGGCCGCCGACCTCGCCGCCGCCTACCGCCAGCTCTACCAGGTCGAACGCGGCTGGCGCGACCTGAAGGGTGCCCTCCGTCTGCGCCCCGTCTTCCACCACCGCGAGGACCGCATCCGCGCCCACGCGGGGCTCTGCTGGCTCGCGCTGCTGCTCATCCGCGTGGTCGAGAACGCCACCGGGGACTCCTGGCGCTGCGTGCGCGACGAGCTCGAGCGCCTGCACCTCGTGACCTTGGAGACCGCCGAGGGTCGGGTCGCCAAGCGCTCGCTCACGACTCCCGGCCAGCGCCGCATCTTCGCCGCCCTCGAGCTCCCTGAGCCGCCGGCCTTCAGCGACTTCGAGGTCGCCGCGAACTCACACTGAGGGTCCGTACCTCAGGCTCGCCGTAGTAACACGACCCCTCGCGCTTCAAACCAACCTTCTACCTGCTCACAGCCACTTTCTGGGGACTTCGTGTGCCTCTCATCTCCGGAAGTCCGGTCGGACGGAGTCCGTTGACAGTATTCCGACTCCGAGAAGGCAGTGGTGCGCGAAGCCAGGCTCACGAAAAGAGCCGGGCCCCCGTCCGAAGATGAGGGCCCGGCTGGAGCATTCCCCATCGCTATCGAGGCGATGGTTACTGAGGATCAGTTCAACTTCACTGTAGCGCACTCGAGCGCAACGTTGCGGCGTCATGCCTTGACCAGTGTGATCCCTGCGAACCGCTCAGACGGCGCCGCCGCGGCCGATGCTCCGCGGCAGGATGATGGTCTCGTCGCGGCCGGGGCCGACGGCGATGAACTTCACTCGCGTCTTGGTGAACTCCGCGATGTACTGGATGTAGTCGCGCGCGTTCTGCGGCAGGTCCTGCCACGTCTCGCAGTCGCGGATGTCCTCGGTCCAGCCGGGGAGCTCTTCGTAGACCGGCTTGGCGTGGTGGAAGTCGGTCTGCAGCAGCGGGAACTCGTCGAGCATCTTGCGCCCGGCCTTGTATCGCGTACAGACCTTGATGGACGGCATGTCGGTGAGCACGTCCATCTTGGTGATGGCGAGGTGGGTGATGCCGCTGAGGCGCACCGCGTACTTGAGCGCCACCAGGTCCAGCCAGCCGCAGCGGCGCTCCCGCCCGGTGGTGGTGCCGTACTCGTGGCCGACGTCGCGCATGGCGGTGCCGACCTCGTCGAAGAGCTCGGTGGGGAACGGCCCCTCGCCGACCCGCGTCGTGTACGCCTTGGCGACGCCGACGACGTGGTCGATGCGCGTGGGGCCGACGCCGGCGCCGGTGCACGCCGCGCCGGCGATGGGGTTGCTGCTCGTCACGAAGGGATACGTGCCGAAGTCGATGTCGAGCAGCGCGCCCTGGGCGCCCTCGAAGAGCACGTGCTTGTTCTCGTCGAGGGCGGTGTTGATCAGCAGGCTGGCGTCGCAGACGAACGGCTCGAACCGCTCGCGGTAGCCGAGGAGCTCCTCGGTGACCTGGTCCGGGTCGAGCACGCCGATGTCGTAGCGCTGCAGCAGGAAGTTCTTCTCCTGCAGCGCGGTCTTGACCTTACGGCGCAGGATCTTCTCGTCGAACAGGTCCTGCACGCGGATGCCGATGCGCGTGTACTTGTCCACGTAGCACGGGCCGATGCCGCGCCCGGTGGTGCCGATCTTGTACTTGCCGAGCTGCCGCTCGTTGGCGCCGTCCAGCAGCAGGTGGTACGGCATGATGAGGTGCGCGTTGCCGCTGACGCGCAGGTTGTCGCAGCTGATGTCACGGCCGCGCAGGGCTTCGATCTCGCCGAACAAGATGTGCGGGTCGATGACGACGCCGTTGCCGATGACGCAGGTCTTGGCCTCATAGAGGATGCCGGAGGGGATGAGGTGGAACTTGAACTCCTCGCCATCCCGGACGATGGTGTGGCCGGCGTTGTTGCCGCCCTGGAAGCGCGCGACCACGTCGGCCTTCTCGGCCAGCAGGTCGGTGATCTTGCCTTTGCCCTCGTCGCCCCACTGGGCGCCGACAACGACGGTACCGGGCACGGTGGTCTCCCTCCGTCTCGCTTGACTGCTTCGGCCGCCGGAGGTGAGCGCGTCGGGACGCGCGAGACCGAGTGGCGGCCGACGGGGATGGTGAAGAAAAGGACGTTCCCTTTTCAACATCATAGGGAGGCGGCCGGTCTTTGACAATTGAGGGGCGCGGAAGGCGCCCCGTCCGTCCCTCGATGAGTCGCCCGCGGTGCGCATTCTCCGGCCGTCTGCGCCGCGCGCCATCCTGTCGATTTTCCATAGCTGCGTTTCAGCGGTTTGTCCATGCCGGCCTCCTAAGGAAGTCCTTAGACTGGCGGCGCTTCTCCGAGCGCTCGAGTCCTAAGGGCATCAGCAAGCCAGCCAGCCTATGGAGCCTGCGCCGGAAGGGTACAGCGGGAAACCGCCGTGTCTCCCAGTGTGGAAAGGAGAGCGAACCAGGCGTACGCCGCTCCGCGTGCGCCTCCTCTTCCGCATCGAGACCGGCGGTCGTCCTCCTGAAGACGGGAGTACAGGCAACTCGGGTCTTCTCCTCTCGTCGCAGGCGGCTCGCGGTGCTCGGAGGAGCCTTTACGTACGCGGAAGCTCCGGCCTCGGCCGGCCGGAGCCGGGCCGTGGGGCGGCCCGACCACGAAGGGGTGAGAGTCCGAGACCACAGGCGCGTCACGTTCTTCTTCATTCCTCATCAGGGAGCCATGCATGGACAGAAGACTGCTCATCATCAACGGACAGCCGACGGTCGTCATGTGCGACGCGAAGGAGAAGCTGTCGGACGTGATCCGGCGGCAGGCCGGGCTCACGGGCACCAAGGTGGCCTGCGGTCAGGGCCAGTGCGGCTCGTGCTCGGTGATCCTGAACGGCAAGGTCGTGCGATCGTGCACCACGACGATGAAGCGCGTGCCGACCG
The DNA here is from genome assembly GCA_963696935.1 of uncultured Thermoleophilia bacterium. Taxonomy (GTDB): domain Bacteria; phylum Actinomycetota; class Thermoleophilia; order UBA2241; family UBA2241; genus CAIXSE01. Next base: position 24,881 of record CAVOMB010000099.1, on the reverse strand, counting down.
AGTCCGAGATCACGACCATCGAGGGCATCGGCCGGCCCGACAAGCTGCACGCCCTGCAGCTGGCCTGGATCCTGCACGGCGGCGCCCAGTGCGGCTACTGCTCTCCCGGGTTCATCGTCTCGTCCAAGGCGCTCCTGGACCAGAACCCGGACCCGACGCGCGAAGAGATCCGCGACTGGTGGCAGAAGCACGCCAACGTGTGCCGCTGCACCGGCTACAAGCCGCTCGTCGACGCCGTGATGGACGCCGCCAAGGTGCTGCGCGGCGAGATGAGCGAGGACGAGCTCAGGTACAAGGTGCCTGAGGACGGCCACATCTGGAACACGCGTTACCCGCGGCCGTCCGCGGTCGCCAAGGTCACCGGCACGATCGATTACGGCGCCGATTACGAGCTGAAGATGCCTCCGGGCGCGCTGTTCTGCGCGGTCGTCCACGCCCAGGTGTCGCACGCCAACGTGCTCTCCATCGACGTCACCGAGGCCGAGAAGATGCCGGGCGTGGTCAAGGTCGTGACGCACAAGGACGTCAAGGGCCGTAACCGCATCAACGGTCTTGTGATGTTCCCCGACGACGTCAAGGCCGACGGCTGGGAGCGCCCGATCCTCTGCGACACCAAGGTGTTCCAGTACGGCGACGCCCTGGCCATCGTCTGCGCCGACACGCAGGAGCAGGCTCTGGCGGCGGTCCCCAAGGTCAAGGTGGAGCTCGAGGAACTGCCGGCGTACATGGACGCGCTCGACGCCATGGCCGAAGACGCCATCGAGATCTACCCCGGCACTCCCAACAGCTTCTTCACCCAGCAGCTGATCAAGGGCGAGGAGACCGAGGAGATCTTCAAGACCGCGCCCCATGTGGCCGAGGGCAAGTACTACCTGCAGCGCCAGCCGCACCTCTACTTCGAGCCGGACTGCGGCTTCGCGTACACCGACGAAGAGGGCCGTGTGACGATCCACTCCAAGAGCGTCGCCCTCAACTTCCACGCGTTCATGATCGCTGAGGGTCTCGGCGTCGAGCTTCGAGAACCTGCGCATGGTCCAGAACAACACGGGCGGCACGTTCGGCTACAAGTTCTGCCCCACCATGGAGGCGCTCCTCGGCGTCGCACACATGGCCACCGGGCGGATGGTCTATCTCAAGTACGACTACTGGATGTCGATCGCCTACACCGGCAAGCGCTCGCCGCACTACTACCACTGCAAGATCGCGGCTGACGAGAACGGCAAGTTCCTCGCCATGGAGAACCATTGGCTCTGCGATCACGGGCCGTACATGGAGTTCGGCGACAACCTCGTGCAGAAGGGCCTGTTCTGCGGCGGCGGGTACGACATCCCGAACATGCGCGGCGAGGGTCAGCTGGTGCGCACCAACCATTCCTGGGGCTCGCCGTTCCGCGCCTGGGGCTCGCCGCAGGCGTTCTTCGCCGGTGAGAGCGTGGTCGACGAGCTCGCCCGCAAGATGGGCATGGACCCGTTCGAGCTGCGCTACAAGAACCTCGCCGAGCCCGGCGCCACGTTCTCGTGGGGTCAGCCGTACGAGGTGTACTCCTTCAAGAAGCTCTTCGACATGGTCAAGCCGTACTACGACAAGGCCAAGAAGCGCACCGCCGAGGACTCCACGGACGAGGTCAAGAAGGGCGTCGGCATCTCCCTCGGCATCTTCGGCGCCGGCGGGGACGGCGAGGACGTCGCCAATGCCGCCGCCGAGCTGCGCCCCGACGGCGGCGTGCGCATCTACAACACGTGGGAGGACCACGGCCAGGGCTCGGACGGCGGCACGCTGGGCACCGCTCACGAGGCGCTGCGCCCTCTCGGCATCACCATGGAGCAGATCAGCCTCGACATGAACGACACCGCCCGCTGCCCGGACAGCGGCGGCGCCGGCGGCAGCCGGTCGCAAGTCCTCGTCGGCAACGCCATCAAGGACGCCTGCGAGAAGCTGATCGAGGCCATGACCAAGGCCGACGGCAGCTATCGCACCTACGACGAGATGGTGGCCGAAGAGCTCGATCTACGCTACGAGGGCAGCTGGACGCAGACCATGGGCGTGCTCATCGACCCCAACACAGGCCAGGGCGAGCCGATCGCCAACTACATGTACAGCGTCTTCCTCGCTGAGGTCTCCGTCGAGGTGGCGACCGGCAAGACCTACGTCGACCACCTGCTCATCTGCACCGACGTAGGCGTCATCAACAGCCGTCTGAACGTCGACGGCCAGATGTGGGGCAGCCTCTCGCAGGGCATCGGCCTCGCCCTGACGGAGGACTTCGACGACCTCAAGAAGCACACCTCGATGAAGGCCTGCGGCATCCCGTACCCCAAGGACGTCACCGACGACCTCACCGTGCTGTACCTGGAGACGCCGCGGCCGCTCGGCCCCTACGGCGCCTCGGGCTGCGGGGAGGCGCCGCTCACGTCGCCGCACACGGCGATCATCAACGCGATCGACGACGCCTGCGGCGCCCGCGTGCGGCACCTGCCGGCGCTGCCGGAGAAGGTCCTCAGGTCGATGACCGAGGACGTCCAGGCATACTGAGGCAGACCGTCCGCCCCGGCCGCTCCGGCGGCCGGGGCTGTGGCCGGCCGGTCTTGCTGAAGGACGACAGGTGGATCTGCAGGAACTCCTCGCCCTCGAGGAACAGTGCATCCAGAACCAGCCCGCCGCCTGCAACGCGGCATGTCCTGTGCATGTCGACGCGCGCGCGATGCTGGGCGCGGCGAGCCGGGCCCACTGGACCGAGGCACGGCGGGAGTTCACCAAGGCGGTGCCGTTCCCGCATGTGATCGCGCGCTGCTGCGAAGCTCCGTGCCAGACGGCTTGCGTGCGCGGCCAGGTGGGCGGTGCGATCCGCATCCGCGACCTCGAGCGCGCGGCGATGGACTACGGCGAGGACGCGGTGTCGGCAGTGGCGGCACGCCGCCGGAAGCCGGGTCGTGTGGCCGTGGTCGGCGCCGGCCTCAGCGGCCTCAGTGCCGCATACGAGCTCGCACGCAAGGGCTACTCCGTCGTCGTGTTCGAGGCGGAGGACGAAGCGGGGGGCCGTGCTCGTGAGACCGGCGAAGACCGGCTTCCCGAAGCCGACCTCAGGGCCGACGTCGCGCGCGTCGTGGCGGCCGGCGCCGAGTTCGTGCCGTTCACTCGTGTGGCGCTTACTCAGCCGCGCGGGGTGACCACGCTCTCCGCCCTGGCGCCCGACGTCGACGCCGTGTATCTGGCCATGGGCGCCTCCGAGGCCGACGCCGGAGTCGGCCGCGGATACGCCGTCGACGACCAGGGCAGGATCGCCGTCGACCCGGTCACGCTGGCGACGAGCAAGCCGGGCACCTACTGCGGCGGCGGCATGCTGCGCCCCTCCGAGCCGTGGTCGCCGATCGCCTCCATCGCGGACGGCAGGCGGGCGGCCCTGTCGATCGACCGGCAGTTCCAGCGCGTATCTCTCGCGGCGGCACGTCAGGACGTCGGCGGCTTCGCGACCGGACTGATCGTCAACCTGACGGGCGTCGAGAGTGAGCCCCCTGTGAGGCCGACTGATCCGGCGAGCGGCTACTCGCCGGAGGATGCCACGGCTGAGGCCGGCCGCTGCCTGCAGTGCGCGTGCCTGGAGTGCGTCAAGGCGTGCACGTATCTGGAGGAGTACGGCGCGCACCCCGGGCAGTACGTGCGCCGCATCTACAACAACCTCACCGTCACCCAGGGCCGCGGCAGCCGCTCGGCCAACAAGATGATCGACTCGTGCAGCCTCTGCCGGCTCTGCTACGAGGTCTGCCCGACAGACCTCGACATGGCCGAGGTGACCCACGCCGCGCGGCGGGAGATGGTGAGACAGGGCAGGATGCCGGCCTCGGCCTTCGATTTCGCCGTGCAGGACCTCCGGCTCGCCGTGGACGAGCGGTCCGCGCTGGCGCGGCACGCCCCGGGCGCCGTCACGAGCGAGGCCGTGTTCTTCCCCGGCTGTCAGCTTTCCGCGTCGGACCCGGCTCAGGTGGAGCGTACCTACGCGTTCCTCAGGGAGCGCTTCTCGCCGGCGACCGGGCTGATGCTGTACTGCTGCGGCGCGCCGGCGGACTGGGCCGGCCAGGGAGCCGTCTTCGACGAGACGCTGGCCGGCCTGCGCGGGCGTCTGGAGAGCCTCGGCTCACCGCGCGTGATCCTCGCCTGCCCGACCTGTGCGACCGTCTTCGCCGCGCGGCTGCCCGAGGTCGAGACGGTGTCGCTGTGGGAGGTCCTGCGCGACGTAGGGCTGCCCGACGGCGCAGCCGGCTCGGGCAGCGGGCGTCGCGTCGCCGTCCACGACGCCTGCACGGCGCGCTACCAGACAGGCGTGCAACTCGCCATCCGGGACCTCGTCGACGCCTGCGGCTACCAGGTCGACGAGCTCGAGATGTCGCGCGAGCGCACCGAGTGCTGCGGGTTCGGCGGGCTCATGCTGTACGCGAACCCGGAGATGGGCGACCTGGTCGCCGACCGCCGCATCCACGAGGGCGACGCCGATTTCGTCGCCTACTGCGCCATGTGTCGCGATCGCTTCGCCGCAAGGGGCAAGCGCACAGTGCACGTCCTGGACCTGCTCTTCGGCGAGGACTACGAGGCCCGCGCCCTGCGGCGCGGGCCGGGGCTCACCCAGCGGTCGGGACAGCGCGCCCTGCTCAAGGAGCGCCTGCTCGCGAGCGTCTGGGGTGAGGGTCCACCGGCTGGCGCCGCCTGGCGCGAGGACCTCGTCCTCACACCAGAGGTCGCAAACCTCCTCGAGCAGCGGTACGTCCGCCCCGAGGAGGTCCATCAGGTCATCGTGCACGCGCAGGCGACGGGTCGCCGGTTCGTCGAGCCGTCCACGGGGCACCACCTCGCGGCGCTCGCCATCGGCGCCGTGACCTGCTGGGTCGAGTACGCCCCCGACGGCGTGCGCTACCGCGTGTACAGTGCGTACAGCCACCGCATGGAGTTCAAGCCGCCGCCGTGGCCGCCGGCGGACGGCCTGGAGTCAGACGACGGTCGGGAGTGGCTCTGCGCGGCCGGCGACCACGCGCTCGAGCAGCGGTCCGTGACGCTCTCGTATCTCGTGGCCGGATTCCCGGTCAAACTGCAGACCTGCCTGGAACATGAGCTGGTACTCATCCCGGAGGCGCTGGCGCTGGGGCGCATGCGTGAGGTCGAGTTGTCACTGGAGGACAAATGACCGGTCATGCGAGGATCGTGGAGCGGTTGCACGCGGCTCTGCGTGAGCGCGCGGCGCAGGTCGCGGTGGACCAGCTCGTCGTCGGTCTGGGGTACACGGCCGTCGTGCTGGAGGACGGCGGCGCCGGACTGGCGTACACGTGGGCCGACGACAGGTCGGGCTGCTCGCACCTGCGCGGCTGGGACGGCGCCGAGGGCTCGCCGGCCGTCAGGCTGCTCGATCTGCTGCTCGCGGCCGGAGGGCTGGAGCGGAGCATCGGGATGGCGGCGGCGAACGCGCTGAACCACGCCGTCGCCCTGGAGCTGCCGGAGGACGAGGGGGCCGCCGGGTCGCTTGTCCGGGAGCTCGGGATCGGGCGCGGAACGCGGGTCTCCATGGTGGGGTTCTTCCCGCCGGTGGCCCGCGTGTTCGCGGAGCTCGGGGTGGAGCTGGACGTCGTCGACGACGCCAAGGGGATGGGCGACCAGGACGCGTTCGGAGAGCGTCTGCGGGAGTGGGCCGAGGTCCTGGTCATGACGTCGACGACGCTGCTGGGCGACACCGCGGACGAGCTGCTCCTCGCTGCCGGCCCCCAGGCGCGCGTCGCGTTCCTCGGGCCGACCACACCCCTCGTGACGGCGGCGTACGCGGGCACCGGGGTCGAACTGCTGGGCGGCACCGTCCCGCGCGAGGTGCCCGAGGTGCTGCGCGCCGTGCGGCACGGCGGAGGAGCGCGCGAGATCCTGCCGTTCTGCCGCAAGGTGTACCGCGTGCTGCGGCCCGGCGCCGGCGGCGCAGCGTGATCGGCGGCGCCGCCTGTCTGCACCCGGGCGGCCTCGAGCTGACCGGGCGCCTCGTCGCCGCCGCCGGGCTGGCCCCCGGCGCCGCCGTGCTCGATGTGGGCTGCGGCGCTGGGGTCACGGTCGTGCACCTCACCGATGACCACGGACTGCTCGCCACCGGCCTGGACGCCTCCCGCCAGCGGATCGCACAAGCCGCGGAGGCCCGGCCGAACCTCGACTTCGTCGCCGGCCGGGCCGAGGCGCTGCCGTTCACGGACACCTCGTTCGACGCCGTCCTCTGCGAGTGCGTGCTCTCCACGCTGGACGACCCGGGGGTCGCGCTCGCCGAGCTGGCGCGCGTGCTGCGCCCGGAGGGAGCCGCGCTGGTGAGCGACGTGTACACGCGCACCGAAGGCGAGACCCCGTATGCCGGCGGGACCGCGTCGCTGGGTCCTCGTGAGACCGTCGCGGCCCTGTTCGCCGGCGCCGGTCTGCGGGTGCTGGTCTGGAACGACGAGCCGGGCGCGCTCGGCCGGTATCTCTGGGACCACGCCGGCGCACGTGCCGGGGGTCCGGCGCCGGCGCCGGAGAGGCGCGCCTCCGCTCCCGCCGGGCCGCAGCTCGGGTACTTCTCCTGCCTGGCGCGTCCTGCTTCCCCCGTCGAGAGAGGAGCACCAGGTGGCTGACATCGACGTCCGCGTCAACGAGCTCGGCCTGCAGGGCCGTTGCTGCACTCAGATCATGGTCCGCATGGCGCTCGAAGAGCGTGGCGAGGAGAACGAGCAGATGGCCGAGGCCGTCGGGGCGCTGTGCCTCGGCCTGCTCTCCGGCATCGGCTGCGGAGCGCTCTCCGGCGGGGCGCTGGCGATGTGGCTGCTCGCCGGCGGTCCCGTGGACGGCGGTCTCGTGACTGAACTCGTCGACTGGTTCCGCGAGCGTCAGGGGACCACCGACTGCGACGCGATCCTGGACGGTGACCCGGGAGCACGGTTCACCAAGTGCCCTCTGATCGTCGCCGAGACCTACGCCGAGGTGCTGGACCTGCTGGACGCGCACGGGCTCCTGCCGCGCTGAGAAGAGAGATGGAGGCCGGCCACACGACGACGCTCTGCCCATACTGCCTGCGTCGGCTGGACGGGACGCTGGACCGGCGTGGCGACGAGGTCTGGCTGCGGCGCGTGTGCCCCGAGCATGGGGAGGCCGAGGCACTGGTGTGGCGCGGCGCGCCGGCCTTCGACGTCTGGCGCGATGCCGGCTCGGGGTCGTCGTGCTGCGAGCCGGCGGAGAACCCCGCCTGCCCCACGGAGTGCGGGCTGTGCTCCGGGCACGCGCGGCGGACCTGCTGCGTGCTGCTCGAGGTGACGCAGCGCTGCGACCTTACGTGCCCCGTCTGCTTCGCTGCGGCGGGGGGCGGGGCGCTTCAAGGCGAAGCGCCGGCGGACCCCTCGATCGTGACGATCGAGGGGTGGTACCGGCGCCTGCTCGAGGTCGCCCCCGGCTGCAACGTGCAGCTCTCCGGGGGCGAGCCGACGGTACGCGACGACCTGCCCGAGGTCGTCGCGCTCGGTCGCGCGCTCGGGCACGGCTTCCTCCAGCTCAACACGAACGGGCTGCGCCTGGCGCGTGAGGCGGGGTACGCCGGGCGGCTCGCCGAGGCCGGGCTCTCGACCGTGTTCCTGCAGTTCGACGGCGTGGACGACGCGCCGTACCTCGCCTTGCGCGGCCGCCCGCTGGCCGCCGTCAAGGAGCAGGCCGTCCTGCGCTGCGCCGAGGCCGGCCTGGGCGTCGTGCTCGTGCCGACGGTCGTGCGCGGGGTCAACCTCGACCGTCTCGGTGACATCCTGGAGTTCGCGCTGGCGCACGCGCCGGCGGTGAGGGGCGTCCACGTGCAACCGATGGCTTTGCTTGGACGCCACACCTCGGCCGGCGACCCGGGCTCCGCGCGCGTGACGCTGCCGGACGCCATGCGCGCCCTGGCGGAGCAGAGCGCCGGGCGCGTGGTCCTGGACGACCTCACGCCCGGCGACTGCGAGCACGCCCTGTGCTCGTTCAGCCGGGAGTACCTGCGCCGGGACGACGGCACGCTGGCGCCGCTGGGCGCGACGCACGACGCCTGCGGCTGCGGCACGCCGGCCGCGCGCCCGAGCGTGGTAGCCCCGGCGGACAAGGCCGCCCACGTGGCGGCGCGCTGGTCGGTCCCGTGGCCCGCCGCGCCCGGGCCGTCCTCCGGCTGCTGCGGCGCTTCCCCCGAGGCCGCGGCTGCGGAGTCCGCGCACGCGCCCGACCAGTGGGACGCCATCCTCAGGGGCATCCACGCCAGCACCTTCAGCATCAGCGGCATGGCGTTCCAGGACGCTTGGACGCTGGACCTCGAGCGCTTGCGTCACTGCTACCTGCACGTGCTCGCCGCCGACGGCCGCGTCGTGCCCTTTTGCTCGCGCTATCTGACGGCCGCGCCGGCATGAGCGACTTCTCGGATGAAGGCGCCGGCGTGAGGGCTCCGGCCGCACCCGTGCTGCGGCGCACGCCGCTCGAGGACTGGGTCTTCGCCCGGGCCGGCGCCGGAGGCCTCGACGGATTGCGCGCGCACCAACTGGGTGCCCTGCGCGCGACCGTCGACCGTGCCCGGCGCCTGAGCCACTTCTACGCCGAGCGGCTGGCGGGCGTCGGGCCGGGCGAGCTGGAATCTCTCGACGACCTCGCGCGGCTCCCGTTCACGTCGGGTGACGATGTCCGTGCGCAGAGCATGCGCATGCTCTGCGTACCGCCCGGCGAGGTCGACCGTATCGTCACGCTGCCGACCTCCGGTACCACCGGCGAGCCCAAGCGGATCCACTTCACAGCGGCCGACCAGGAGCTCACGCTCGATTTCTTCCACCACGGCATGTCCGTGCTGGTCCGGCCCGGGCAGCGAGTGCTCATCCTTCTGCCGGGGGAGCGCCCCGGCAGCGTCGGCGACCTGCTCCGCCGCGGGCTCGAGCGGATGGACGTGGAAGGCGTGGTGCACGGCCCCGTGGCCGATCCGGCACAGGCGCTGCGCGTGCTGGGCACAGGCCGCTTCGACTGCGTCGTGGGCATCCCGGTGCAGGTGCTGGGATTGGCGCGCCGCGACGCGGCGGGCGGCGCGCCCGTCGCCCTCGAGAGCGTGCTGCTCAGCACCGACCAGGCGCCGCGCAGCCTGGTCGGCGCCATCGAGGCGGTCTGGGGCTGCCGGGCGCTCGACCACTACGGGACGACGGAGATGGGCCTCGGCGGCGGCGTCGAGTGCGAGGCCCTGGACGGCTACCACCTGCGCGAGGCCGATCTGCTGTTCGAGGTGGTCGACCCGGAGACGGGCGCACGGATGCCGGACGGCGAGTACGGCGAGGTCGTGTTCACGACGCTCACGCGCGAAGCGATGCCGCTGGTGCGCTACCGCACCGGCGACCGCGGCCGGTTCCTGACGCAGCCGTGTGCGTGCGGCTCGACTTTGCGGCGGTTGGAGCGGGTGCGCGCGCGGTACTGCGGCCGCGCGTTCCTGCGCGGCGGCGGCTGCGTGGACCAGGCCGCGGTGGACGAGCCGCTGTTCGCGCTACCGCGGGTGCTGGACGTGCGCGCCGGTCTGCGGCGCGAGCCGGACCTCGACGTCCTGGACGTCGAGGTGCTCGCGCCGGGCGCCGGCGCCGCCCTGCTCGAGGCGGCCACCACGGCGCTCGAGACGGCTCCCGATCTGGCCGGGGCGGTCGTCGCCGGCCGGCTCCGTGTCGAGGCCGCGGTGACCCCGACGCCGTGGCCGCAGGGCGTCGGCACGGCCAAGAGGACGCTTGTAGAATCGGACGAGACCATGGAGGCGAAGACGTGAGAGAGATCCTCGACGACGTCCTCACGCTGCTGGACGGCGGCGAGGACTTCGCGCTTGTGAAGCTGGTCGGCGACCGCGGCTCCACGCCGCGCGCTGCCGGCGCGGAGATGGTGGTCCGCCGCGACGGTTCCATCACGGGGACCATCGGCGGCGGCCTGCTCGAGCTCACCATGATGAAGCGGGCTGCGGACGTGCTGGACTCCCGCGTGAGCAAGCTCGTGGACCTGCGCCTGGCCGGCACGGACCTGGCCAGCGACGAGGAGATGGTGTGCGGCGGCTCGGCCGAGGTGCTCATCACCTACGTGCCCGCCGGCGACCCGCGCCTGCACGAGGTGTTCGCGGCGGTCAAGGCGGCGAGAGCCGCCCGGCGCCGCGCCTGGCTCTTCACGCTGCTGCCGCGTCAAGAGGGCGGCGACGTCGAGACATGCCTGCTCGAGGACGGCGGCGCCGTCGTCGGCTCGCGGCGCGACCCAAAGGAGCTGCGCGCCGCCGTGGGGGAGATCGCGCGACACGGCGCCGCCAAGCTCTCGGACGGCCGCGACGCGGTGGTCGAGGAGATGGAGGTACCGGCCACCGTCGTGGTGTGCGGCGGCGGGCACGTCGGCCGTGCCCTGGCGCCCGCCGCCCTCGCCGCCGGGTTCGCCGTGACGGTGCTCGACGACCGGGAGGAGTTCGCCGACCCACGGCGCTTCCCCGGCGCCGACGTCGTCCGTGGCCCGTTCGGCGGGGCGCTGGAGCGCGTCGGCGTCGACGAGGCCTGCTACGTGGTCATCGTCACCCGCGGACACACCCACGACATCGACGTCCTGCTGCAGGCGCTGCGCACCCCGGCCCGCTACATCGGGCTCATGGCCAGCCGCAGCAAGCGCGCGCGCATCACGGCGGCGCTTCTCGAGGACGGGTTCGGCGAGGACGCGCTCGCGCGCGTCCATTCCCCGATCGGCCTCAGTATCGGCGCCGAGACACCGGAGGAGCTCGCCGTCAGCATCGTCGCGGAGCTGATCCAGGTGCGCGCCGGCAAGTCAGCTTGATCCGTGAGCGGCCTGTCGGCGATCGTGCTGGCCGCCGGCTACTCGTCGCGCATGGGCGAGCTCAAGCCGCTCGCCGACCTGGCCGGGCGCACGCTGCTGGCACGGGCGGTCGGCGTCTTCATGTCGGTGGGCATCGACGACGTCGTGGTGGTCACCGGGCACCGCGGGGACGAGGTGGCCGCGGCCGCTGAGACGCTCGGTGCGCGTCCCGTGCCCAACGCGCGCTTCGCCGACGGTATGTACACGTCCGTGCAGGCGGGCGCCGCCGCCGTCGGCGAGGGGCGGCGCTTCTTCCTGCTGCCGGTGGACTGCCCGCTGGTGCGGCCGGAGACCGTCGGGCGGCTGGCGCGTGCAGGCGCCGCGGCCGGCTCCGCCGTGGTGCTGCCCGTGAGCGACGGCATCCCCGGCCACCCGCCGCTGCTGGCGCCGGAGCTCCGCGACGGGATCCTGACCGGCGCGCCGGCCGGCGGCCTGCGCGAGCTGCTCACCACGCGGGCGGAGCCGGCGCTCCGCGTGGACGTGGACGACGCCGGCGCACTGTACGACGCGGACACGGCCGGCGACCTGGAGCACCTGCGGGGGCTCGCGGCGAAGGAGGACCTGCCGTCCGAGCGACGCTGCCTCGACCTGCTCCGCGAGAGCGGCGTCCCGCCCGAGCGCGCCGCCCACTGCGAGGCGGTCGCCGCGGTCGCAGGCGCGCTGACGGCGGCCCTCAACGAGCGGGAGCAGTGCCTGTGCGTCCCGCTCGTCGTCGCGGCCGCCCTCCTGCACGACGTCGCCCGCGCCGAACCCAGACACGGCGACGCCGGCGCCGACCTGCTCGAGCGCCTCGGGTACCCCCGCGTCGCGCGCATCGTGCGCCGGCACGTGTACCTTGGCGCGGCGCTCCGCGACGACCTCGACGAGACGCAGGTCGTGTACCTCGCCGACAAGCTGGTGCAGGACGACCGCATCGTCGGCGTGGAGGAGCGCTTCGCCGCACGCTTTGCGCGCTACGCCGGCGACCGGGCCGCGCTGGAGGGGGTGCGCGCGCGCCTGCAGGAGGCACGTCTCGTGCAGGCGCGCGTCGCGGCCGCCCTGGGCCGCCCGCTGGGCGTCTGACCGGCGCCGGTTGTCCGCGGCGGCGGGGCCGGCCGGCGCGTTTCGTCCTCCCGTCCACCGCCTCTTGTTGCGGGCACCCTGCGCCGACCGCTATTCTCTTGCGCGTATAGCGCTGCGAGCAAAACTCCGGGGGAGAGTCATGGGTCAAGCGAGCGCAGACAAGTCACCGGCTGAACATCCCGCGCGCGGCGGCCACCGCGCCGTCCACCGCCGCGGCCTGAGGGCGGTGCCTTCGGGGCAGGGCGCCGGCGCCCTCACGCCCGGCTATCGCATCTGGCTGCACGTCGACGGCGTGCGCATGTTCGGACCCGGTACCCACGAGCTCCTACGCCACGTGGATGAGACGGGGTCTCTTCATCAGGCGGCCAAGCTCATGGGCATGTCGTATTCCAAGGCCTGGACCCTGCTCCGCAAGACCGAGGAGCACCTCGGCGGGTCGCTGGTGGAGCGCCACATCGGGGGCGCCGCCGGCGGCGGCACGTCGCTGACGACGACCGGCCGCGACCTGCTGCAGCGGTTCGACGGCTTCGTGGCCGAGACGGACGCCGCCATGCAGGAGGCGTTCGAGGCGGCGTTCGGCGACTGGTCGGCGCCTGGGGAGCGGCGGCCATGAGCCTGCCGTCCGCGAGCTGGCGGCCCCGGCCGCTGGCCGAGGCCACGCCTGCCGGCCACCCGATCTACCGCGAACTGGTGACGCCCATCGAGCTCGGCCACCCGGTCACCTCGTGCGTCGCCGGCCTCGTCTGGAGTCTCGTCGAGACGGACGGCGAGGCCGGGCTGGCGCTCACGCTGCAGGATGGAGTGTTCGAGTCGCAGCTGCCCGGCCGCATCCACGGGGCCGAGACCCGCTGGCTGGCGGACCACATCACGAGCTGGAACATGTTCGACGCCAGCCTGGCGCTCGGCGCCGTCAATGCGTGGTTCAACCGCCGCCACAGGGTGGAGGACCTGCTGGGCAGACCGGTCGTCGGCGAGCGCGGCACCGCACTGTTCGAGCGCCTGTCGAAGCGTTTCGCCGGCGGTTCGGTCGCCGTCGTCGGGCACTTTCCACACCTCGAGCCGCTCAGTGAGCACTGCACGCTCACCATCCTCGAGCGGCACCCCTCGGGCGGGGACCTGCCCGACCAGGCCTGCGAGTACCTGCTCCCGCGGCAGGACTGCGTGTGCATCACCGGTACCACTGTCGGCAACAAGACCCTTCCCCGGCTGCTGGAGCTCAGCCGGGACGCCTACGTCGTGCTGGTCGGCCCCAGCGTCCCTCTCACCACCATGTGGTTCGACTACGGCGTCGACCTCGTCGCTGGGACGATCGTGCTCGACCCGACCGTCGCCCTGGGCGCCGTCCAGCAGGGCGGCCGCCGCTCGCTCTTCGGCGACAGCCTCGCCATGGTCGAGCTCGAGGCGGCGGATGTCGCGTGTGGCTGATGCGGACTCCCGGCCTGACGCCCCCGGGTCCGTGCCCGGCGCGGAGCCGCCGCTGACCGTGGTGCAGTCCGCTTCAGTCACGCGTCGCCGGATCGTCCTTCTGACGGGCGCGCCCGACGCAGGCAAGACGCTGGTCTGCCAGCACGTCGTCGAGGCGGTGCGGCACAAGGGGCTGCACGTCTCCGGCTTGATCACCGAGGCGCGCAAGCTCTCGTCCGGGCGCATTGTCCAGACGGTGCTCAACCTGCGCACCGGCGAGCGCCGGCGGCTCGCCGACTACGTGGGCGTCGACGAGGGCGAGCCGATCGGCCGCGGGGTGGCGGGCCGCTTCTCGTGGACGTTCGTCGGCGAGTCGGTGCGCTGGGGCAGGCACGAGCTCGACCGCTGTCTCACCGGCAGCACCGACCTGCTGGTCATCGACCAGCTGGGGCCGCTCGAACTGCTCGCCGGCTCCGGCTGGGTCAACGCCGTGCGTGTGCTCCAGGAAGGCCGCTACGGCCTGGCCGTGGTCGTCGTGAACCCGCTGGTCGTCGCGCAGCTCAAGGATCGGCTGGACGGCGCCGAGGTCGAGGAGATCGAGGCCGCGCAGGCCGCGACCGACGAGGTGCAGGAGCGGCTGGTGCGGCTGGCGCTCGACAGCCGCCTCGAGCACGGCGCCTGAGGGGCGCCGGCCCTTTGCGTCAGACGGCCGGCGCCGCCGCCTCGCCGGCCTTCCCTGCGTCCCCGGCCTCTTCGGCCGGCGCGCCCGCGTCCTCGATCCCGAGTATGCTCCGCGCCGCGATCACGCCGGCGGCCGAGGCCTGGATCAGGCCCCGCGTGATGCCGGCGCCGTCGCCCACAGCGTACAGGTTGCTGACCGGCGTCTGCAGGCCGTTGTCGAGTTCCGGCCGCGCCGAGTAGAACTTGACCTCCACCCCGTAGAGCAGCGTGTCGCGGCCGTTCACGCCGGGGGCGATCTTGTCCATCGCCGTCAGCATCTCGAGGATATCGGTGAGGTGGCGGTACGGCAGCACGAACGCGAGGTCGCCGGCGGTCGCGCCCTGCAGCGTGGGCTGCACGGTGCCGCGGCGGATGCGGTCCATGGTGCTGCGGTGGCCCTGGTGCAGGTCGCCGAGGCGTTGCACGATGATGTCCTCGCCGAGCACGTTGGCCAGCCGGGCGATGCTCTTGCCGTAGGCGATGGGGTCGTCGAACGGCTCGGTGAAGTCGGTGCTCACCAGCAGGGCGAAGTTGGTGCGGTCGGTCTTGAAGTCGGCGTAGCTGTGACCGTTGACGGTGACCACGTCGCCGTAGTTCTCCAGGGAGACGGCGCCGTACGGGTTCATGCAGAACGTGCGCACGGGGTCGTCGAAGCTCGGCGTGTAGTAGATGAGCTTGCTCTCGTAGAGGGCGGTGGTCAGCGGCTCCATGACCGCCGCGGAGACCTCGACGCGCACGCCGATGTCCACCGGGTTCGTGCGCATGCCGATGTGCAGGCGCTTGCACTCCTCCATGAGCCAGGCGGCGCCGTCGCGGCCGGGCGCCGCGACGACGGCGTCGGAGGTGAGCCGTGTGCCGTCCTCGAGGATCACGCCGGTGGCGCGCAGCTCGCTCTCGCCGGCGGGCTTCTCCGCGAGGATGCGCTCCACGCGGCTGCGCGTGAGCACCTCGACCTTGGTCTCCAGCTCCGCGCGCATGCGCGTGAGGATGTCGTAGGAGCGCTCGGTGCCCATGTGCCGCACCGGCGACTCGATGAGCGTCATGCCGTGGAGGAGGGCCTCCTTGCGAAACTTCTCGAACTTCTTGCCGGCGCCGTGGACCTCGTCTGGGGCGCCGTACTCACGCCAGATCCCGTCGACGTACCCGATGAGCTCCGTGAGGCGCTCCCGGCCTACGAACCGGTCGAGCCAGCCGCCGACGTCGGGCGTCAGGGTGAGCTTGCCGTCGCTGAACGCGCCGGCGCCGCCCCAGCCGCAGGTGATGTCGCAGGGCTCGCAGCCGGCGCACACCCCGCTCTTGCGCGCGGGGCAGCCGCGCCGGCTGATGTCCGGCCCGCGCTCGACCACGAGCACGGAGGCGCCGTTGCGGCGCACGAGTTCCAAGGCGGCGAAGATCCCGGCGGGGCCGGCGCCGACGACGATCACGTCGTAGTGAGCGCGCGCAGTGTCCATAGGCTGTGGCGGGGGAGGGTCGACAGAAGGGTTCGGAGTTCCCTTGCGGAGATGATAGCCGCGGCCTGAACGCCTGACAAACGTCGCGCGTCTCGAAGTGCGGAAGCGGAACGGGGGCCAAGTCGCCCGGCGGAGAGACGGAGGAAGTGATGAGGGAGAGGGCGCACAGAGGTCTGGCGGCCGGCGCGGCGGCGCTGGCGCTGGTCGCGCTGGGCGTGGCGCTGCTGGCGGGATGTGGGAGCGGCGAGCCGGCGGCGCAGAGCTCGCCGGCGACCATCAAGGTCGCTCCGACCGCTCCGTCCGGCACCACGGTGGACGCCAAGGTCGGCGACACCGTGGTCGTCTCGCTCGACGCCAACGCCACGACGGGCTACGAGTGGCAGTTCACGGCGGGCGGCACGTTCTCCATCGAGAGCAGCAAGTACGTGTCCGACCCGAACCCGGACAACCTGGCCGGCAAGGGCGGGACCCAGGTCGTCACCCTCAAGGTGACCAAGGCAGGCTCATCCGACCTCAGTGGTCAGTACGTGCGGCCCTGGGAGACACCGTCGCCGAGCCCGGCGGCGGACGTGACGGTGACGGTCGTCGGCAGCTGAGTCAGGAGGCGGGCACCGGAGCGGGGCGCGGCGCCGGTACTGGGGCAGTCCGGCGCCGCAGCGGCACCGGGGGGCGGGGACGAGGCGGGGCGGGCGGCCGAAGTCATCTTCGGGCCGCCCGCCTGTTCCCGCTCAGGGCGCGGTCCATTTGCGCAGGCCGCGCCCGTCCCGTAGCCTCCCGTCGGGAGGGTGGCGCGGCCGGAGGGGCCACGCCGGCAAGCCAGGAGGGGCCATGACCCGGTCGCGTCTGATCTGCGCGTTCGCGCTGCTCGTCTTCTTCGCCGTCGTCTCGCCTGCCGCCGCGCTGTCGTCGGCCGGCGGCGGCTGGGTCTGGCAGAACCCCCTGCCCTTCGGATGGGACCTCAGCGATGTCACCTTCAGTGACTCCCAGCACGTCTGGGCCGCGACGTTCACGGGCGGCACGGTGCTCCGGTCCGCCGACGCCGGGCTCACCTGGGAGCCGTCCTTCACCGGTGTCGAGGGAGCGCTGTGGGACCTCAGTTGCCCGGACGGGCTCCACTGCGCCGTGCTGTACACGCAGACCAGCGGGTTCCACGGCGCCGACGTCGTGGCCTTCACGACCGACGGCGGTTCCACCTGGACGCGCCGGACGTTCTCCAGGAGGACCTATGGAGGCATCGTCGGCATCGAGTTCCTCGACGCCGAACACTGCTGGATCGCCGCGGGCTCGGGGCTCTTCGCGAGCAGCGACGGCGGCGCCACGTGGAGCCGGCTCCGCACGCCCGCCACCGCGCTCGAGGGTGTCGACTTCTCCGACGTCGACCACGGCTGGACCGACAGCTTCTCGAACCGCGTCTTCTACACCGCGGACGGCGGCGCGACCTGGGCCGCGCGCACGCCGCCGGGCAAGAACGTATGGGTGTTCGTCTCCGCCACCGGCGCCGGCTCGGCGTGGGTCCGACTGGCGCGCTCGTCTGGTGACGACGTGATCATGCGGACGGCCGACGCGGGCCGCACCTGGCAGCGCCGCTTCGTGGGCGGGGTCGCGTCGATCGAGAGCCTGCTTGCCCTCAGCGACGACGAGGCGTGGGTCGCCACCGACGACGAGGTGCTCGGCGAGGTCATGGGCGGCGCGACGCCGAGCGAGAACCCACGCATCTCGGTCCACCACACCACCGACGGCGGTGCGACCTGGCAGGCGCGCTCGCTCGGTCAGGACTTCCCCGCGCAACTGGCGGGGTCGCCGGACGGCGTCGTCGTGGCCGGGGGCACCTGCGTTTGGCGCTCCGCCGACCGCGGCGCTTCGTGGGCGGGGACCACGCGTTGAACGACGTCGACTTCGTGGACGCGACCCACGGCTGGGCCGCCGGTCAGAGAGCGGACGCCATGGCGTGGGGCGATCCGCAGTGGGCCTACGGCGCCATCCTGCGCACGCGCGACGGCGTGAGATGGGAAGAAGCCGCGCTCGCGCCGGGGCCGGCGCTGAATGCCGTCAGCTTCCCGGACGCGTCGCACGGCTGGGCGGTAGGAGGGCAAGGCCGCGTGGTGCGCACCGCCGACGGCGGCGACACCTGGTCGGACCTGCCCTCCGCCGGTCCGCTCTCGCTGCGCGACGTCCGCTTCGCCGACGCCGAGCGCGGCTGGGCCGTCGGCGTCACGGATACCCAGCGCAGCCGGATCCTGCGCACCACCGACGGCGGCGCGACGTGGCAGGCCGCCGCGCTGCCCGGGACGTCCTACTCGTACGCCGAGGACATCGCGTTCGCGGACGAGCAGCACGGCCGGCTGGCCGGCGACCATATCTGGAAGACCGCAGATGGCGGAGCGACGTGGACGATCGATGGGGCGCGGGTCGCGCCGTGGTTCGTCGACCAGACGCTCTCCGCCATCGCGGCGCAGCCGGCAGGCGCCGTGTGGGCCGTAGGGGCGGGCGGCCGCATCATCTCGACCGTCGACACGTCCGCGGACACGGCGGCGCCTCAGACCGTCGACGACGGCGACCGCATCTGGCGCCGCACCGGTGAGACCGTGCATCTCAGTGCCACCGACGCCGGCGGCGGCTCGGTGACGCGCACGGAATACCGTGTGGACGGGGAGACCGCGCGGCACGAAGGCGCCGCTATTGAGTTCGATGCGCCTGCCGACCACTACGGAGACGGCGCACACACGCTCCGGTACCGCTCGGGGGACGACGACGGCAACGCGGAGCGCATGCGCATCTGTCCCGTCCTCATCGACACCACAGAGCCGTGGGCGGGGGCCGGGGACGACGTCAGGGTGCGGCGCGGCAGGACGGCCACCCTGCGCTACGATCTCAGCGACAATCTGAACCCGCGGCTCTGGGTGACCGTGGACGTCTCCTCGCTTGCGAGCTTCTGGTCGGGCAGCAAGCTCGTCCGGACGCTCCTGCCGGGGTTGCAGGCGCAGGGGCGCCGCGCAGTCAAGTTCCGTTGTACTCTCCGCCCCGGTTGGTACCGCTGGTCCGTGACGGCCACCGACCTGGCCGGCAACACGTTCGTCCCGTGGGCGGACGGCTTTCTCGAGGTGAAGTGACCATGGACGACCCGGTCCTGACCCGGCGCAGCATCCGCAAGTACACGGACGAGCCGGTCGACGACGCGACGGTGGAGCGGCTGCTGCGTGCCGGCATGGCCGCGCCGTCCGCCGGCAACCAGCAGCCGTGGAAGTTCATCGTCATCCGCGACCGGGCCACGCTCACGGGCATCACCGAGTGGCACCCCTACGCCAGGATGCTGCCGTCGGCGGCGGTCGCGGTGCTCGTCCTCGGCGATCCCGGCGAGGCCAAGTGGGCGGGCATGTGGCCCCAGGACTGCGCCGCCTGCGTCGAGAACATGCTGATCGAGGCCGAGCTGCTGGCCCTGGGGGCCGTGTGGCTCGGCGTCCACCCGCTGCCCGAGCGCGAAGCCGCGCTGCGCGAGCAGTTGGGCATCCCCGAGCACATCGTGCCTTTCGCCATCGTCGCGTTCGGGCGGCCGCTGGAGCGTAAGGAGCCGGCCGACCGCTACGATGAGGCGCGCGTCCACCACGAGCGCTGGTGAGGCCGGGCGGTACGCGCCCGGCCGCACGAAGCACCTGCCGGGCCGCCTTGCCGTTCTTGCCGCCGTCAACGGCAAAATGCCTGTTTGTGGCCCCCTCTGCGGGGGTACTCTTGTGCATCCGACCCGTGTGCGGCGGGCGCCGCCCTTCGGCTTGGCGCCGGCGAGACAGGCCCCGCCCCTCGGGTCACTACCATCATCTTGCAGGCAGAACGAAGGGGTGAGCCGTGACAGGACCTGTCTGGGTCCCGACCATCGACGAATCCAAAGTCCGCGACGGCGCCTACATCGCCGTCTTCCCCAAGGGCGTCGGCGTGCTGCTGACGCGCATCGACGGCGACCTGTACGCGGTCGCCAACAAGTGCGCGCACATGGGCTGCCCGGTGGAGGGCGGCAAGCTAGAGGGTCCCATCCTCACCTGCCCGTGCCACGACTGGCGGTTCGACCTGCGTACGGGTGTGTTCCTGGACGCCCCGGAGCTGGCCCTGGCCACCTTCCCCGTCAAGGTCGAAGAGGGCAAGGTCCACGTGGAAGTAGGGGGGGCGTGACCATGGTCGACGAGGTCATGGTGTACGCGCTCAGCACCTGCCCCTGGTGCCGCAAGACCAAGCAGTGGTTCGACGACAGCAAGATCCCCTACGACGTGGTGGACGTGGACACACTGCCGGACGAGGAGCAGGACGCCGCCGCCGAAAAGGCCTACGAGCTCAGCGGCGGCCGCCGTTTTCCCGTCGTCGTCATCAACGGCGAGGTCGTGGTCGGCTTCAGTCCCGACAAGTTCCTGCAGCACCTCAAAGGCTGGGGAGGGGGAGCATGAGCGGTCTGCCTACGGCGGCCCGCTCGTGTACGCCGGAAGAGGAGGCGTCATGAGCAGCGAGGCGCGCAAGGAGTCGCTCAAGTACCTGTACGAGCGCGTGGTCACCCCGCTCGGCTTCAAGTTCACGCCCGACGAGCAGATGGTCGACGACCTGCTCGAGGCCGAGGTCAAGCTCGAGCAGGACCTCGGCGCGCCGTACTGTCCCTGCCAGGGGCGCAGCCGCGTGCGCGCCGAGGACATGCAGATCGTCTGCCCGTGCATCCCGTTCCACCGCGAGCACTTCGACGCGATGAAGCGCTGCTGGTGCGGCCTGTTCGTCCACCTGGACGTCACCGACCCGGACAGCCTGCCCCAGTTCGCGCCGGACGAGGTCTGACCATGTGGACTGAAGTAGCGAAGACCGACGACATCGTCTCCGGCGGCCTCAAGTACGTGCGCGCCGGCGATGAGGACCGTGAGATCTGCATCTGCGAGTACGACGGCTCCTACTACGCGGTGAGCCGCCGCTGCGGGCACGAGAACGCGCCGCTCAGCGAGGGCGCGCTCGAGGGCTGGATCATCACCTGCCCGCTGCACAACGCCCAGTTCGACATCCGGGACGGCAAGAACCTCAGCTGGCCCATCGACCACGACATGGGGCCGGAGGAGGACATCCCCGAGCCCGTCAGGCGCTGGTTCAAGTTCGAGCATCGCCTGCAGTGGAAGACCAGGGTGCACGACCTGCACACGTACCCCGTGCGCGTGCAGGACGGCGCCATCGAAGTCGACGTATGACGACGCCACCAACCGGCCGACGGCCGTAGACCGCAGGAACATCCCCACGACCACAGGAGGAATGATGGCGTTCGAACTGCCGCCGCTCCCGTACGCGGAAGATGCGCTGGAGCCTGACTACACCGCGCGCACGATCAGCTTCCACTACGGCAAGCACCACAAGACCTACGTCGACACCCTGAACAAGCTGGTGGACGGTACCGACCTCGCGGACAAGAGCCTCGAGGACGTGATCATGGCCGTGGCCGGCAAGCCGGAGAAGCAGGGCGTGTTCAACAACGCGGCCCAGGTGTGGAACCACACCTTCTTCTGGAACGGCATGAAGCCGGGCGGCGGCGGCGCGCCGACGGGCCCCATAGCCGAGAAGATCGACGCCATCGGTGGCCACGAGAAGTTCGTCGAAGACTTCAAGGCCGCGGCCCTCGGCCGGTTCGGCTCCGGCTGGGTCTGGCTCGTCTCGGACAACGGCGAGCTCAAGATCGTGAGCACGCCGAACGCCGAGATGCCGGCGCCCGGCGTCACCCCGCTGCTCGTGGTGGATGTCTGGGAGCACGCCTACTACCTCGACTACCAGAACCTCCGCCCGGTATACGTGCAGACGTTCTTCGACAAGCTCGTCAACTGGGACTTCGTCAACGAGAACCTCGCGAAGGCCAAGTAGCCGGAGGACCTGCGCCGGTCCGCGGCAGGACGGCGAGGTCGGAGGTCGGAGACCCGGAGGGCCGGCGGATGCGCACAGCGCGTCCGCCGGCCCTCGTTGCGTACGGACCGCCTAGCGGGCCGTGCCGCCGCCGCTCGGAGGGCCGGCGTCCAGCCGTCCCTCGCCGGCGCGCTGCGGGTCGTCGTCTCCGGCGAGCAGCTTCACGTAGCTCGCGTACCGGATGCGCGGGACCGTGCCGTCGGCGACGGCGCTGAGGACGGCGCAGCCGGGCTCGTGTACGTGCGTGCAGTCGCGGAAGCGGCACTGCACGGCCAGGGCCGCGATCTCCGTGAACCCGGCGGCGAGCGTGGCTCCGTCACCGTCTTCGACGCTGAACCGGCGGATGCCCGGCGTGTCGATCACCCGGATGCCGCCGGGCAGGTCGTACAGCGCCGAGGCCGAGGTCGTGTGGCGGCCGCGGCCGTCGCCGGCGCGGACCGCGCCGGTCCTGGCCGCGGCCTCCCCGCCCAGCGCATTGAGCAGCGACGACTTGCCGACGCCGCTCTGGCCGACGAACACACACGTCGTCCCGGCCAGCTCCTCGCGCAGCGCGTCCATGCCGTCCCCGCGACCGGCGCTACACGGCAGCACCGGCATGCCGAGCGAGCGGTACGGCTGCAGGCGCGCGAGCAGTCCGTGCCGCTTCTGCTCGTCGAGGAGGTCTGTCTTGTTGACGACGAGCACCGGACGCGCTCCCGACTGCTCAACGGCGACGAGGTACCGGTCGATGAGCCGCGGGTGCAGCGGCGGCGCCTCCGCGGCGACCACGACGACCACGGCGTCGATGTTGGCGGCGATGGCGCGCCGCCGCTGCGGCACGTGCGGGTCGGCGCGCGCGAGCAGGCTGTGGCGGGGCAGTACTGTGGCGACGCGATGCGACTCGCCTCGCTGCTGCACGAGCACGTGATCACCCACGGCGAGCTCGCTCCGCTGCCGCCCGGCGAGCTGCGGCGGCAGCGCCGCCGCGACATCCTCGCCGGGCGCCCCGTCGAGCCGCACCAGGCAGGTCCCGGCGGCGATCCCGGTGACCACGCCGCGGTCGACGGTGTCGCCGCCCTCGAGGCCGTCCGCACCTGATCCATCCGCGTCGGCGTCCGCGCCTGCTTCACCGCCGCGCGCATCCTCGAGATCCTGGGCGACCAACTCGAGGAGGAAATCCTCGAAGCTCGGGCCGCCGGGCTCCGGGTCTCTGTGTCTTGAGCGCCGCCCTGCGCAGCTCGGAGGCGCGCTTGGTCAGCTTGTTCCTCTCGCCCGTCTGGAGTTCGGCGAGCAGGTCTCTCAGTCGTCTGCGGTGCTTCTTGTCCATCGGTGGAGTGTGCCCTTTCGTCTGGTTCCGTCACAAGGGGTGCACATCGCAGTCGTCAGGTCGCCTCCTCTTGGTCATCGGCCGGGTCGGTCCCGGCCGGACAGTGGTCTGCGTTCGTCGTGGGTCCATGGGGACCGTCTGCATCCTTGGGTG
The DNA here is from genome assembly GCA_963696935.1 of uncultured Thermoleophilia bacterium. Taxonomy (GTDB): domain Bacteria; phylum Actinomycetota; class Thermoleophilia; order UBA2241; family UBA2241; genus CAIXSE01. Next base: position 2,036 of record CAVOMB010000099.1, on the reverse strand, counting down.
CGCCGTCTTTCGGGTGCCGCCGGCCGGCGAGCGCGTGCAGTCGTTGGCGTACGTGTGCGAAGTCCATCGCTCGTGTCCTTTCGGAAGGCGAGTGGTCGGGCGTGCGCGTCAGCGCACCGGGCGCGTTCCGGCACCTGGCCCATCAGGGCGAAGAGTGGAATCAGGAGGGGCCGGCGCCGCGAGGGCTGCCGGCCGGAGCGCCGCTCAGAACGAGCGGTCGCTCAGCAAGCGACCCTCACGAGGAACGCTGCGGTGGCGAGGAGGGCATCCAACCGTCCGCCGTCGACGGTGGGTCCTTGGTCAATAGACTGTCGGGAAGTACTATTTGCGCAAGACCGACGCTGCGCCACCCCCGAGCCGCGGCGCGTCCGGACCAGGGAAGGTATCGCCATGATCAAGGGGTTCAAGGATTTCATCCTGCGCGGCAACGTCATCGACCTGGCCGTGGCGGTCGTGATCGGCGCCGCGTTCGGCGCCGTCGTCAAGTCGTTCGTCGACGACATCCTCATGCAGATCATCGCGGCCATCGGCGGTCAGCCCAACTTCCAGACGCTGAGCTTCACGATCGGCAAAGGCGTGATCAAGTACGGCTCGTTCCTCAACGCGCTCATCACCTTCGTGCTCGTTGCCGCGGCCATCTACTTCGTCGTGGTCATGCCGCTGAACAAGCTCGCCGAGCGCCGCGCCAAAGGCGCCGACCCGACCACCAAGACCTGCCCCGAGTGCCTCAGCGAGATCCCGCACGGCGCGCACAAGTGCGCGTTCTGCACCTCCGAGCAGCCGGCGCAGACCTGACGGCACGGAGGAGGCGGCGCACCGGAGCGGGCGCCGCCGCGGCGGCTGCCGACAGCGACGGCCGCCTGTGGTAGTCTCCGGGCTCGTCCGGGCATCATCCGGACGAGCCCGACACATTCCCGGAGACCGAGCATGTCCCTGCAGCGACTGGATCTCGACGACCGCCAGGCGGTGATGTCCTCGGAGGGCTCCGTGTGCGCGAGCACGCAGGAGCTCGTCGAGAGCTCCACCTTCGCGCGCGTGCTCGGCCTCTACGTCGACCAGCTCGAGGCGCACAACCCCAAGGCGCTGGCCGAGCTCGGCATCCCGGACCGCGAGCGGCTGCTCGACCTCATCCGGCTGCTCGCCAACAACCCGCTCGAGCGCGTCTCGCTCACGGTGGCCGCGCCCGGCCACGTGCTGGCGCGGCGCGAGCAGTTGCACGAGTTCGTCGAGGGCCTGTACGACTTCTGGCGACGCTGGGACCGGTTCCTCGTCGTGCGCGCCGAGGTGGCGCCGGCGCCGGGCGACAAGCGCCCGTTGCGCGGGTTCACCGAGGCGGTCGAGGCACTCGCCAGGCTGGTGCGCGCCGCCTACCGCGACGTCGCCGAGAACATCGCAGGCAGGCGGCCGCGCGTGCTGCGCCAGATAGCGGCCGGCGCAGAGGTCGGCGTGTACGCCGTGCGCCACAAGTGGCCGGTGCCGGCTCGCTACCGCGAGCTGCTCACCGGCATCCCCTTCGTCCGCGACCTGCTCCTGTACCCGCCGCTGCTGCTCGACCCGCCGATGAACACCCGCACCGGCCAGTTCACCGAGGCCGCCGACAACCCGCTCGACGGGCTGAAGCTGGAGCGTGAGGACTGGCTCTGCTACCCGGCCATCGTGGGGCGGACGACCGTGTTCGTGTACTTCCACCGCCGCTTCATGGGGCTGGGGCTGAGCCTGGCCAACCTGTTCGAGGTCGCCTCGGACGAGGAGATCGCCGCCGGCCCCGACGCCGTGTACCTGTACGGGGTGCCTCCGGCGGCGCTCGCCCGCTTCGGCGACCTCCCGACCGTGTTCCACGACGACCGCCGCAGCCGCCTGCTGGTGGCGGCGGTCCCGCTCGAGGACCGGTTCGGCTACTTCGGCTACCTCAAGAAGATGGTGCTGACGCTCCACAACGTTGCCGCCATGGACCGCGGCGTCATGCCGTTCCACGGCGCGTACGCCCGGCTGGTCCTGGTCGACGGCAGCCGGGCCACCGTGCTTCTCATCGGCGA
>CAVOMB010000098.1:0-24926 GCA_963696935.1 uncultured Thermoleophilia bacterium | reverse complement strand
GGGTAATGGTCTGCTCGACACTCCCGGCCTGCAGCTCAGCCTCGACGCCAACGGCCAGCTGGTGGTCGACCAGGTCCTGAGCGACGGTACGACGGAGCCCGTGTGGGCCTACGCGCGGACTCCGTCTCCGGGCGCGGCGACCGAACCGTGACGCCGGCCGGGACGTCCCACAGGGGCACCTTCGTCCTCACGGGGCGGCCGGCCAACCCCGGCCGCCCCATCTGATTCCGGGTAGGTCCAACTCATGCCTCCGGTCGTCAGTGTGGAACACTTGCGCAAGGTCTACGGCCACCACGTCATGGCCGTGGACGACATCTCCTTCGAGGTCGAGCGGGGCGAGATCTACGGTCTGCTCGGCTCGAACGGAGCCGGCAAGACGACCACGGTGGAGTGCGCGCAGGGGCTGCGCACGCCGACGGAGGGCACGGTGCGCGTGCTGGGCAAGGACCCCGTGCATCACGCCGGCGACCTGCGCTGGCGCATCGGCTGCCAGCTGCGGGAGTCGCGCCTCCCCGACCACCTCAGGGTTTGGGAGGCGCTCGACCTCTTCTCAAGCCTCGCGCCAGGCGCGGTGGACTGGCAGGTGCTCATCGAGCAGTGGGGGCTGGCGGAGAAGCGGGACGCCTCGTTCTCGGACCTCAGCGGCGGGCAGCGTCAGCGCCTGTTCACCGCCCTGGCCCTCGTCAGCTCGCCGGAGGTCGTCTTTCTCGACGAGACGACCACGGGCCTGGACCCCTCCGCGCGGCGAATCGCCTGGGATCCCATCGAGCAGATCCGCGACCGCGGCACCACGGTCGTGCTCGTCACGCACTTCATGGACGAGGCCGAGCGGCTCTGCGATCGTGTCGCCGTGGTGGACAAGGGCAGGAGCATCGCCCTCGACACCCCCGCGCGGCCTCGTCGTCCGCTACGACCTGCTCGAGCAGGCAGTGTTCACCTGCGAGATGCCGAGGTCGAGTGGTCGAGCGACGTGCCCGGCGCCCAGTCGGTCACGCGTCGCGGATCGTCGTGGAGGGCACCGGCCCGCTTCTGGCGCACCTCGGCCACGCGCTCGTCGAGCGGGACCTCGCTTGCGACGACCTACGCCCGATCGAGCCCAGCCTGGAGGATGTGTTCCTCAAGCTGACCGGCCACCTGGCGGAGGACTGATGCACGGGAGAGCTATTGAGGGGCCGACGGCCCGTAGGGCCCCGAGGCGGACGGGCTGATGGCGGACGGGGGCCCAGGCACCTGGGACTGGGCCCCCGCGATCGCTCTGCCATCGCGGTCGTCGCCGGCTTCCTCAGCCTGCGCGTCTACCGCTGGGGATGACGGGTCAGATCAGAGCTCCTCGAACACCTCGCGCAGCCGCTTCTTGACCGTTCCCTGTACCTTGGTCAGCTCGGGCTCGCCGTAGAGCCACACCTGCCCGACGGGGTCGGCCGCGGCGACGACGCTCCTTCCGTCCTCGGTGGGGATGACGGCGACCGGCAGCATCATCGCCACCGGCGCGAGGGGGTCGACGTCCAGGCTCTTGACGGCGGCGACCGGCACGGTCACGTGGAGGATGGTGTACTCCTTGGGCAGCCGCTCGTTGATCTTGGGGCCCTTGACCTGCGTGACGATCGCGAACCCCTTGTCCTCGAGGACCTCGCGCAGGCGCGCAAGAGCGGCTCTCGGCGCGAGCGAGACCATGACCGCCGCGCGCCAGGCGCCGAGCGCGGCGTTCTCCTCAGCGTCCTCGGGCTCCGGGTAGGTGGCGCGCAGGTACTCGATGATCTCGTTGGAGTCCGTGTAGACCCTGTCGCCGTCGGTGAGCACGGGAACGCCGTCCAGGCCGGCGATGGCCATGAGTTCGACCCGGTCCTCGTTCGCGGCCGGCACGTTGACGGCCGTGTAGGTGAGGCCGAGTTCGGTGAGCGTCTCGCGTACCCGGTGACAGTACGGGCACCACTCGGTCTGGTAGAGCGTGATCATCGTCCCTCCGTCGGCGGCAGAGCAGCGGGTTGCCAGTCTATTCCAGCGGGATGCTGGATTCTCACTCAGGCGTGGAACGGCGCGCAGGTGTGGCCGCGGCAGACGTAGGCGGCGGCCGCGGCCTCTTCGTCGTCCGGCAGTGACGCGTCCCGGAGCCTCTGCGCATCGGCTGAGTCGGAGGGGTCCAGCCACTGGACGGTGCGCAGCGGCGCGGCGGCCGTGAGCGCGGAGGCGTGCAGCCGCCGCGCCTCGGGGTCGTCGCGGCGGCCGATGACGACTATCTGGTCGGGCCGCTCCAAGTAGCGCAACAGCGCCTGGGCGTAGGGCGCCGCTTGGACACCGTATTGCTCGTGGTGCGGCGCCCAGGCGGCGAGGATCTCCAGCGCGCGCTCGCGCAGGCGCGCCTCGCCGGTGTACGCCTCGAGGCGCAGCAGCACCTCCGCGGCGGCCGCGTTCTCCTCCAGCGCCGGTATGGGATGGGCGAGCAGGCCGGCGCTGTCGCCGGGCACGGCCAGCCGGTCGAGCAGGCGGCCGTCCGACTGGCGCAGGCTGTCCACCGTCCAGAGCGCCAGCGTGTGCGCGCGGCGCAGCCAGCGCCGGTCGGCGGTGACCTCGTAGGCGTCCAGCGCCGCCGCCGCGACGGCGACCTGGTCGCCGAGGAGCGGCGCCCGGTCCCCGATCTTGCCGTCGGCGTGCACGAAGTGCGCCATGGCGGCGCCGCGGCGCGCGCCCGTGCAGAGGCCGTCGAGAAGGCGGAGGGCGCGGTCGGTAAGCTCCGGGCGGTCCAGGACCGCCGCCCCCCGGAGCAGCGCCCGCGTCGCCAGCGCGTTCCAGTCGACGTACACCGTCGGGTCGACGAAGGGTGGGGGCAGCTTCGCCCGCCCGCCCTCGTCCAACAGGTAGTAGTGCTCGTCCGCGTCCTGGCTGCCGCCGAAGGCGCCGGCGTCGTCTTGCCACAGCGTCTCGATCAGATAGTCGACGGCGCCCTCGGCGGCGCGCCGGTAGAGCTCGGGGTCGCCGAGGTCGTGGTCGCGCGCGTAGAGCGAGGCCTCCAGATAGAGCAACACGAGCCGGGCGTTGTCCTCGAGCATCTTCTCGTAGTGCGGCACCGTCCAGTCCCGCTGCGTGGCATAGCGGAAGAAGCCGCCCTCGACGACGTCGTACAGGCCTCCGCCGGCCATGGCCATGAGCGTCGCGCGCACGACCTCCTGCACGCGCGCCGGCCGGAGCAGCGCGCTGCCGCCCTCCGGCACGTGGTCCGGGTCGCCGGCGCCGCGCAGCGTTCCGTAGGCGAACATGAAGCCGAACACGTCGGGCTGGGGGAACTTGGGCTCCGCCCCCAGCCCGCCGTACAGCGGGTCGAAGCCGCGGACGATCTCGACGGCGACCTCCGCTGCGACGTCGCCGGGCACGTCCGCGTCGCCCTCAAGAGCCTCCAGCGCAAGCTCGCGCGGCAGGGGCCCGCCGGTGGCGCGCGCGCGGGCCGAGCCGTCTCCGTCGATCGCGCACTCGCCCTCGAGTGCGGCGATCTTCGCCTTGTTGGCGTCGAAGAACGCCTTGACCCGGGCGAGACTCTCCAGCATCTGCTCCGGTGGGAGATAGGTGCCGCCCGTGAGCACGTCCCCGCTGGGCGCGAGGAACGCCGTGGTCGGCCAGCCTCCCATGTTGTAGCGGCGGTTCACGTCGGGGTGGCGGTCACTGTCCACGCGGATGGGGACGAAGTGCGTGTTGACCGCCGCGATCACCCGCGGGTCCGAGTAGCTGGTCTCGTCCATCACGTGACACCAGTGGCACCACACGGCGGAGAGGGAAAGGAGGACCGGGCGCCCAATCCGGCGAGCCTCCGCGAATGCGGGCTCGCCCCACGGGCGCCACCTGATGTCGGCCGCGCGGTTGGGACGCGGAGAAAACCGGAACTCGCAGGATACGTCCATGCCGTGGGCATTCCCGGGTGTCCGTGGTACGAATCCGGTCGGCGGCATAGGATGCTCAGGGTCGAAGGAGAGTGACGCATGACCGAGCCACTGATCATCGAGGCATCTGGGACGCATCGCGAGGTCGGGCGGCAGATCGGCGAGGCGGGGCGCGACCTCGTCGCCTGGGGCGTCGACGCGTACGCGGCGCGGTTCGAGGGGCTCGCCGGCTTCGGCTTCGCAGAAGCCGTCGAGCGAGCCCGCGCCTACCTCAAGGTCGCCGAAGACTACGTCCCGCAGGCCGTCGACCAACTGCGCGGACTCGCCGAAGGCGCCAACGTCCCCTTCAAGCACCTGCTGGCGCTCAACTGCAGTGAGGAGTTCACGTGCCAGGCCGACCGCTGCTGGCCGGGGGATCACTGCACCTCCTTCGCGATGGTCGCGGGCGAGCGGCCGGTCGCCGCCCACAACGAGGATTGGTACCCGGAGGAGATCCACGCGCAGACCATCCGCATCGTGCGGCTCACCGGCAAGTGGTCCAAGGCCGCGTACATCAGCGCCGGCCCCGCCTACGACATGCCGCTCACGGGCATCACGGCCGCCGGGTTCAGCTCGGCCGCCAATACCGTCTATTACCGTGACGAACGGATCGGCGTGCCCAACAACCTGCTGCTGGCGACGGTGCTCGGACAGCCCGACCTGGAGCACGTCAAAGATTTGCTGTTGCGCGCGCCGCGCGCGCGAGGCTCCAACCATCTGCTCTGCGACGCGCGCGGGCGGGTGTGGGACATCGAGACTAGCGGCGAGCGGTGGGCGTTCCTGGACGGCTCGCCGCCTCCGCCGGAGGCGGCCGCCTCGGCCGCCACGGCGCTCTTCGTCCACACCAACCACTACTTGTCGCCGGAGCTCGCGCCGGGCGACGCCTCCGGCAGCGAGGGCACCCGCTTGCGGCGCGAGCGGGCCACGGAGCTGCTGGTCGAAGGCCTCGCGGCCGGCGAAGACTCGGTCGAACTGGGCGGGCGCGTGCTGTGCGACCACGGGAACGCGCCCTTCAGCATCTGCGACCACTGGGAGGACGATGACCCCGACCCGGATCAGAGTGTCACCACCGCCAGCATGATCTGGGAGCCGGGCGAGGGCCGGGTGCACGTCGCCCTGGGTCAGCCCTGTGAGGGCGGGTACCGGATCTTCGAGCTGTAGCGTCTCTTCAGTCCGCAGCCCCGCGATTTCCTACATGGTCGACCGACGACGTTTGCTTTATCAATCGCTTCACAACCCTAGGGTGAATGTGGTAGCTTCCATGCGCTTGGCCACATATGTGAAGGTGTATTCAGATGCGGCTTCACCAAGGTAGAAGGCTCCGCGGGGCGCGGAGTACTCCATGGAAAGGAGTCGCACGTATGTCCGACAACCTGATGTCGCGGCGCAAGTTCCTCGTGAGCGCCGGAACCGTGGCGGCGGCCACCGGACTCGCCGGCGTGGGCCTGGCCAAGGTCGCGGCTCCTGCCGACGCCGTCGCCATGCAACCGCTGGCGTGGCCGTACCCGACGGCCGAGGCCGACCAGCCCAACCCCGAGGCGATCGCGCGCAAGGCGTTCGAGGTCTACATGGGTATGGACGGCGGAGGCAGGGGATGCGCTGAAGCCACCTGGTGGCCGTTCGTCACCTTCCTATCCGGAGTCACCGGCGGAGACACGACCTGGAACACGCTGCCCAAGGACGTCTTCCGCTTCGGGGCCGGCGGCGTCGCAGGCTGGGGCACCATCTGTGGCACGCTGAACGCCGCCGCCGCGGTCATCAACATGGTCGTCGCCAACAGTACCCACCGCACGACGCTCACCAACGGCATCTTCCAGTACTACGCCGAGACGGCGCTGCCCACGAACGGCGCCTGGAAGTCCTACAAGAACGCGACGGGCTTGGGCACAGCCTGGACGCCCACCACACTCCCGCTCGAGAACGTCCCATCGTCGACGGCCAACTCTCCTCTGTGCCACTCGTCGCTCGTTCAGTGGACGATGACCACGGGTGCCAACAACGGCGGGCCCTTGCAGAAGGACCGCTGCGGCAAGGCATGCTTCGACGTTGCCCGCAAGCTCGCCGAGATGCTGAACGCGTACTTCGTGGCGCTCACCGCGACTCCGACCTACTCTCCCGCGGCAGTGCCGCTCGATTCGGCCGTCGCCGCCTGCGGCGCGTGTCATGCCACCTATACGGGCGCGAAGATGGCTTGTGGGTCCTGCCACGACAACACTCTGCAGGACGGCCACTTCGTCGATCGCTGAGCACGGCGGGCTGATACAGCAACTCGCCACTCGGTCACTCGGTCGGAGGCGAATCTGGAGGTATGCACTGTGAGGAAGACCCATCTGGTGGTGCTCGCGATCGCCGCCGCCGCCATCGTTCTCGCGATCGGCGCCGTGAGTGCCTACGCGGACCTGGCCAGCGACACGACTGCTCCGGCCACGACCACGGACGTCGCCGTGTCCTACTGGAACGACGGCACGATCACGGCTACGGCTACCGACGACGAGGGCATCGCCTACGTCTATCACGAGCTCGATGAGGGCATGGTGCGTCTGGCCACGATCGCGGACAAGCCGCTGTCGACGCAAATCACCATCCCGACGTCCAAGGACGACCCCCTCGCCGCGGGCACGCACAAGCTGAAGTACTGGGCGCAGGACATCAACGGCAACGTCGAGGCGCAGCACGTCGTCACCTTCACGGTCGCCGAAGACACGGCAAAGCCGGTCACGGCTGCCACAGGCGCGACGGACGGTGGCTGGTACAAGACCGGCGTGACCGTCCATCTCGCCGCCTCCGACGGCGCCGGCGAGAGTGGCGTCGAGGAGCTGTCCCATGCGCTCGACGGCGCGGCCTCGACCACGGTCGCGGCTGCTGCCGACGTGGTCGTCCCGGCCGTCGCCGGCACGCACACGATCGTCTATCACGCGACAGACGTCGCCGGGAACGTCGAGGTCGAGAAGACGCTCACCGTCAACGTCGACACTTCCAAGCCCGTGACCTCGGCCTCTGCCGCCTCGGTGGTCAAGGGTCGTACGGCGACACTGAAGTACAAGGTGACCGAGACTGGCGCCAGCGCGGGCAAGGCGGCGGTCGTCATCAAGATCAAGAGTCGCATCGGCAAGGTCGTGGCGACACTCAGCGCCAGTCAAGTGAACGTCAACGTCGCGGCGTCGACCAAGTTCACCTGCAAGCTGGCTAAGGGCGTCTACACGTTCACCGTGTACGCGACCGATGCGGCGACCAACGCGCAGGCCAAGGCCGGCTCCGCGAAGCTGACAGTCAAGTAGGACGAGGCCAGAAGGTCTCGATGTCTCTGGCGGGAGACTGCGGTGCACACCGCAGTCTCCCGCACTGCGAGAGCGCCCGCACGCATGCACCGGGCGCTTCATCGCTCCGGCTACGACCGGCCGATGCACGTGAATGAACTCGCCGAGGCCGTGCAGGTGCCCCAGCCCACCATTCCGCGGCACCTGAAAAGATCCTTCGCGAGCGCCAGGGCGGTCACCGCCCTGTCTGTGGCCGTCAGACCTGTGTTCTGTCGCGGATGACTGCGGGGTCGTGGGTTCGCGCGAGGAGCCTTGAGCCGGAAGCGCGACTAGGGCCACCAGGCTCAATCCGGCCGTGCGCGATGCTGGGCAGGAGCGGCGCGACGACCCAGTTGTCGGCCATGACGATGAACCCGGCGAGGCCCAGCAAGAGGGTCAGACGCTTGACGTTCACGAGCGAGCCTTTCGGTGCAGCGAGGGTGGAGCCTCAGGTGACCGCGCGACGCGCCGCCTGGTCAGCAGCCTCAGCCATAGCCCGAGCTGCGCTGGGGGGCGCCGCAGTTCGGGTCCGAAAGTGGGCCGTTGCGCAGGAAGCTGCCCGCCGTCTGGCGGACGTCGCCGGAGCCGCACTCCGGGCAGACCTTCTGCTTGTCGCGGATGGCCGCCTGCGTGACGACGTCGAACTTGTGCTTGCAGTCCTTGCAGATGAGGTCGAAGTGGGCCATCAGCCGACCGGGACCTCGTCCTGGACCAGGGAGAACACACGGCAGACAAGCGTGCGGGCGCCGCACTCGATGCAGAGACTCTCGTCGATGCGGGGCGCCGAGTAGATGTCCTCCCGGATGATGGCGCCCTCGGGGCAGTACTGCACGGCGGAGCAGGGGTGGTTCTGGGGACAGGCGTGGACGTTCCCTGCGATCATGTGTGACTCTCTCCTTCTACCTCTGGTGCGACAGCACGTCTGCGCGGTGGGCGAAGCTCAGGGCCCATGATCTCGTCGATGAGCTCGCAGGCCTCGCGCAGGCGGGGGTTGACGACCTCCCACAGCACGCGGCCGTCTTGCCGGCTGCGGAGCACCAGCCCGTCGCGCTGCAGGATGGCCAGGTGCTGCGAGACGTTGGGCCGGCTCACCTCGAGCAACTCGGCGAGCTCGCTCGGCGTCTTGGCGCCGTCGCACAGGTGATGCATGAGCTCGTGACGCGTGGGGTTGGCGAGCGCTGCGAAGACGGCGGCGTGGATGGCGTAGCGCTGTCGGTCGTCATTCATGACTTCACTATTGCCAAGTTTCGCCATTTCGCAACATGGCAATCGTTGAAGCAGTGATACCGTGGCCCGGCGACGGGCGACTGAAAGGATTCCGAGCATGGATATGAAGATTTACTTCCCGGGCGGGAAGAAGGTGTACGCGGACTACGGCCAGTACACCGTCGAGACCGACCAGCCTGTGCGAGGCGGCGGCGACGCCTCCGCCCCGGCGCCGTTCGACCTGTTCCTTGCGTCCATCGGCACTTGTGCGGGCATATTCGCCCTGGGCTTCATGCAGCAGCGCGGGATCGATCCTACAGGCGCGAGCATCTCTATGTCGCCACAGTTCGACCCCGAGGTCGGGCTGATCACCAAGATCGACATCGATCTGAAGCTGCCGGAGGGATTCCCCGAGAAGTACAGGTCGGCGATCGTCAACGCGATGAACCTGTGCACGGTCAAGAAGCACCTGCACCAGCCGCCCGAGTTCGCCGTCACCGCCTCGGAGGCCTGACATGGCCGACCAGTTCGACCACAAGCACGGGATGCGGCTCGAGGACCCCGCGAGGCTGGAGGCGCTGCCGCAGTCGGCGGTCGTGGAACTGCTGAAGCTGGACGGCGCCGAGACCGTGGTCGACTACGGCGCCGGCACCGGCATCTACACGATCGCCGTGGCGCAGGCCGTGCCGGAGGGTAAGGTCTTTGCCGTCGAGGCGCTGTCGCAGCTGGTCGAACTGCTGCGCGAGAAGATCACCCCGGAGCTCGAGGGCCGGCTCTGCATCTGTGAGACCGGCGACAACGTCGTCCCGGTCGACGATGCTGAGGCCGATCGCGTGGTGATGGTCGACGTGCTGCATCACCTGTACGACCAGCCGGAAGCGCTCGAAGAAGTCGTCCGCGTGCTGAGACCGGGCGGCCTGTTCGTGGTGGTCGACTGGGGTGACGCGGAGCGTCCGCTCGGACCGCCGCGCGGCCATGTGCTCGGCCTGCAGACCATCCGCGACATCATCGCAGGGATGGGTCTCGACATGGTCGAGGACCACGAGCCCGGCGACCTGCTCGAGTATCACGTGGTGGCCGTAGCCGCCAAGCGCTGACGCCCGGGCGTGGCGCCCTCAGCGGCGAGCCGGCGGAACGAGGCGCCGGCGCAGGAAGGCCCTGACAGGACGGCTCGCGAGCCGTCCTGTCAGGGCCTCTGTGCGCCGCAGGTCAGTGCTGGCAGGCGTTCTCGAAGCCCACCACTGGAAGGCCACCCTGGATGAAGGCCTGGACGGTGGACTGCACATCCGCGCCGATCCCGGCGTGGACGGCGATGCCGACCTGATTGAAGCCCATGAGCGGGCGCCCGCCGATGCCGTCGACGACGATCGCGTCGACGTTCTGCTCCGCCAGCACCAGTACGGGCGCCATGCAGCCGCCTTCTGTGTGCGGGGCATTGGTGAGGACGGCGACCTCGGTGACCTCACCGTCGACGACGTCGACCATGGTGAAGCATTCGCAGCGTCCGAAGTGCCCGGAGCGCCTCGCCTCGAGACCGCCGGGGGCCTCGGACGGGATGGCGATCCGCTGTCGGGTGCCGTTTGTGTCGGTCATGTGATCAGACTCCGTTCCTGGTTACTCGATCGTTGAGCTGTGATGACGTCGCTGCCGGGCGTCACGAGCCGCCGTGGCCTCGTCCTCGCCCCCGGCCCCTGCATCCGGGACCGCCCGCGCCGCCACGTCCGCTGCCGCGGAGCTCGCCGCAGCGGCCCGCCCCGCCCCAGCAGATGCGGACGTCGGCCGAACCGCATGCGGGGCACAAGGGCGACGCCGCTTCCGAGTCGCCGGTCCAGACCTCGCCGCACGACGCGCAGCAGAGCTGGCGCGGCTCGACGCGGTACTGGCCGCCGCCGATGAGGATCGCCTTGCCGTCGACCAGCGCTTCGGCGACCTTGGCGCGGCCACGCTCGAGGACGCGGCCGACGGTCTGTCTCGAGACTCCCATCGCCGCCGCGGCCTGTTCGTGACTGAGGCCCTCGAGATCGACGAGGCGCATCGCCTCGAGCTCGTCGACGGCAAGATCCAGCTGCTCCAAATCGCGCCCTGGGACGCCCGCGGGCTTGAAGAGGGTCACCCGCGGCACGCTGCCGACGGCGCGTTCAATAGGTGGGCGCGGCATCCGACTCCTTAGCGGTTATTAGCATATGCTCATGGTAGAGGGGGAGGTCGCCGACTTCAAATCGCCGGCGCTCCAGTGCTGGGGAATTGCGTGCTCTCGTCGGGCGCCGAAGCGAGGGCGGGGCGTGGAGACGAGGCCTTGGCCGCGTCGATCACCTCGACGCCCGCGGGGAGCGATTCCGGCGCCGGCGGGTCCAGCCGCAGGTACGCGTGGCCCAGCCGGCGCGCCGTTTCCCTGCGGCTCAAGGCCAGCCGGATCGCGGCCCTGCGGAGCATCGGCCGCGTCAGCCCCTCGGCGTCGCGCAGGTCTTGCGCTACGTAAGTGCCGACCGCGATCAGGGCGCGGGTCGCGGTGCGCCCGCCCAGACTGCTCTCGCTGCCGCGGCCGCGCCCGGCGCCGCTGCCGTCGCATCGCGGTCCTGCGCGCCGTTGCCGGCGCTGTCTCGGCCTGCCGTCTGCGTTCATGATCGCTCAGCTCCCTCTCAGGCCCAGTGGCCGTTCACGGTCGGGCCTCCGACCGCGTTGAGCTCGCCGCGCGCCAGCGCATCCAGAGCTCCGCGGGCCGTGACGCCGTTGCCGACTTGGTAAACTGCTATCTTGCCCGCCGCCAGCGCCTTGTGGGCATTGGGGCCGACGTTGCCCGTGATCAGAGCCTGCACGCCCTGTGCCGCGACCGTGCTGGCCGCCTGCACTCCGGCTCCGCCGGACGCTTGCAGATTGACCGAGTTGTCGTGCGCCCGCCACTCGCCGGTCTCCGAGTCGGCGACGATGAGCCAGCGAGCGCGACCGAATCGCGGATCGACGAGTGACTCGATGGTGTCGTTCTGTGCACTGATGGCGACTTTCATGGCTTCTCCCATTCTCTCTTCTGACCCGCGGCTGGTGCCGCCAGGTAGAACGATCGTCCTTCGTGGGTGTGCAGCTCCGCCGCACCTTGGTTGACGAGCGCAATCGCCGCCTTAAGCGCTTCGCCGTGATGGATCCCGAGACCGGAGGCTATGTCGGCGACGGTGCAGGGGCGCCGGGAAACGAGCTCGAGTACGTCCGCCTCGGCGGCGACTCCGTTGCCGGCGGAGACCGGCAGATCGGCGATCACCTCAGCGCGCGGGGTGAACAGAGCGGCGCACTCGTCGAGGGTAGCTCCGTCGACCGGCGCCGCGAACGACTCCGCGGGGGGGCGCACCGCCGTGTTCAACTGGATGCGGTCCGGTGCGATCTGCGCCGCGAGATCGGCGAGTCGCCGCACCTGAGGCAAAGGGGACGTCATGCCGGCGAGCAGCATGACCTCCAGCCAGATCTGGCCTCCGTAGGCGGCGCGGAACGAGACGAGCCCGTCGACCAGGTCGTCGAGATGCAGCGATGCGTGAGGACGGTTCACCCGCCGGTACAGCTCCTCGCTGGGCGCGTCAAGGGAAGGTAGTACGATGTCCGCCGCCGCCAGGTCGCGGCGCACCGCCGGACGGCCGAGGAGCGACCCGTTGGTGATGACCGCTACGGGCACGTCCGTGATCGCCTTGACCCCGTCGATGACGGCGCCGATCCCGGCGTGGAGCGTGGGTTCGCCCGATCCCGCGAGTGCGATGACGTCGGGCTTGGACGACAGCCTGTCGCGCACCTGGGCGACCACGGCGTCCGGGTCCACCCAGCGACCGCGCCGCACCGTCTTGCTCGTCGTGCGCCCGAGCTGGCAGTACACACAGTCGTAGGTGCACGTCTTGAGCGGCACGAGGTCGACGCCGAGTGAGCGGCCGAGGCGCCGTGAGGGGACAGGTCCGTACACGAGTTGCTGGGCGGCTGTGGGTGACATCGTCTGTCTCATCCCTCCGGGTCAATCGTACCGGGGCCCGGTGCGCCCGCGCCGCCGGCGACGGGAACGGCGCGGGCCGGCGCCGGGCGTTCTGTCAGTGTGAGCAATGGACGGATCGCCGATGAGAAGGCGGCCGCCGTCGGCGAGTCCCCGAACGCCTCGACGTGAGGGACCCCGCGCTCCCCGGCCACGACTACCGCGGGGTCCATGGGGATGCGGCCGAGGAACGGCACGCCGGAGTCTCCGGCCATGGCCTGGGCGCCGCCGCTCAGGAAGACGTCGGTCGTCTCGCCGCAGTGAGGGCAGACGAAGCCGCTCATGTTCTCGATCACGCCGAGTACGGGCAGGTGGAGCGCCTCGCAGAACCGCAGCGCCTTGCGCACGTCGTTGACGGCGACACGCTGCGGCGTCGAGACGATCACCGCGCCGGTGTCGGAGCCGAGCAGCTCGACCAGCGCCAGCGCCTCGTCCCCGGTGCCCGGCGGTGCGTCGACGACAAGGCAGTCGAGGAATCCCCAGTCGACGGAGCCAAGCATCTCGCGGATCGCGGAGTACTTGCGCGGGCCGCGCCAGATCACCGCGTCGTCATCCTCCTGGAGAAAGAACTGGATCGACATGGCCCAGAGGTTCTCCCGGACGGGCGCGGGGGCGATGCCGCCGGCACGACCGGGGACCGGCGTGTAGTCGAGACCGAGCAGAGAAGGGACGCTGGGACCGTGCAGATCCACGTCCAGGAGTCCTACGCGGCGTCCGGCGGCGGCCAGGGCGATCGCCAGATTGACCGCCACTGTGCTCTTGCCGACGCCCCCCTTGCCCGACAGTACGAGCACCTTGTGCCGGATGAGCTGCATGCGCAGCTCGAGCTCGTCCTGTTGCCGGCGGCTATCGTCGCCGTCCACCTGGCTGCAGCCGTGGTCGGCGTGCGCGTCGTGCGTAACGCTCTCAGGCATCGCGTACATCTCCTTCTGTGACCGCGAGCAGTGCGTCGCGGACCGCCTCCCATATCGCTGTGATCTCGGTCGCCGCGCGACCGCCGTGGTCGATGATGTCGTCGCCGGCCACCTGAGCGTGCGTCACGGCCGGGTCGTAGGCGACGCTTGCCACGAAGGTCGCGCCGGCGGCCGTCGCCTCGCCGGCGATCTGCTCGCCCAGCTCCGGGTTCAGGTCCGCCTTGTTCACGCAGACGGCGAACGGCAACCGGAACTGGCGTACCACCTGCAAGACGCGGTCCAGGTCGTGGCGCCCGGAGACCGTCGGTTCGGTGACCGCGAGCACGAGGTCGGCGCCGGCGAGCGAGGAGATGACCGGGCAGCCGATGCCCGGCGAGCCGTCCACGATCAACAGGGGCAGGCCGCGTTCTTCAGCCACGCGTCGGGCCTCGTTACGGACGAGAGTGACCAGCTTGCCGGAGTTGTCCTCGGCTACGCCCAGACGGGCGTGGACCAGCGGCCCGAAGCGCGTCTCGGAGACCATCCAGGCGCCGTTCACGACGGGCTCCATGCGGACGGCCTTGGCCGGGCAGACCCGCCGGCAGAGCTCACAGCCCTCGCAGGCAATGGAATCGACCGAGTAGCTCTGGTCGGCGGAGCCGAGCACGGCTGCGAAGCGGCAGACCTCGGCGCATCGGCCGCAGGCCGTGCAGACGCCGCAATCGATGATCGCCTGACGGCGGCCGCTGAACGGGTGCTCCTGCCCGGTCTCCGGGCGGAGCACCAGGTGCAGGTCGGCGGCGTCGACGTCGCAGTCGGCGAGCACGGCGCCGCCGGCCAGCGCGGCGAACGCGGCGACGACGCTCGTCTTGCCGGTGCCGCCTTTGCCGCTGATGACGACCAGTTCGCGCGGGGTCACGATGCCACCTCGTCTCGTTGCGCCGCGACGACGATGCGCTGCCACGCGGCGTTCAACGTCTCCTCCAGGCCGTCGACCGCGTCGAGCAGTAGCTCGCCGCGGGCGTAGGCCTCGGCGATGCGTCTGTCGTTCGGCAACTCTAGGACGATCTCGAGGCACTCGGCGGCACAGTAGCGGCGGACGCCGTTGTCGCCGAGGTCGGCGCGGTTCACGGCGACGACGCAGCGCAGGCCGAGGGCGCGCACCATCTCGACGGCGAGCGTGAGGTCGTGCAATCCGAACGGCGTCGGCTCCGTGACCAGTACCACGAGATCGGAGCCGCGCACTGCCTCGATGACCGGGCACGAGGTGCCCGGCGGGGCGTCGATCAGGATGATGTCTTCATCGACGCCCTCGAGGCTGGCAATGGCGGCACGAGTCGTGGGCACGGCCTTTGACTCTCCGACCGAGAGCACGCCGGTGATCAGCGGGAACTCGGGCCTGGCGCCCGCCTTGACCGCGCCGTACTCGACGACTCCGGTGTCGCGACCATCCTCGGCGATCGCGTGCTCGGGACACAGCAGGGAGCACGCGCCGCACGAGTGGCAGAGCTCGGGGAACACCAGGACCGTCGACCCGATCAGCGTGATCGCCTTGAACGCGCAGACCTCGGCGCACACGCCACAGGCGGTGCAGCGCTCGTCGTCGACCGTCGGCACGAGGACGCTGACCGGCTCGCGACGTTCGATTACGGGGTGCAAGAAGAGGTGACAGTCCGGCTCCTCGACGTCGGCGTCCAGGAGCCGGACCGTCAGTCCGCGGCCCGCCAGCATCGTCGCGAGGTTGGTCGCGAGCGTCGTCTTGCCGGTGCCGCCTTTGCCGCTGGCGATGGCGATGCGCATGAGCTCAGACCTCCGCGAGCTCGAGTGCATCGTAGGCGCACTCGCACACACACAGGCCGCAACCGGTGCAGGAACTCGCGTCGATCACGGCAATCTCGTCGAGTCCGATGGCGCCTCTCGGGCACGTCTCGACGCAGGTGCCGCAGCCGATGCAGGACTCGGGCTTGGCGACGACGGCCACGGTGCGCACTCGGGCGCTTACCGTCGCCGCGCCGACGGGCGCGTCCGCGCCGGACGCCGACGCGACGGCCACCGCCGTCGCCACGGAGCCCTTGCCCTTGCCGCCGGCAGCGGGACCGAGGCCCGCGCCGCGCCCGCTGCCGTCGCGCCGCCGCCGCCGCCGTACGCCCTGGCCGGTCCCTTGGCCGCGGCCACCTGCGCCACGGCCTCCGCCGCCTGATCCGCGTTGGCCCATGTCAGTCACGAGCCGCCGACTCGAGGCGGTCCAGGCGCTCGAGCACTTGAGTGAGCTTCTCGTCGAGGCGCGAGAGCGCGTCCGGCGCGTCACTCGTCGGAGCCGTCGCCTCAGCGCCGGCTTGCGCCGCCCGCTGCCACCCGGTGAGCCCGGTGGCGTAGAACTGGTTTCTCCAGCCGCGACCGCCGCCACGACCGGGGGGCATGGCTGCGTCGCCGCAGAAGCCCCGGCGGCCGCCCGTCATCGGGCCGTAGCCCATCGGTCCTGTGCCATCTCTACCCGGCATGACTCCTCCTTTGGAGCTGGGCGGCAGCAGGTGAGCGGCCACCCATGTTATGAGCATATGCCCATATTACACCCGTGGCCTGAGATTACAAGTGCACAGCCCTCCGGCCCGCCTGGTGGCGGCTGGCTGCTCAGGCGTCGTCGGCGGCGACGTCGCGGTGCAGCAGCGCCAACTCGTCGGTGAGCCGCTCGGCGCTTGCGCGTCGCATCGCCACGCCGGCCTCGCGCAGCATGCTCAGGCGTCATGGGCGGCGACGTCGCGGTGCAGCAGCGCCAACTCGTCGGTGAGCCGCTCGGCGCTTGCGCGTCGCATCGCCACGCCGGCCTCGCGCAGCACATAGCTCGGCCCCTTGTTGACGTCGCGCACGGTGATCAGTTCGTCGATGCCTTGCCCGACGAGCCACTCGGCCACGAGAATCCCCTTCTGCTTCTCAGTGCCGAGGTGCGGATTCGCCAGCACCGTCAGGCGCAGCACGTCACCGTTGGCGGTGCGGACCTCGGCGAGGCCGAAGTGGGGAGCCTCGCCGAACTCGCTCGAGATCTCGCCGTCGGCCGAAGCCAGGGGCACGGCTATGCGACGGACATCGCGGCGCCGGGGCTCCAGGTGCAGGTTGATCCGTTCCACCGCAGGGAGCGCCGCGCGGATCTGAGCCTCGAGATGTTCGCTGGCCGCGTGTGCCTTGACGAGGTCGTCGGTACGCAGGCGAAGCGTGGCCTCAAGGAAGAGGTAGCGGCCGGCGCGTCGAACCGCCAGACCGTCGACCTGCTCGATCAGCGCCTCCGACCCGAGAATACGGTCGATCTGTGCGAGCGTGCCGGCGTCGACCGACGCGTCCAGCAGGACCCTCATGCCGCTCGCCAGCAGTCCCCATCCCGAGTAAACGGTGAACAGCAGGATCACGAACGCCATGACGACATCGATGTCGAAGCCTGCCCAGGTGGAGACGACGGCGGCCAGCGCCAATGACGTCGAGAGCACGTCGGTCTGGCGATGCCTGCCGTCGGCGACCAGGGCCGGCGACGACACACGCTTGCCCCATCTCATCGCGTACCAGCCGTAGACCCACGTCGCCACGATGGTGACGACGACGCCGACGATGACCGCCGCGTCGATGCTGGGCTCCTGCCGTCCGCCTGCCAGCGCCTCTCGCGCGATCTCGAAGGAGGCGATGAAGATGAGCAGCGCTATGCCCACCTGCAGCAGGTTCTCTATCTTGTAGAGGCCGTAAGGAAACGCCGCCGTCTTGCGCTCGGAAAGCCTGAGGCCCAGCCAGAGCACCAGCGCCGCGACCAGGTCGACGACGCAGTCCACGGCTGTAGCGGTCAGCACGAAGCTGTGGGAGACAACGGCGATCAGCACAGTGAGCGCCACCAGAACGGCGCTGACGACGACGCCCCACAGCGCTACGCGCATCACGGCGCGGTTCGTGGCGGCACGGTCTCTGCCCGTCGCCCATCCACTCACTGAAGAGCCTGCGCGCCTACCGGTCATCCCGGCGTCCATCGCGGCTCACGAAGGCCTCGCCGGTCATGTGCTCCGTCAAGCCGCCGGCAGATACTCAGCGGAAGCTCAGTACCTGCTCGAGCGGCAGTCGCTTGTGGGCCGCCGGCAGTTCCGCGGGGCGGCCGATGGGCAAGAGTGCGACGAGCCGCGTCGGCGGCTCGACGTCCAGCAGTTGCTCGAGGCTCTCGCCCGCCACGATCGGCGCGCACGTCCAGCAGGCGCCGTAGCCCATGGCATGCGCCGTGGACGTCAGGAGTTGCACCGCCGCCCCGGCGCTCTGCAGTTCCGGGCGTGCGCACAGACGATCGTGTTCTTCCTGGGAGACACCGGACAGTCGCATGAGCTCTTCCATCGGCGAGTCGTGCGGGGTCGCCAGCACCGCGATGCAGAGCGGCGCCTTGGCGAAGAGGAGGGCCTGCGCCCGGGCCACCATGCGTATCTGCTCCTGGAGCGCCAGCCCCGGCCGGAGAGCGATCTGCTCGAAGCGCTCCAGCACAGCGGCCTGCATGGCGGAGACCAGCTTGCGGTCCTGGATCGCGATGAAGCGCCACACCTGCGAGTTGCAGGCGCTCACCGCACTCGTCGCCACCCCGACCATGTGCTCGATGTCCTTGCGAGGTACCGCCTCGTCCAGAAAGCGCCGCACGTGACAGGAGTCACGCACGATGACCTCAAACGCGTCCTGCTCGGTGGAGATGAGAGGAGTCCGTGCCGACGTCATGACTGAACCTCCATTCGTGCGTGGCGGCGTGGCGCCCTCCAAGACCGGCATCCACACTCACCGTTGCCCCCGCTGCGACCGGGGCAGCAGCACTCGAGTTACAAGCATATGCTCATAATACCCGTGCTGCCGTCGAAGGCAACACCTGCGGGCTATGCAGCGCAGGATCAGTCGTAGGCGCGGCGCGTCTCTGCGCCGGCCACCACGTGCTGGATGAGCTCCTGCCAGCGCGGCGAGGCCCACGTGCCGAGCTCCTGGTGCGTCCGGTAGTAGTCCTCGGGGATGGGATGGGTGCCGACGACCACCTCCAGGCCGTACTTCGCGACGACATCGAGACACCCGACGCAGGCTTTGCCTGCGCGGAGTGCGGTCGCCTCGCCTGCTACGCGGGCGACGGGCGGGCCTTCCCCGAGGGCTGTCCCGCCCCGGGCGGGGCCGGGGACGAGCTGGTCGGGCGGTACCTCGAGGGCGAGGACGCGAGCCTGGCGCGCGAGGCGGCGCTGGTCGAAGCCCACGGTTACGGACGGCTGACCCGCCTGGAGGAGACCATGGACTTCGCGCGCAGGTCCGGCTACTCGAAGCTGGGCCTCGCCTTCTGCGTGGGGCTGCGTCGCGAGGCCGCCGTGGTCTCACGCGTGTTCCGCTCCAACGGCTTCTCGGTGGATTCGATCGTCTGCAAGAACGCTGGCATCGGCAAGGACGAGATAGGCATCGGCGGCGAGGACCAGCTGAGACCCGGCGAGTTCGAGGCCGCCTGCAATCCCATCGGCCAGGCCCGAGCGCTCGCGATCGCCGGCACGGAGCTGAACGTCGTGCTCGGGCTGTGCGTCGGGCACGACAGCCTGTTCTTCCGGCATTCGGAGGCCCCGGTGACGGTGCTCGCGGTCAAGGACCGGGTGCTCGGGCACAACCCGCTGGCGGCCGTGTGCCAGGCGAACAGCTACTACCGCTCGCGTTTCTTCCCGGAGAGCGACGACGAAGCAGACGGCTGAGAGGCGCTCAGCCCTTCTCCGTCCGGCGCTCCCCGCGCCGGAGGAAGTCGTCCTGGCTGACCTGCTCCGTCCAGCCGCCGCGTGTTCCGACGCGCAGGTCGAAGCCCTCGACGTACGGCTTGATGTCGAGGAGAGGCGTGCCGTCGAGCACGTCGAGGTCCTCCACGACGAGCTCGCGCCCTCGTCGCTCCACGAGCCGCACGACGCTGAGCCCGATGGGGTTCGGGCGGATTGGCGAGCGCGTGGCGAAGATGCCGCGGGGCACGTCGTCGAGGAACGGCACGACCTTGAGGGAGCGCGCGCCGGAGACGGCGTTGGTGGCCTCGCCGGCGCGGTGCAGCCAGTAGATCAGATGCAGGTGCGAGAAGCCTTCGATGTCGTCGAGCGCCTCCGCATAGTCGGGGAACACCTCGACGACGCCGCCGCTGCCGAGGGAGCAGACGGGCTGGATGGGCGTCCGCCGGGGATCGGCGTGCTCACTGTGGATGACGCCCACCGGCGTCAGAGTCAGAGTGTCCATGCGGTCCTCCCGGGCCAGGGCCTCGTCCCGCATACTGGTGACGGCCAGTTGCGACCGCGACCGAGGGAGACTAAGCAGTGTTCGACATCAATGAGCGCATCGAGCAGATCAAGGCCGGGCCGAATGCCGGCAGGATCGGGATGATCCTGGCTCACCAGGGCATCGTCCGCGGCACGTCGAAGACGGGGGAGCCGGTCACCGGCATGGTGTTGGGCGTCGACCGGCGACGTTTCGCCGAGGCGCTTGAGCAGGCGAGGACATGGGACGGCGTCGTCGCGGTTGACGGCTGGGTGAACGAGGGCAGGCTCGTGGTCGGGGACGACATCATGAAGGTAGTGGTCGCCGGCGACGTACGCGGCAACGTCATCGACGCCCTGCAGCGGCTGGTCGGCGTCATCAAGGACGAGGTCGTGAGCGAGGCCGAGCTGCACTGAACCCGGCGCTCGGCGCAGCTCGCGGCAGCGCTACGTCCCTGCCACGATCGTCGGCATGGCACACGTACACATGCTCCACGCGCAAGACGATGGCGGCCTTGGCCGGGCCGTCCGGTTTCTTC
This sequence comes from uncultured Thermoleophilia bacterium, assembly GCA_963696935.1. GTDB lineage: Bacteria > Actinomycetota > Thermoleophilia > UBA2241 > UBA2241 > CAIXSE01. Next base: position 4,830 of record CAVOMB010000098.1, on the reverse strand, counting down.
TGTTTCACCCACGAGACCATCTCGTCGTAGACGGGTCCTTCGCGGAGGACCTCAGCTCCGCCCTTGATCTGGTAGGCGCGCTTCGTATCGAGGTCCCAGACGCACACGGCGATCCGCGGGTTCTCCGCCAGGTTCGCCGCGGCCTTGTCCATGTAGTTGTCGGCCATCAGCACGGCGGAATCGTCCAGGGCCTTCACGAACGTCATGGGCACCACGTTGGGCACTCCGTCCCCGGATGCGGTCGCGACCCGCACCACCGGCGTCAGCGACAGCACCCGCAGTACGTCTTCGTCCATCCGTCCTACGACATCCTCCTTCGGCCTGTCCCACACCGGCAACAATCCTATCTGAGCATATGCCCATGACGCCACCGCCCTGGGCACGTGCGGGAGCCTGACGAGGGAGCGGCGTGCGGGGGGAGCGCCGGTCGTGTCGAGAGATGCGAACGGCCCGCGACCACAGGCTTCGTGCGGTCGCGGGCCGTTCGCCGTGCGCCCAATCCGGCCGTCCCACCCGGGCAGGACGGCCGGCGCGGCCGCGCCGGTTGGCGCGGCCGCCGGACGTCAGATGAACATGTTGACGTTGGCCTCATCGGCCTCGCCGAGGTACGCGGCGACGCCGGCATACTCGAGGCCGTCGATCATCTCGTCTTCCTTGAAGCCGAGGATGTCCATGGAGAGCGTGCAGGCGACGAACTTGACGCCCATCTCCCTCGCCGAGTCGACGAGTTCCTCCAGAGACATGCCTCCGGCGGTCTTCATGGCCTTGCGCATCATGGGAGCACCCATGCCGGCCATGTTCATCTTGGAGAGGCCGAGCTTCTTGGTGCCCTTGGGCATCATGCCGCCGAACATCTTCTGCAGCGTGCTCTTGTGCTCGCTGGGGGCCTTCTCCGCCTTGCGGAAGATGCTCAGGCCCCAGAACGTGGCGAAGATGGTGACGTCGTCGCCCATGGCGGCAGCGCCGTTGGCGATGATGAACGCCGCCATGACGCGGTCGAAGTCGCCGCTGAACAGAATGATCGTCTTCTTGGTGGTCGTGTCCACTCCAGCACCTCCAGTGCTGTCAGATGGTGTCTTCCGGTGGCCGGATCAGGATGCGTACGCCTCGCGCAGGTACTCCGAGATGTCCTTGAAGCGCATGGTCGACCCCGCGGCGTTGCTCAGGTTGACGAAGCACATGGGGCACATGGTGACGGCGTCCGACGCGGCCTCGCGGAGTTGCGCGACGCGCTTCTCTGCGTTGGCGATGGCCTTGGCCGGGTAGAGCGACTCGACGGGGCCGCCGCAGCACCAGGTCTGGCGGCCCGAGTTCTCGGGGTCGCGGATGGTGACGCCGGCGGCCGCCAGCAGCTCGCGCGGCTCGTCGACGACGCCCTCGTAGCGGGCGAAGACGCACGAGTCGTGCAGGACGACCTCGCCCGAGAGCGGCTTGGCGCTGTGGCCGTTCGTGCCGAGGCCCTTCTCGGAGAGCACCTCGAGGTAGCTCTTCACCTCGATGTCGTAGCCCTTGAGGATCTTGGGATACACGCTGCGCAGCATGGTCGTCGTGTGCGGGTCGATGGTGATCACCGTCTTCACGCCGTGCTTCTTGAAGGCCGCGAAGACCTTCTTCGCGTGCTCGACCACGACCTCGTCGAGGCCCAGGTCGTAGGCGAGGGCGCCCGAGTACAGGTCGTCCTCATAGAGGGCGCCGAACTTGACGTCCGCCTTGCGCAGCAGGTGCACGACGTTGATGGGCACCTTGTCGTAGACGGCGCGCTCCTCTGCCGAGGGCCGCGCCATGAACGCCGAGATGTTGATGAAGCGGTTCACCCGGCGGCCGAGGCCCGTGTAGTTGCCGAGCCACGAGTCGCCGAACTTGATCTCGGCCTTCACGAGGCCTTCGATGTATGGGATGAGCTGGTACATCATCCCGGTGTAGAGCACGGTCGCACCGCCTCGCGGCAGGCCGAGACCTTTGGTCCACTTGGTCGCCACCTTGGTGGGCAGCGGGAGGACCGACTTCCGCAGGCGCAGGTTGTCGCCCAGGATGCCGATCACGTCTCCGGTATCGAGAGGCATGGTCATCCCTCCCCGAGACCGAAGGTGGTGCGCACGATATGGTGCCGCAGCGTGCGCACGTTCTCCGCGATGTGCACGCCGGCGGGGCAGTTCTCTTCGCACATCTTGCAGAGCAGGCAGGAGAAGACGTTCTCCGTCTCCGCCCTGACCTTGTCTTCCATGCCGAGGAGCACGTAGCGGAACAGCTTGCGCACCTCGACGTCCACGCCCATCGGGCAGATGGCGGAGCACACCCCGCAGTTCATGCAGGCGTCGGCGTTGAACTCGTCGGAGCGCGCCAGTTCCGCCGCCAGACCGGGGTTCACGAGAGCCGTCATGAGCCCTCCCTCTCCACCACTTCGTAGCGGTAGTAGCCGTCGTCGTTGACTTCCTTGTCCTCGGCCAGCCAGCCGTACTTGCGCAGGCCCATGACCCAGAACATCACTTCGTGGGTGGGTCGCTGGACGGCGGCCGCGATCTCGGGCACCGTGAGGGGCCCATCCGCGAGGACGGCCAGGATCCGGCGCCGCATGACCTGCTCGTCGCGGACGACCTCGCGGACGTCACGCTGGCCAGGGACGGCGTCCCTGATCACAGGACGCACCGTCGTGGCTGCGTTGTCGTTGGGTGTCATGAGCAGCTCACCTCCAGGAGGCCGTCGATCATGGACCTGATCTGGGCGTCGGTGTAGCCCTGCAGGTCGACCGCGTCGCTGGCGCACACAGGCACGCAGCCGCCGCAGCCCTTGCAGGCCGTTCGACCAGGGCAAACTCGCCCGCCGATCGTGATCTCCGACCTGCTCACTTCGCCCGAAGCGAAGAAGATCAAAGACCAAGGCAACATGGTCGGCGATAAAGAGGTGATGGGGATTCTGCTGCGCAGTCGCTGCAGCCGGAGTATCGCGACGGTGCGCTGCTCGACGGCTTTCCGCGCACACGCGTGCAGGTGGAGTGCTTGAAGCTCTTGGTCGACAAGATCAACCAGTTGCACAACGAGTTCGAGAACACGCCGCAAGCGATGCACTTTCGCCGGCCGACGATCCACGCCATGGTGCTGTTCGTCACCGAGCGGAGCAGCATCGACCGGCAACTCGAGCGCGGCCGCAAGATCGCGGTGCACAATCGGGCCGTCGAAGAAACGGGCGTCGGCCGGATCTTAGAACTCCGCCCGACGGACTTGAACGAAGAGTCGGCCCGACGCCGCTATCGGGTCTTCAAAGAGCAAACCTGGAAGATGCGCTGCAATCGCTCAAAGATCTCTACCACTACCACTTCGTCAACGCCGAAGGGCCGATCGAAGAGGTCGAAGAGAACATCCTCAAAGAGCTTCAGTACCAAAGCTCCCTCAGCTCGAGCAGCGGACCTACGACCGGCTCGGCCCGCTGCCGCTGGCGGAAGAGATCATCCTCCACGCGGCAAGAACTCGTGCGCCGACTCGACAGCTACGAACTCGAACACACGGCGCTCTTCGTCCGGACGGTCGAGATCATCAAGAACAAGTTCCTGCCGATCATCGCCCGGCACGCTCTCTGGCTGCGCGATCGTGAACTCCGAAGACCCGATCTTCGAAGACCCGTTGGTGCTGAGCATGCTGATCGACATCTTCTCGGACGCGGCTTCCATGCCGTGGTGGCGAAACTGGAGGCCACGGACGAAGCGGTTCGACGGCAGGCGCCGCCGCAGCGTGTTGGCCAGCAGCACGGTGACGCTGAAGACGGCGATGCCGACGACCGCCACCGCGAACAGCCCGAGCGTGGAGGTGGGCGCCGGCCTTGCCCCGGACGTCGATGACGAACCGCTGCTCCCCGAGCAGGCGGCGCTGCTGGTCGTAGACAGCCAACGAGGTGCCGAGGTAGCCGGTCGCCTGGCTGTCGAGGTCGAAGAAGTCCAGCGCCGTCTCCACCGTGGTCTCGGTGCCCGGCCGCAAGGTGGCCCGCACGCCCAGGTCGTAGGTGAGGAAGGTGAGCCCGAGCGCCTTGCCCTCGATGCGCACGTAGCGGATCTCCTCGGTCCGGTCGCCGGAGTTCCGGATGGTGACCTCGATCGGCACCTCCTCACGAGGCTCGATCCGGATCGGGTCGGTGCTGTCCGCCTCCACGACGTCCCGCCCGGCGATGCGAGCCTCGATGTCGACGGAGGCGACGGCCATGGCGTGGGCCGAGGCGGCCGAGATCACCGTGACCGCCAGGCCGAGGAGGACGAGCCGCCTGATCATCGAGTCCACCGCTGCGTCGTCGCCGAGGGGGTCGGGGTCCGGAAGACGATGGCCACGACGATGACGGCCAGCACCATCGACAGGGCGAGCTGGCCCGATCCGCCGCCACCGGAGCTGGACCACGAGACCTCCGGCCGCTGCACCTGCGCCTGCCACCTCGATGGGGGGGTGGGACACGCCTGCGCTGGCGACGTCGCCGACGGGCACCCGCACGTCCAAGTAGATCCGCACCGACGGGGCGGCGTAGGTGATCGTCTCGGACCAGATGACCTGGTCGGTCGGGTTGCGCAGCTCGACCGTGACCGGTTGGCCCGGCGTCAGCCCGCCGGTCACCTCCACGACCTCGATGAGCCAGTCGTGGGCCTCGGCATCGAAGTCCCCGACGTCGAAGGAGACCTCGACCTCACCGAACGGCTCCTGCTGGGCGGCCGCCGGCCGGGGCACCCACACCGCGGCCAGGCACAGGATGGCGAGGACACGCCTCATGGGGTGATCACCAACCTGGACTGGCGAGCCGGGAGGAAGCCCCACTGCAGATCGAGGTCGGCGGCCGACAGCACCTGCGTCCCGTCGT
>CAVOMB010000097.1:0-12070 GCA_963696935.1 uncultured Thermoleophilia bacterium | reverse complement strand
CTGTTCTGCCTGGCCTCGACGTATTGCTGTTCGGCTTGGGCGATGGCGCCCGCGACCCGGCGGAACATCTCCTCTGGGGTCTCGAGCACTTCGCCGCTCTCGCCCTTCTTGAGGTACCGGCGCTGGAGCACCTTGAGTGCGTTCGCCGAAAGCTCGATCACTGCCTCTCCCTTGTCAGTCATGCCCCGATCCCCCATGAGTAGTCACCGCGTGCGGCGTGGTGAAGATGATGTTGTCCAGAAAGCTCTCTGTGGCGTCGATACCCGGGAGCGGCTCCTCACCCGGGAGTGGCTCGACGCCCGCGAGCTCCAGTTTGGCGAGTTCCTGCTGGAACTCCTCGATGTCCTCGAACTGCCGGTACACCGAGGCGAACCTGATGTACGCCACCTTGTCGATGGCGCGCAGCTGGCGCAGCGCCCGCTCGCCCACCATCCGAGTGGTGACGGCGCGCCCCGGCATGCGGCGCAGGTCGTTCTCGATGTCGTCGCAGGCGCGCTCGAGGCGGTCGAGCGCGATGCCACGCTTCTCGCACGCGCGCAGCAGTCCGTTGAGGACCTTCTGCCGCGTGAACAGCTCTTCTCTTCCGTCGCTCTTGACCACCACGAGTGGTACCTCTTCGATGCGTTCGTACGTCGTGTAGCGCCGCTCGCACGCCAGGCACTCCCGGCGTCGCCGGATCGCGTCGCCGGCCTCTGAATCGCGCGAGTCGACGACTTTGCTCTCGTCACTGTTGCAGAATGGACAACGCACAGGATGTGGACCTCACCACTATATGTAGTGCCCTCGGTGAGTGCGGACACCACTATAGTGTATTCGCTCCGCCCCGCAAGCCTCCTTGCCGTCTACCGTGGGATGATTTACGCTGGACAACCATCACCCTCTACCTGAGGGTGCAGGTACGTGCCCTGCGGCACAGCTCGAGACGGTTTTCGACGACGTCCGACACGCTACCAGACGGCGCGGACGGAGCCCCGTGCCGCAGCGCGATATACTCACGGCCGTGAACGTCATCGTCCTCCCCACGTACAACGAGCGCGAGAACCTGCGCCACGCCCTGGGCCGCATCCGCGAGGTGGCCGACGGTCACGGCGTGCAACTGCACACGCTGATCGTGGACGACAACTCGCCGGACGGCACGGGCGCCCTGGCGGACGAGCTCGCGCGCGAGGTGCCGGACGTCAGCGTCCTGCACCGGGCCGGCAAGGAAGGCCTCGCGAAGGCGTACTTCGCCGGGTTCCGCGAGGCCCTCTCCATGGGCGCCGAGCGGATCTTCGAGATGGACGCCGACCTCAGCCACGACGCCACCTACCTGCCGCACTTTTTGCGCTGTGTCGACCAGGGCGCGGACGTGGTGCTCGGCTCCCGGTATGTCAAGGGCGGCGGCGTGGAGAACTGGAGCCTCGCGCGCAAGTTCATCAGCCGCGGGGGCTGCCTGTACGCGCAGGTCATCCTCGGGCTGCCCCAGCACGACCTCACCGGCGGCTACAAGTGCTTCCGCCGCGAGGTGCTCGAGGCCATCGACCTCGACGCCGTCAACGCCAAGGGCTACGGCTTCCAGATCGAGATGACGTACCGGGCGCACAAGCTGGGCTTCAAGGTCGTGGAGTTGCCCATCATCTTCGTCGACCGCAAGGTGGGCGAGAGCAAGATGAGCGGCGACATCTTCACCGAGGCCCTGGTCAACGTGGTGAAGCTCCGGCTCGGCGGCGTGCCCACGCGGCGGCCGGCCTGAGGCCGCGGGTCACCCCTAGGCCCTCCCCACCGTGACTCCCGCAGCGCAGGCCGGCGTGCTCGCCGTCGACGTCGGCGCCGGCACCAGCGACATCCTCATCACCCGCCCCGGCCAGCCGCTGGAGAACGCGGTCAAGCTGGTCGTACCGTCGGCGACCCAAGTAGCCGCGGCGCGCATCGCCGCGGCGACGGCCCGCGGACAGACGGTCGTCTTCCGCGGGCCGGTCATGGGCGGCGGCGCCGTGACGCAGGCGATGAAGGCGCACCTGGCCGCCGGCCACCCGTTCGTGGCCAGCGCGTCGGCCGCCGCCAGCTTCGCCGACGACCTCGACCGGGTGCGCGCCCTGGGGGCGCGTGTCGTCGGGGACGACGCCGCGGACGAAGTGCTGCGGCGCCTGCCGGCGGACGCCGCCGCCGAGGTCGCCGCCGGCGACCTGGACGCGGCGGCGCTGAGCGGCGCCCTGCGCCTGCTCGGCGTGGAGCCGGACTTCGCGGCCGTGGCCGTCGCCGTACAGGACCACGGCTACGCGCCCGGCTTCTCCAACCGCATCCTGCGCTTCTCGCTCTGGGAGCGGGCGCTGGAGGAGCGCCGCCGCATCGGCGACCTCTTCTACGAGCCGGCGGCGGTCCCGCAGGAGCTCACGCGCCTGCGCGCCTCGGCGGCGGTCGCCGCCGGCCTCGCCGGCGCCGCTCCGGCACTGCTCGGCGACACCGGGCCGGCGGCGCTGTACGGCGCGCTGCCCGAGGGCGTCGAGGACGCCCTGCTCGTCAACGTCGGCAACAGCCACACCATCTGCCTGCTGGCGCTCGAGGACCGCGTGGCCGGCGTGTTCGAGCACCACACCGTCTGCCTGGACGGGGCGGGCCTCGAGCTGCGGCTGCGCCGCTGGCTGGCCGGCGACCTGCACAGCGAGGAGGTCCGCGACGACCACGGGCACGGCGCCGTGCTGGCGGCCGGAGCGGCGGGCGCCGTGCTCGTCCCCGGCGACGCCGGCGCGCTGCGCGTACCGCTCATCGTCACGGGCCCGCGCCGCGAGCTGTTCGCCGGCAGCACGCTGCCGGCCGAGTTCGCGGCGCCGCACGGCGACATGATGCTCACCGGCTGCTTCGGCCTGCTGCGCGCGCTGCAAGACAAGCACGAAGGGCTGACATGAGCGACCCATCCGAGGGGAACAGATGAGCCGCCCGCTCTCCACCGGCCTCATCGTGCCGGTCGACGCCGCGGCCGAGCTGATCGCGCCCTGGTCCGGACTGATCCCCGCGGCCGGCCGGATCCTGCCTCCGCACGTGACGGCGCTCTGGCCGTTCCTGCCGGTCGAGGCCCTCGACGAAGCGGGCGAACGCCGCCTGGAGGAGCTGCTCGGCGGCGTGCCGGCGTTCTCGTTCGCGCTCACGCGCGTGGCCGAGCTGGCCGACGCCGCCGTGCTGCTCCCGGAGCCGGCCGTGCCGTTCCGCGCGCTCACGCAGCTGCTCTGGAACGAGTGGCCGGAGTGCCCGCCCTACGGCGGCGCGTTCGACGACATCGCGCCACACGTGACGGTCGCCGTCGACCCGCCGGCGGGTGAACGTGATGCCATAGAGGCCGCGCTCGCCCCGCGGCTGCCTCTGCCCTGCCGCGCCGCCGAGGTGCTCCTCGTCGAGGAGACCGGCGCCGGCGCGCTGCGCCTGCGGCGCCGGTTCATGCTCGGCTGACGGCGGGTCGGCGCGGCTACAGCGGCAGCTCCCGCCCGGCGCCGAGCTCAGCAGCCCGGCGCAGCGCCAGCGCAGCCGTCACGACGTCCTCGAGCGCCATCCCCAGGTTGAGGCAGAAGAGCCGCTCCTCGCCGCCGGCGCGGCCGGGCGTGAGGCCGGCGGCCAGCTCGCCGAGGTCCCCGGCGATGTCGCCGGGGATGCCGGCGAGACGCACGCCGGCCGCCTGCGTGGCGCGCACCGTGGCGACGTCGTCGCAGAAGAACCGGTCGCACTCCGCCATGGCCGCACCGCTCCAGGCGGCGTCGTAGTCGAGCGCCACCGCCAGCGCCCCGCGCCGGAGCAGGCCCGCGTCCAGCGGCGGCCGGATGCCGGCCGTCATGGTGATGGCGGTGACGGCCACGTCGGCGCCGGCGACGACGTCCTCCGGCGCCGCCACGACGAGGTCGAGGCCGGGCAGCTCGCGGCCGAGCCCGGTAATGAAGTCCTCGGCCGCCGCGGGTACGGCGTCGTGGCAGCGCACGCGCGCCAGTCCCGGCAACACGGCAGCGAGCGCGCGCACCGAGGCACGCGCCTGCACGCCGCAGCCCAGCACGCCCAGCACGGCGGCGTCCGGGCGGGCGAGGTACCGCGCGGCGACGCCCACACTCGCGCCGGTGCGCCAGGCGGTGATCGTCGCCGCGTCCATCACGGCCGAGGGCAGCCCGGTCTCGGGGTCGCTGAGCACGACGAGACCGTTGGTGACCGGCAGGCCGCGCGCCGCGTTCTGCGGGTAGATGGTGACCCACTTGGCGCCGAGGCCGCCGTCGCCCTGCAGCGTGGCCGCCATGACCTGGGAGTAGGCGTCGCCGTCGCCGTGCAGGCTCAGCTTGGGCGGCATGACCACCTCTCCCCTGCCCTTGGCGGCGCAGCCCGCGTCGACCGCGTCGACGACCTCGAGCATGGTCACGCCCAGCGAGGCAAGGTCGGCGCCAGAGAGGTACAGCAGCGTGGGCTGCGACGCTGCGCCGGTCACGCCGGCTCCTCGCCCTGCCCGCCGGCCGGCGACAGGTCGCGGATCGCCGGCACGCCCGCCAGCGACGTCGCCTCGCGCACGGCGGCCAGAACGGCCCGGGCGAGCACCGTCGCGGCCGCCGCGCCGACCGCGGTGACGTCGGCGGCCTTGCCCGCGGCACCGGTCGCAAGCGCGAACACCGTGTCGCCGTCGAGCATCGTGTGCACCGGGTCGATGGCGCGCGCGAGCCCGTCGTGAGCCATGCGCGCGACCTTGGTCGCCTCGACCTTGGTGAGCTCGGCGTCGGTGGCCACCACGGCCAGCGTGGTGCTGCCCCCGACGCCGATCTCGGCCGGGCGCTCGCGCAGCCGGTCGCTGGAGCGGGCGAACCCGCCGCCGGAGAGCCTCGGGCCGGCGACGACGGAGCCGCTCGCCGGGTCGACGACGTCGCCGGCGGCGTTGACAGCCACCAGCGCGGCGACGGTCACGCCGTCCGCCAGCTCGAGGCCGGCGGAGCCCAGCCCGCTCTTGGTGGCGCGCTCGAGGCCGAACATCTTGCCCACGGTCGCGCCGGTGCCGGCGCCGACGCAGCCTTGCGGCACCGGCGCCGCGGACGCCGCCCCACAGGCTGCCTCTCCGGCAGCCGCGTCCGGGCGCACGTCCGGCCGCCCCACGGGCAGGTCGAAGAGCACGGCCGCTGGGACGATCGGCACGCGTAGCGGGCCGACCTCTACGCCGCGGCCGTGCGCCTCCAGCCAGCGCATGACGCCACTCGCGGCGTCGAGGCCGAACGCGCTGCCGCCGCCGATCAGGACGCCGTGCACACGCTGCACCGCATTGACGGGGTCGAGCAGGTCGGTCTCCCGCGTACCCGGCGCGGAGCCGCGCACGTCCACGCCGGCGACTGCGCCCTCCCCGTCGCACAGCACCACGGTGCAGCCGGTGGCAGCCGCCGTGTCGGTCCAGTGGCCGACGGTGAGGCCGGCGACGTCGGTCAGGCTCCCGCTCATGTGTCCTCCTCCGGACTCTGTGGTAGAAGGATACCGCCAACGACCGAGGGGGGCCTGTGTCGGGTCACGCCAGCGCGCTGCTCATGCTGTTCCTCGCGTTCGCCGGCGCACGCCTCCTCGGCCACGTCTTCGCGCGGCTCAAACTCCCGGTCGTCGTCGGCGAACTGCTCGCCGGCGCCATCCTCGGGCCGCAACTCCTCAACCTGGTCCACTCGAGCGAGGTCATGGACGCCATGGCCGAGCTGGGCGTCATCATGCTTCTTTTCATGGCCGGGCTCGAGACGCACATGGAAGAGCTGATGGAGACGCGCGCCGCGGCGATCAAGGTGGCCATGCTGGGCGCCGTGCTGCCGTTCGTCGGCGGCGCCCTCGTCGGGCTTCTCTTCGGCTGGGGCTCGAGCTCGGCGCTGTTCATGGCGACGGCGCTCACCGCCACGTCCGTCGGCATCACCGTGCGGGTGCTCCGCGAGCTGGGCCACTCGGAGCGCCGCGCCGTGCGCATCATCCTGGCGGCCGCTGTGCTCGACGACGTGCTCGGGCTCATCGTCCTCGTCGTCGTCAGCGGCGCCACCAGCGGCACCGTCGACGTCGTCAACCTGGCGCTCCTGATTGTCGAGGCCATCGCCTACGTCGGCCTGTTCGGGTTCTTCGGCCCGCGCCTGGTCATCCGCCTGCGCGACTGGCTCAAGGACCTCAACGTCTCGATCCTCTTCGAGATCGGCGTGGTGCTCACGCTGGCGCTCTCGCTGCTGGCCGACTACGTCGGACTGGCGGCGATCGTCGGCGCCTTCATCGCCGGTCTCACCATGAGCGAGCTCAAGCAGCACACGGACATCGTGCAGCGCTTCGAGCCGCTGGCGTGGTTCTTCACGCCGTTCTTCTTCGTGCTGATGGGCACCTACCTCGACTTCGGGGCCTTTGCGCAGCCCTCCGTCCTGCTGGCGATCGCCGTCTTCACGGCGCTGGCCGTGGTCACCAAGTACCTGGGCGGGTGGCTCGGCGCGCACGCCGAGGGCGCGCAGGTGGCGCGTGAGGTCGGCGTGGGCATGACGCCGCGCGGCGAGGTGGGCATCGTGGTCGCCGGGTTCGCCCTCGCCGAGGGCGCGATCGGCGACGACGTCTACGCCGCCATCCTCGGCATGGTGCTGGCGACGACCATCCTGGCACCGTTCCTGATCAAGGCGGTCTTCGGCCGGGACTGGACCGAAGATCCGGAGGCGCCCGGCGAGGACGACATCTGAGGCTTGTGCATCCTCACCACAGGAGCATGACCGCAATCACATAGCAGATGCTGACGACGGCACAGGTGACCATCATGACCGGCGCTCCGTAGCGAAGCCACTCTCCAGAGGAGATCGGCTGCCCGGCCCGGCTCGCCTGCGTGACCACGACGATGTTGGCCGTCGCCCCGATCACGGTCGCGTTGCCGCCGAGACCCGCACCGAAGGCGAGCGCCCACCAAAGCGGCTCGATGTCGACCCCGAACGACTCGAGCCCGGCGATGACCGGGATGACCACGATAGTGATGGGCACGTTGTCCACCACCGAGGAGAGCACCGCGACGCTCCAGATAATGATCACTCCGAGAAGGGCAGGATGAAGGCTCCCGAGACCTCCCAGGGCGTCCGCGATGCGCTGCAGCACGCCGGCCGCCTCCAGCCCGCCCACCATGACGAAGAGGGCGGAGAAGAAGATCAGCACGCTCCACTCGACGCGCTGCAGCGTCGCTTCCACGTCGGGCTTGACCAGCAGCAGAGCGAGCCCCGCCGCCCCCAGGGCGACGACGGCGGGGCTGAGCCCGAGCGCCTCCTGAAGCAGGAACAGGACCGCCGTGATCGCGAGGACCAGCAGCAGCAGGCGCGCCTGACGCGGCTGCGTGAGCGTCTCACGCGGGTGGAGCTCGTCTATGTGGCTCGGTCCGCCGTCCCCGGCACGGAGCCGGCCACGCAGCATGACCCACAGCAGAAGCACGGCCACCGTCCACGCGACGGCGATGATGGGGAGCGAGTGGGTCAGGAAGTCGACGAACGACAGCCCTGCGGCGGAGCCGATGAGGATATTGGGAGGGTCACCGACGAGCGTGGCCACACCGCCGACGTTGGAGAGCATCGCCTGCGCCATGAGCAGCGGCGCAGCCGGCAGGTCGAGCACCTTTGCGATGACCAGCGTCACCGGTGCGACGACGACCACCGTGGTCACATTGTCCAGGAACATGGAGAGCACGGTGGTGACCGCTCCCAGCAGCACGAACAGCAGGAAGGGCCGGCCACGGGACAGGCGGCCGGCCTGCAAGGCGACGTACTCGAAGAAGCCGGTCGGCTCGAACAGCGCGACGACGATCATCATGCCGAGCAGGAGTAAAATAGTGGTGAAGTCTATGGCCTCGAGCGCCTGCTTCTCCGAGTAGAACCCGAGGATGAGTCCGGCCACGAGCATGGCCATGGCGCCGGCGATCGCCACGGTGACGCGATGAAGCCACTCGGCGAAGATCAGGCCGAGACTCACGACGAAGATGGCGACGGCGACCGCTTGATCCATGTGCCTCCAAGGCGCGTGCGTCCATTATAGGATACCGGAAATCTGACCGGACTACGGACCGTGGGGCGTCGGCGATCGCGAGTCCGCTACGAACCGGCGACCTGCAGGGGCTGCGTCTGGCAGTCCGAGCAGCATCCCGTCAGTCGCACTCCTCCGGCGGCTCACACACGAGCCTGTCGGCGAGCAGCGCAAGCCGCCGGTCGATCTCGTCCTTGAACTCCTCGGCGGAGTCCGGAGCCAGCACGCCGGCGTTCTGCAGCGCGCTGATGCGCCGGCGTTGCGCGATAAGCGCGCCCATGCGCTCCGAAAGCCGCTCGTCCTCCCCTTCCGCCGGTTCCTCGGACTCCGGATCGATGCCTTCGAGCAGCACGTTCTCCTGCTCCTCGATGGTCCGCTCGAGGTGACGCTGCTCGACGCGCGGCAGCGTCCCCATCTCCTGCAGACGGTCGAGTTCCTCGTGCGCGGCCACGAATCCGTCGAGCAGCACCGCGCTCTTCCGGCTGCGCGCGGCAGCGACCTCGGCGTCGACGAGCCCCAGGCGGCGGGCAACGACGGGCATCGTGAGCCCTTGGAGCACGAGGGACATGAGGACGACGCCGAACGTGAGCACCTGCAGCGTCGGACGGCCGCTCACGCTGTCCGGCACGCTGAGCACGAGCGCAAGCGCGATGGTGCCTCGCAGGCCGCCCCAGACGAGCACGTGCTGCCAGCGCAGGGGCAGCCCCCGTCCAGCGAGGCGGGACACGAGACCGTACCCGTAGACGGTGACGGCGCGGCCGACCAGCACGACGACGAACCCGATCAGGACGAGCCCCACGTTGTCGGTGATCAGGCCGAGGTCGATACGCAGGCCGATGAGCAGGAAGATCAGGGAGTTGGCAACGAAGGCGGCGTACTCCCACACCGTGCTCATTGTCGCGCGCGTGACCGGTCCCATGTTCCGGTGCTGGCCGTAGTTGCCGAGGACAACCGCAGCGGTGACGCAGGCGACCACGCCGGACACCCCGAGCCATTGCCCGAGCAGGAACGAGCCGTAGGCGACGATGGTGGAGAGCGTGATCTCGACGAGGTGCTCGTCGAGGTAGCTGTGGAGGAAGGAGGCGGCATAGCCGATGCCGAGGCCGACGCCGAGGCCGCCGGCCGTCATCCAGACGAACTGGCCGGCGGCCCCCACCGCCGTTACCCGGCCGCCGTCGACGACTGACCCGAGCACGATGGCGAACACCACGGCCGCGGTGCCGTCGTTGAAGAGGCTCTCGGCGTCGATCATCGTCGTCAAACGGTCGGCCACGCCGAGTCGCCGGAACAGCGCGACGACCGACACGGGGTCGGTGGCGGCGATGAGCGCGGCGAAGAGCAGCGCCACCGTCCAGGTGGTGCCGCCGAGCCAGTACACACCGCTGCCGGTGATGACGAAGGCGACGAGCACACCGGGCACGGCCAGCGCGGCGATCCGGCGCCAGTCGGCGAGCAGATGCTGGGCCTCGAGGTTGAACCCGGCCTCGAACAGCAAGAGCGGCAGGAAGACGTAGAAGACGAGGTCGGAGGAGAGCGAGAGCGCGTCGACGTGCGTGAGCAGCCCGAGGACGAGCCCGACAACCACGAGACCGATCGTGTATGGCACGCCGACACGACGCGCAATGACGGCCACCGTGGCGGCGATGAGGAGGAGGAAGACGAGCGCCTCCTCGACGGACGCGGCCGTGCCGGACAGCGAGGCAAGGGCCGTCATCGGGGCCCCTCTGCCCCGCTAGAAGCGGGTGATGCCGGCCATGGCGTTCTTGAACGCCGCCCGGGCCGCGTCGTCGTACACGGCGAACATGACGTGCCGCAACGCCGTGTTGGGGTGCTCCTTGAGGTAGGCGACGGTCTCGGTGACCATGATGCTGGAGCACTGGTAAAGCGGGAACGCGCACGCCCCGGTGCCGAAAGCGGGCAGCGCGACCGAGCGGGACTGGGCGCGCTCGGCGGCCGCCAGTGCCGACCGCGTGGCGGCCGCGACGGCGCCGGCGTCGGCCGTGGGCCCGCCTTCGGCGAGCGCGACGTGGACGACCCAGCGAGCCTTGAGGTCGTGGCCCGTCGTGATGACGGCTTCGCCGACCTTGACGGGCCCCTGCAGCACGGCTTCCTTCTCGACGGCATCGCCGCCGGCGCGCTTGATGGCCGCGGCGACGCCGTGATCCATCCACAGTTCCGTAGAGGCCGGCGCGACGACCGCGTCGACCTCGAGCTGGGTGATGTCGCCGCTGGCGATCTCGATCTTGGTCTTGCCCACAGACGTCTTCATGTGCCCTCCACTCTGCGCCCCGCGCAGCGATACATCCGTTTACGGAAGTATACCTGCAGGGGGTGACCGCGCGGCCGGGGCGATAGACTCCGTGGGAGCCTTGGGGGGAGCCACCACGAGCACGTACGCACTCTGGATCGTCGCCGCCTTCGTCATGACTGCGCTGTGGGCGCTGGTGGTCGTCGTCAACAAGAAGATCCTCGAGTCCGTGACGCCGGTCGCGGTCAACTTCTTCATCCGCCTGGTGGCGATCGGCGGGCTTCTTGCCATCACCATCCCGCTCACGGTGCTCCACCTCTGGAGCAACGGGTTCGGCATCAACGCCGCGGCCGCCGGCTGGATCGCGCTCGGGGCCGTGGGGACGTGGGTCGTAGCGTTCAACGCCTACTACTTCGCCCTGCGCGGCGAACGGGTGGCGGTCATCGCGCCCATCACCAGCACCGACCCGATCTGGACGGCGTTCTTCGCCTGGGTCATCGTGGGCACGGCGTTCGGGGCCGCGACCATCGCCGGCATGGCGGTGACGATGGCCGGCGTCGTCCTCATCTCGCGCTGGATGGGCGACGGCGAGGACGTCCCGGGGGCCGAGCTGACCGGCGCGGCGGCGCTGGCGGGCGCCGCGCACGGCGAGGTCCTGCCGGACGAGCCGAGCCCCGCCGCGGACCCTCCCGACCCCGCGGCCGGCGCCTCCTCCCCCGCGGCCGGCGCCTCCTCGCCCGCGGCCGGCGCCAAAGCCAGGCTGATCGGACTCGCCGTGCTCACGGCCGCCGGCTGGGGTCTCGGCCCGGTGCTCATCGACCTGGCCGCCGACGCCTACGGCCGCGTCACGGCGACCATGATGATCCTCAGCCAGGTGTGCGGCGCGCTCATGCTGGGGGCGATCCTGCTGTGGCGCCGGCCGGCGCTGGCGGCGCGCTCGCTCACGCCGGCGGCGCGCCGTAGGGCCATCTGGCTCATCGCGCTCGCGGGCATGCTCGAGGCGATGGTGAGTGTGCTCTTCTACCTCACCATCGTCGCGCTGGGGCCGGTGCTGGCGATGCTGATCATGGCGACGACGCCGGTGTTCTCGATCGTGTTCGGCGTCGTCTTCCTGCGCGAGCGTCCGGGCCTGCGCCTGACGCTCGCCGCCACCGTCACCGTGGCCGGCGTGCTCATCGCCACCCTCGACGGCCTCCGCTGACCGCCGCCACCGCTCCGGCGACCGGCCTCGAGCCGCAGGCCCCGGCCGCGGGCCGCAGGTCGAGACGCCGGGACGCCGCGCCGCCGCCGGTCATCGCCCGGTCGCGCTCCAGGGTAGCCGCGCCAGGGCCCTCCGGATCCGGATAGCCATTGGCTATACATGGTGTCCGAATTCGGCCCTCCGCGACGGGCCATGTAGAGCCAATGGATATACGCCGACAGAGGGCCCGGCATGCACCCCCGCGCCCCCCCTGCACCCCCGCACCCTCCGCTGCACCCCGCACCCTCCCCTGCACCCCGCACCCTCCCCTGCACCCCGCACTGTCCTCTGGAGTGGTCGATACGCGGGCAACGCGCGGACGGGCGCAGGCACGCGGACGGCCGTGACCAGGCCTCGGTGCCTCGTGTGCCTGGTCACGGCCGTCCGTCCCACTCGCACACTCACGCGCCGGCGCGGCGCGTCAGTCACTTGGCGCGGCCGAAGAGCCTGCGGCGCACGGCCGCCATCTTGAGCCACTGGATGCCCTCCGTCGGGTCGAGCTCCTTCGGGCACGCCTCGATGCAGTTGGTGATGGTGTGGCAGCGGTAGGCGCCGCGCTCGTTGTCCCACTAGCAATAGACGACGAGTCGAGCAGGACACAT
>CAVOMB010000096.1:0-20200 GCA_963696935.1 uncultured Thermoleophilia bacterium | reverse complement strand
TTGTCGTCTACTTCGTTCAGTTACGTGTCGGTCCGGCCGCAGCACGCGCTTGCGCGCGGCGGTGACGTCCTCGACCTCGATGACCGGCCGTCCGGCGGCGTCGAACTGGACCTCGGGCGGCGTGCCGCGCAGGAACTCCACGCCGGCGCGGCGTGCGTCCAGGAACCAGTTCTCGTAGCCCACGCCGGCAGTCCGCATCTCCAGGTAGCAGATGGTCACCTTCATCTGCGGGAACAGCGTCTTCAGCCGGAGGGCGTGCTTGAGGGCGATCATGCAGCAGAGCCGCGAGCAGTGCGGCAGGTGGCGCTGGTCGCGCGAGCCGGCGCACTGGATCATGACCAGCTCCTCGACGGGCATGCGGCCGAGCGAGGCTTGGGCCGCCCAATCGTCGAGCATGTCGGTCAGCTCCACCTGCGTGACGACCCTCTCGCCGTCGTAGCCGAGGTAGTCGAAGTACCTCCTGGGCGCCGGCTCGCACCCCGTAGCCGTCAGGATCGCGCCGGCGTTCACCGTCGTGCGCCGCGGCGACTGGCCGAAGTCGATCGCCTCAACCGGGCACTCGCCGGCGCACTTGCCGCAGAACGTGCAGGTCTCGAGGTCGACGGTGCGGATCACGCGGCCGTCGTAGAACTCGGTGAAGATGGCCTTCTTGCCGGGTTCGGAGGCCTCGACCTCGCAGACGGTCTCGCAGGTGCCGCAGTTGATGCACGCGTCGGTGACGATGTTGGGCAGCGTGCGGATGCTCACCTGGAAGTCGCCGGGGTGGCCGGTGACCGACTCCACGGTGGACCGGCGGTGGATGCTCAGGTCCGGGTGGTCGATGGCGACGTTGCGGTGGAAGCACTTGCGCGTGCCGGCCTGTGCGTCCGTGGTCGGCAGACACTGGCCGCAGTCGTTGGTGGGGAACACGGTGCCGATGCGGGCGGCGCGGCCGCCGAGGAACGGCCGCCGTTCGACGAGCTCGACGTGGTGGCCCATCTGGGCGAGCTCGGCGGCGGCCTGCGTGCCGGCCACGCCGCCGCCGACGACCACGACCGTGTTGTGACGCTCGGCGTAGCTCATGGTGTCGGCAGGCGCGTCGGGGTAGGCGATCGACGAGTCGAGGATGCGGATGGCCTTGTCGGTGACGGCCGTCGACGTCGTCGCCGTGCACCCAGCTGCAGCCCTCGCGGATGTCGGCGATCTCGAGCTGCAGGCCGCGCGCCGTGAGCTTCTGGAAGCGGCGCGCGGCGAAGTCCACGGAGCAGCCGGCGAAGACGAGCTGGCGTGCGCCGTCGGCTTCGCCTTCCATGAGCTCGAGCATCTGCGCCTGGCCGACGCGGCTGCACCAGTAGGTGCCGCGGATCACGTCGGCGTGCAGGCCCGCGTGCTGCTCAAGCCTGTCGAAGTCGATGTTGGCGAGCGTGCCGGCGCACTCGCAGAGGAGTACGAGCGGGCGCCCGCTCTCGGTGTCGGAGGCGCTCATGCGGACGCCCCCTCCGCCGCCGGTCCGGACGGCGCGGCATCCGCCTTCGGCGGCCGCGCCTCGATCGCGTCGGCCGGGCACCCGCGGGCGCAGGTACCACAGCCCAGGCACTTGTCGTCGTCGTAGATGATGGTGCGGTAGACGGTGACGCGCTCGGGCACCTCGACCGGACCGTCCGGCGCGTGCTGCATGAGCTTGCGCAGCGCCGCCCCCAGCTCGCCGCGGCGGCTGCCCTCCGGCGCGTCCAGCAGCTGGTTCACGTCGAAGAAGGCGCCGCGCTCGGAGGCCCCGGTGGGGCAGTTCTTCGCGCAGGTCCCGCAGCCGACGCAGAGTTCCTCGTGACGGACGATCTCGCAGCCGACGCCGACGGTGCTCTGCAGCGAGCCGCCGGGCACGCGGTCCAGGATCTCGCGGCCGCGGTGGGTGAGCGGCATCAGGCGGCCCCCCTCGTCGCGCCGAGCAGTTCTCCCGTGGGCCCGCTGTCGGACCGCGGCAGTGGCGGCAGGCCGCCGATGATGCGGTCCATCTCGCGCACGGCGGCCACGAACTTGGGCGGCTCGCCGGCGCTCATGGTGAACATGCGGCAGCGCTCGGGCTCCACGCCCACGCTCTCGAGCATGCGCTGCACGAACGCGACCCGGTCGACGGCGTTGAAGTTGCCCTCGCGGTAGTGGCACTGGCCCAGCAGGCAGCCGGCGACCATGACGCCGTCGGCTCCTTCGGCGAGCGCCTTGAGCAGGTGCAGCGGGCCGACGCGGCCGGTGCAGGGCACGAGGACGAGGCGCACCGTCGGCGGCAGCGGCGTGCGCGCGTTGGCGCTCGCGTCGGCCGCCGCGTACGCGCACTCGCGGCAGCAGAAGGCGACGATGGTGCGGTCCTCGCTCATCAGACCGTCGCCTCCGCCAGCACCTCGGCGTCGCTGAAGCCGCCGAGCTGCATGGCCCCCGTGGGGCATTCGGCGGCGCAGATGCCGCAGCCGCGGCAGATGTTGGGGTCGACGGAAGAGTGGGCGTCGGCTCCGACCGTGATGGTGATCGCCCTCTGCGGGCACGCGGCCTCGCACACGCCGCAGGCCACGCACACGTCAACGTCGCTCGAGGCCACCTGGGCCGGCGTCATCGCGAAGCCCGCGCTCAGCATGCTGATGGCACGGGCGGCCGCGGCCTTCGCCTGGGCGATGGACTCGGGGATCGTCTTGGGTCCTTGAGCGGTGCCGCAGAGGAACATGCCCGTCCGCTGCGTGTCGACCGGGGCCAGCTTGGGGTGGAACTCGCGGATGAATCCGGCCGCCGCGGTCTGCACGCCGGCCACGCGGGCGACGTCCTGGGTGCCCCTGGAGGCCTCGAGGCCGGCGGAGAGCACCACGAGGTCGTACTGCTCCTCGCCCTTGCGGCCGGTCATCGTGTTCTCCATGCGCACCGTGAGGCTGCCGTCGAGCTCCTCGAGGATCTCGCCCACACGGCCGCGGACGTAACGCACGCCGCGCTCCTGCACGAGGCGGTAGTACTCCTCGTGCGCCTTGCCCGGCGTGCGCATGTCCGTGTAGCCGATGGTGATCTCCGCGTCGGGGTAGTGCTGCTTGATGAGGGAGCTGTGCAGCGTGGCGAAGAGGCAGCAGATGGCGGAGCAATGCTCGTTGCCGCTGCTGGTGCAGTCACGCGAGCCGACGCACTGGAGCATGAAGATGCGCTTGGGCGTCTGGCCGTCGGAGGGGCGCTGGAGCTCGCCCGCGGTCGGCCCGGAGGCCGACAGCAGCCGGGCGAGCTGGCTCTGCGTGAGCACGTTCTTGTGGCGGCCGTAGCCCAGCGGGAGCTTGCGCGTGGCGTCGAACTCCTGATGGCCGGTGGCCAGGATGATGGCGCCGACCGTGAGGTCCTCGTCCCAGGGCTTCTCGTCGAAGTCGATCGCGTCCGCGGGGCACGCCGTGACGCACGACTTGCAGTCGGAGCACACGGCGCAGTCGAGGCAGCGGCCGGCCTCGGCCATCGCCTCCTCTGCCGAGTACCCCGTGCAGACTTCGTCCCACTGCCCGCGCCGCGAGAGACCGTCGAGCAGCCTCAGGGGGACGCGCTCGCCGATGGCGACCCTCGCGAGTTCTTCGTCCGAAGGTCGCGCGAGGTCGGCGACGTCGTCCCACACCGGCAGGAGCCTCTCGCCGCGGAGGTGGTTGTGGATCGCGGCGGCGCCTCTGCGGCCGGCCGCCACGGCCTCGATGGCGGTGAAGTAGCTCGTCGCGGCCGCGTCCCCGCCCGCGAACACCCCGTCGCGGGTGGTCATCATCGTCTCGCGGTCCACGCTGATCTGGCCGTCGCGCAACTCGAGGCCGGTGCAGCCTTGCGCGAAGTCCTCGACGAGGGCCTGGCCGACCGCCAGAACCACGGTGTCGGCCTCCAGCTCGAACTCGGACCCGGGAACCGGCACCGACAGGCGGCGACCGGACGCGTCGGGGTCGCCCAGCGCGCAGCGGCGCAACCTGAGGCCGGTGACCTTGCCGCCGGCGCCGATGATCTCGTCCGGCTGTGCGAGGAGCTCGAGCTTGAGACCCTCGTCGCGCGCCTCCTGGAGCTCGCCGGCGCTGGCCGGCATCTCGACCACGCTGCGCCGGTAGGCGAGGGTGACGTCCGGTTCGAGGCCGGCCTGCGTCTGCAGGCGGATGATCGAACGCGCCGCGTCCAGCGCCACGTCTCCGCCGCCGATGACCACGGTCCTGGCACCGACGTGCGGCGTGCCGCCGGTGTTGACCTCGCGCAGGAGCTCGACGGCTCCCGTGACTCCGGTAAGGTCGTCGCCGGGCAGCGCGGCGCTCGCGCTTGCCTGCAGGCCCGCGGCGAGGTAAACGGCACGGTAGCCCTGCTCGAACAGCTGGTCCACGGTGAAGTCGATCCCGGCGCGCTGCCCCAGCTTGAGCTCCACGCCTCGGGCGAGGATCTGGTCGATCTCCCGCGTGAGGACGTCGTGCGGCAACCGGTAGTCCGGGATGCCGAGGCGCAGCATGCCGCCGGCCACCTGCTGCGCCTCGTACACGACCACGCCGTACCCCATGTCGGCGAGGTCGCGGGCGCAGGTCATGCCGGCCGGCCCGGCGCCGATCACGGCCACGCGGTCCTCGTAGACCACCGGCACCGGCGGGACCGCCTGGAGCGGCCCGACGGCGTCGGCGACGAAGCGCTTGAGGGCGGCGACCGCCACGGGCGCGTCGACCTCGCCGCGCGTGCACTCGGTCTCGCACAGGCGCGTGCAGATGCGGCCGCAGACGCTCGGGAAGGGGTTTCGCTCACGGGCGACCTGGTAGGCCTCCTCGAAGCGACCCTGCGCGATCAGCGCCACGTACCCCTGCGCGGACGTGTGGACGGGGCAGGCCGTCTTGCACGGGCTCCAGCCTTTGCGGTCGACGGCGAAGGTCGCCGGGACGGCGTTGGCGAACGGCCGCGAGATCGCCGTCCGCTCGCTGACGCCGAAGTCGTACTCGTTGGGGTACGTCACCGGGCACACGGCGGCGCACTCGCCGCAGCCGACGCACTTCTCGTTCACGTACCGCGCGCGGTGGCGGACCGTCACGTTGAACTCTCCGGGCGGTCCGGTGACGGAGGTCACGTCCGAGAGCGCGTGGATGTGGATGCGGCTGTTGGTGGCGGCGCCGGTCAGCCGGGGCGCGAGGCTGCACATCGCGCAGTCCTCGGTCGGGAAGGTCTTGCTGAGCCGGGACATGTAGCCGCCGATGCTCTGCTGGCGCTCGACGAGGTGGACCTCGATCCCGGCGGCCGCCAGCTCCTCGGCGGCGGAGATGCCGGCGATGCCGCCGCCGACCACCATCACCGAGCGGTTGAGGAAGGTGCGCCGGCGCGGCAGGTCGCTCATGTGCTGCAGGCGCGCGACGGCGCCGTCGACGATCTTCCTGGCCTTGGCCTGCGCGCGCTCCGGCTCATCGGCGTGAACGTAGGAGCAGCCCTCGCGGATGTTGCCGAAGGCCACGGCGTTCTCGCCCAGCTTGAGCTCGCGGGCGATGCGCTCGAAGGTCGGACCCTGGAAGCGCGGCGAGCACGAGGCGATGACGAAGTGGTCGAGGCCGCGCTCCTCCACGGCCTTCTCGATCATCGCCCGGCCCTCGGTGCCGCACATGAACTGGTTGATGTCGACCTCGACGACCCCGTCGAGGTCGCGCGCGTGCTCGGCCAGCGGCTCGAGGTCGATGACGCCGCTGATGTTGCCGCCGCATTGGCAGAGGAAGACGCCGGCCCTCATCGCACACCTCCGGCTGCCGCGGGCTGCCGCGCGCCGATGCGCTCGAGGAGCGGCTCGACGTCCTGGGAGTGCGTCTGGACGCCGACCACCTTCTCGGGGTCGGCGCCCAGCGCGAGCGCCAGGAGTTGCTGCACGTGCAAGTGGATGAAGGGGAACTCCTCGCCGGTGCTCCGGGAGATGATGTCGCTGTAGCGGTCGAACTGGATGTGGCAGTTGGGGCACATGTGGACGAGAACGTCGACTTCTCCTCGTGCAGCCGGTGCAGCTTCTTCTCGCGTCACCGCGACCGAGATCGACGGGTTGACGAAACGTTCCGGAAGCCGGCCCCGCAGTGCGTCTGCTTCTCGTTGTAGGCGCCGGTGGTGATCGACTCCGGCCGGCGCGAGCAACTCCTCCGGCACCATGAAGTTCTCGTTGTTGCCGAGCGTCTCGTCCGGGAAGACCTTGCAGTAGTGGCAGGCGGGGTGCGTGGCGACCTTGATGCCGTCGAGACGCCGGCGGATCGAGCCCGGGGATGCTGTCGTGGGCGCCCCACAGGATGTCCAGGGTGTGCTTGTGCTGCACGGTGCGAGGCGACCCGGTCGTCGTACTCGCGGCCGATCTGGGCGAGCACCTCGTTGGTCTCGGCGCGGTAGTCCGGCACGTCGAGGATGTTGCGCGCCTTCTTGTTGACGGCGTAGCAGGTGGAGCAGAGGTAGCTCATCACCGGGTGCTCGTCGTCGACGACGACGCAGGCGTTGCGCGCGGCTACGCCGACCGTGGTGCTCGATCGGCATGAGGTCGGAGTAGTAGCCGAGACCGGTGCAGCAGGTCTGGTCCGGGTTGACGGTGTACTCGATGCCGAAGCGCTCGAAGAGCCACTTGGTGGAGGACTCGACGCCGGGGAACTCGGCCCCGACGAGACAGCTGCGGAAGATGGTGACTCCCCCGTCGATACGCGGCACGTCGGGGGTGGATGTGTACCGATGGCCCATGGACACCTCACGGTGATAGCTGACGACCGACCTATTCTCCATAAGCAAGAGTGTTTATGCAAATAAGCTAGGATTATATAGACCAGGTGCGGGATAAGCAGGGCGGCGGCGGGGCCCCGCCGCCGCCGCACTGCGACTACTTCACGGTGATCTTCGGCGGCGACGTGTACGCCGGGTAGCACCAGGCGTCGCCCGGTACTGGCCGTGCCCGTCCGTCGCGAAGGTGCCGACGGACTTCCAGCCTTCCGCGCGCAGCCAGGCGGTCTCGAGCCTCGTGTGGGCTGGGTGGCCTTGCCCGGGTTCGCCCAGCAGGCCACCTTGCCGGCCGTGGGCCCGGCGTGGCCCTGCACGGGATGATGCCGCTGAACCGGACCGCCGAGCCCTTGCCGACCTTCGTGTTCGTCGCCTGCAGCGTGCAGACCTGGAACCAGGTGTCCAGCGTGAGGGGACCGCCGTTCACGTGCATGACGTCGACGTCGTAGCCGCAGCCCGGCGCGGCCTCCGCGGGGATCTTGAGGTTGATCGAGTACTTGGCCCGCCCGTCGCCGTGGGGTGGCCGAGGACCGCGAACGCGCTTCGCCGGCCGTCGAGCGACCAGCCCAGCAGCTGGTTCATCCAGCCCGCCGGGTAGTCCAGGAGCCAGAGCTTGTGCGTGGAGCCCGGCTTGCCCGATCCCCACGGACCGGTGAGTGCGGCGTTGCCCACACCGGTCCAGACGCGCTGTGCCTGGGCCTGCTCGACGCCGACGGTGTCCGGCGCCGCGTGCCCGGCCTCGACGGCGACGCCGTCGGCGGCGTCGACCTCGAGCCCCTGATCGGGGTGGAAGTGGACGGCCGCCGCCCCGGCGATCTCGGCCGTGGATGGAATCCCGAGAGCCTGCGGCGCGCGGACGAAGACCGGCTTGACCCTTTGCAGCGCGGTGCGCGCGTCGGCCTTGACCGCGTTGGCCGGGGCCGACCGCAGCAGAGGACCGTCTCTGTGCCCCGTGACGCTCGCGCCGGCCACTGTGGGCACGGCGAGCAGGAGGATGGCGATGGCGAGCGTCAGTGGGCTGGGCCACACGACCGGCGAGGCGTGTGACGGAAGTGTCTGCGTCGCTGGCGACGGCTCTCGAGGTCACCGTGCGGTGACGACGCTCTCAGGGCGTTACCCGGCGGCGGTTTCGGGGCAGGATTCCCATACCGCTGCACGCGCTTGCCGGCCCCACCCCGGAAGCCGCAGCACAGGCGATGGGAGGAGGACGCGATGGGCCAGGTCCACCCTCTTTCGACACAGTCGGACGGGCAGATGTCGTCCGTGACCAATCCTCCGGCGACGGTCCGCTCCATCGACAGCGTGCACTGCGCCCTCTGCGGCAGCAAGCTCAGCGCGAAGTCGTTGCGGTACCACGTGGTGTCGCCGCAGGCCTGCGAGATGATCACTGTCTGCCACACGTGCCACAAGGCCGCGTTGAGCGAAGGGTACAGGCCGGCCGGTAGCCGGTGAACCTGCGGTGCCCGCCAGTTGGTTGGTCTACGGCGACCAATGAGCTGCGGCGGCCTGTGCTCGACCCGATGACGGGAGCCTACGGGCTCCCGTTTGCTATAATCAGCCTTTCTGCGACCCCTACGACCCCCTGCGGTGATGCCCATGCGCCTCCTCGATGCCTGCGCCAAGAAGCCAGTCGGCGCCACGCCCGTGTGGCTTATGCGGCAGGCGGGGCGCTACCTGCCCGAGTACCGGGCCATCCGCGAGAAGATGAGCTTCGTCGAGATGTGCCGCCGGCCGGATATCGCGGCGGAGGTCACGCTGCAGCCGCTCCGCCGCTTCGACCTCGACGCCGCCATCGTCTTCGCCGACATCCTGCTGCCGCTGGAGCCGATGGGCATCGGCCTCCACTTCAGCAAGGACGACGGCCCTGTGATCAAGCGGCCCATCCGCGGCGCCCGCGACCTCGAGGGCGTGCATGGCATCGACGCCGCGTCGGACCTCGAGTACGTGATGGACACCCTCAGGCTGGTGCGCCACGAACTGGAGCCGCAGACGGCGCTCATCGGCTTCAGCGGCGCGCCGTTCACCCTGGCGAGCTACATCGTCGAGGGCGGCCACTCGCGTAACTACGCGCACGTCAAGAAGCTCATGTTCGACGACCCGGTGACGTTCAACCGTCTCATGGGGCTGATCTCCGAGGTCGTCGTCGACTACCTCAAGGCACAGATCGCGGCGGGCGCCCAGGTCGTGCAGCTGTTCGACTCCTGGGTCGGCTGGCTGAGTCCCTACGACTACGAACTGCTGGTCCTGCCCGCACGTGCGCTACGTCATGGACGCCGTGCGCGGGTTGGGGGCGCCGGTGATCTACTTCGGCAACGGCGCCTCCGGGATGCTCGCACCTGGTCGCCAAGGCCGGCGCGGACGTCTACGGCGTCGACTGGCGCATCGAGCTCGACCGTGCCTGGGACCAGCTCGGCGACGTCGCCGTGCAGGGCAACCTCGATCCCATCACGCTCCTCGGTCCGCCCAAGGCCATCGAGGAGCGCGTGGCGGACGTCATCCGCCGCGCGGGGGGCCGGCCGGGGCACATCTTCAACCTCGGCCACGGCCTCATCCCGCAGGTCCCGCCGGACAACGTCAAGTACCTGGTCGACGCCGTGCACCGGCTCTCGGCCGCCCCGATCTGAGCTTGCTCAGGAGGTCGGCATGACCGAGAGCCTCGTCGACGTCGCCCTGCTCGCGTACGGCGGGCCGGAGAGCCCGGAGCAGATCGTGCCCTTCCTCGAGCGCCTGATGGGGCGCACGCCGGAGCCGGGCACGGTCGCCGCCGTGCAGGAGCGCTATGCGCTCATCGGCGGCGCCTCGCCGCTCCCGGCCATCACCGCGCGCCAGGCGCTCGCGCTCCAGGCCAAGCTCGTCCAGGAGCTCGCCTTCCCCATCCGCGTGCGGCACGGGTTCCTCTACGCCGAGCCCAGCGTCGCGGACTGTGTACGCTCGCTCGACGCGCACGAGGTCGTCGCCCTGCCGATGAGCCCGTTCTCGTCGCGGCTGACGAGCGGCAGGTACAAGACGCAGATCGCCGCCGCCGAGGACCCCGCCACCGGCGGCGCCGGCCGCGACATCCCGCTGCTCGAGGACTGGTACTCCAGCCACGGCTTCGTGCGCGCGCTCAGCCGCCGCGTCGCCGAGGCGCTGGACGGCTGCGACGTCAACGAGTGGGCCGTCCTCTTCACCGCGCACAGCGTGCCGGCGGAGACCATCGCGGAGGGCGACCCGTACATGGACCAGCTGCAGCAGACCATCTCCCAGCTGGTCCCCCTCATCGTCCCCGGCGATTGGCGGTTCGGCTTCCAGAGCAAGGGTCGCGGCGGCGGCGAGTGGATGGAGCCCGAGGCCGACGACGCGGTCCGCGTCCTCGCTCAGGAGGGCTGGAAGAAGATCCTCGTCATCCCCGTCGGGTTCGTCAGCGACAACGTCGAGACGCTCTACGACCTCGACATCGTCATGCGCGGCCAGATCGAGAACCTCGGTATCGAGTACCGACGCACGCACGCGCCCAACGACTCGCCGCTGTTCATCCAGGCGTTGGCCGACGTGGTGATCGACTACCTCGCAAAGCGGCCCGTGGAGCGTGCCCTGCACGCGCACGGCGAGCCGCACACGCACTCCTGGGGCCGGACGACGTGAGCGCGGAGACCCAGGCGAACGGCGGGGCCGGTGGGGGCCGCCGGTTCCGCGTCGCCGTCGTCGGCGGGGGCATGGCCGGCCTGGGGGCCGCGCGCGTGCTCGAGACGGCGCGCGCGCAGGACCCCTCCGTCGAGTGGCAGCTCTACGAGCAGGATCCCCGGTTCGGCGGCAAGGTGCACACCGTGCGCCGCGACGGGTTTGTCGTCGAGGGCGGTCCGGACTCGGCCATCATCGAGAAGCCGTGGCCCATCACGATCGCGCGCGAGGTCGGCATCGGCGACAGGTTCCTCGACTGCAACGAGGCCATCCGCAAGAGCTTCGTCTTCACGCGAGGGCGCCTGTACGAGCTGCCCGAGGGCATCATCCTCATGGTCCCCACGCGGATGGTGCCGTTTGCGCTCAGTGGCCTGATCAGCTGGCCGGGCAAGGTCCGCATGGGCATGGACCTGCTGCTGCCGCGAGGTGGCGCGGCGTCGCCCGGGCCGGCGGGCGCAGCAGGCTCGGCCCTCGACGAGAGTCTCGGCGACTTCGTCCGCCGGCGCCTCGGCAAAGAGGCCCTGGCGCGCATCGCCGAGCCCATCGTCGCCGGCATCCACGCCGGCGACCCCGAGAGTATGAGTGTGCGCGCCACCTTCCCCATGTTCCTCGACATGGAGCTGGAGTACCGCAGCCTGATCGTCGCGATGCTCAAGCGGCGCAAGGCGCGTCAGAAGGCCCCCGCCGCACACGGCGGCGCGGGCGCGCCCGGCTCCGGCGCGGCGGGCGCCTTCGACCAAGGCTCCTCCGACCCGAGCGGCTCCCGTCCTGCGGGCCCCAAGTCGTACTTCTACTCGTTCCGGACGGGGCTCCAGGACCTGAGCGACGCGGTCGTCTCATCACTCCCGGCCGACCGCCTGCACGCGGGTACCGGCGTGAAGACGATGACCGAGTCCGGCGGCGGCGCACGCCCCGGATCCGCCACCTACACCCTGGAGTTGAGTGACGGAACGCGCGTCGTTGCGGATGCCGTCGTGCTTGCCACGCCGGCCTGGGCGAGCGGCGACCTGCTGCGCCGAGTCGCGCCGCTCGCCGCGAACGATCTGTCTTCTATCGAGTACGTCTCCACGGCCACCGCGTCCGTGGCGTTCCGCCGCGATCAGGTGGGGCACGACCTCAAGGGCTTCGGCTTCGTCGTGCCCCGCGCCGAGGACCGCCCGGTCATGGCCACCACCTGGAGCTCGAGCAAGTTCGACGGCTTCGCGCCCGACGGCCACGTGCTGCTGCGCAGCTTCCTCGGCCGCGCCGGCCGCGAGGCCGCCGCGCAGCTCGACGACGACGAGATGGGCAAGGTGGTCCGCGCGGAGCTCCGCGAGATCATGGGCATCAGCGCGGAGCCGGAGTTCATTGAGATCTTCCGGTGGCCGCGCGGCATGCCGCAGTACCGCGTGGGCCACGTGGACCTCGTGGCCCACATCGAGGCCGCGGTCGCGCGCGCCCCGGGCATCGAGCTCGCCGGCGGCGCCTACCATGGCATCGGCATAGGCGACTGCCTGCGCGAGGGCGCGGCTGCGGCCGAACGTGCTCTCGAGCACGTCCGCGGCCTCCCCGAGGACGAGGTCCCGCCGCAGCCGCACGACGTGCCTGCCGCCGACGGCCTCGAGGACTGAACCGGACGGCGGGCTTCGTGCGGGCTGCACGCTTGGCGAGCCTTGCCGGCCGGGGAGGTCCCACATCGGGCCCTCTGTTTTCGTATAGCCAATGGCTCTACATCGAGGTTCGTTCGGCGTCATCTCATGGCGCTGCGTGTAGCCAATGGCTATACACAGACAGAGGCCTCTGACACCGACCGCCCAGCAGACGCGGCTCCCAGAGGGACGCCCTCGAAGGGTTGCGCTCGCCGGCGGGGTAGACCCACCCTGAGCAGTCACGCCGCCCAGGCGGCCGAGCGAGGATGGGAAGTCATGGCCCGTGGCTGGTGGGCGCATGGTCGGCCGCAAAAACTTGAACCGTGCGGGCTGGATCATCCTCACGGTCTTCTTCCCGATCATCGGGCTCATCATCGTGGCGATCCTGCCGGCCAAGCAGCGGCAGACGCCGCCCGAGATGATGGCCTGACGGACCGGAGCTCGGCTCAGAACTTGCCGAGCAGCTTCCAGATGCCGCGGTGGATGGCGTGTCCGCTGAAGCCCGGCTTGTTGTACATGACGGCGCAGTGGTTGGTCATGACCTTGAGGCCGCGCTTCTCGGCCTCGGCCAGCGCCTCGGGCGTGTCGGTCATCTGGTGGATCCAGACACGTCGCACGCCCGCGTCGCCGGCCTTGGCGACCCAGGCGGCCGTCTCCTCCTTGGGCAACTCCAGGACGGCTGCCTGGACGGGGCCGGGCAGCTCGCCGAAGTCGGCGTAGGCCTTGTCGCCCTCGACCGTGCCGCCGTCGGGGTCCATGGGGTAGACGGTGACGCCGCGCTCCCTGAGCGCGCCGTAGGTGATCTTGGGGTACGCCCTCTTGCTGGCCTGGTGGCCGACGACAGCGTAGCTGCCGGCGGTCCAGAACTGTTCGCACACGGACGGCATTCTGATGTCCCTCCTCAGGGGGTGGCGGGGGCGGCGGACGGGGCGGAGTCGGCGTCGTCCGCCGCCCCCTCGTACGTCTCGTTCTCGGCGTAGCACTGGCCGGGGGCGACCACCTCGAGGTGACGACCCGCGGCGCGCAGTGCGGAGCGGACTTCATAGCAGAGGTGGCACTCGTCGGCGTAGAGCGCGCGCCGAGGCTTGTGGCTGGCGGCCTCGGCGAGGGCCCAGGGGCCGCCGGCGAGGATCTCGCGGACGACTGGGCGTGCGTGCGGATCGTAGGCGTCGAGCACGCGCCGCAGACCGTCGGCGAGCGGCGCGGTCAGGCGCTCGGGCGCCGGCGGGCCGTCGCCTCCGGCGAAGACGTTGCCGGCGCTGATGCCCTGACACATCTGCAGCTCGCCGTCCGGGCCGACGTGAGCGCGGCCCGGGTCGGTGAAGTCCTCGAAGGGGCAGGTGACCAGCGTCTCGGGCGGCCGGGTGGCTCGCGCGGGCGCGAGCGCGACGGCCGCCCGCCCCTTGTGCATGATCTCACCGACGTCGCCGGAGCAGGCGCCGGGCACGCCGATGTCCGCCGGCGCTCCGACCTCGAGGACGCTCGCCCGGATGCCGAGCTCGCGCGCCGCCAGCACGGCGTTGCGCAGGTGCTCCTCGTTCGCGTCCTCCACGAAGTACGCGTAGGACGAGAGCGAGAGGTCGGCGAGCCCGAGCTCGGCGAACGGCGCCAGCCACACCTTGGCGTCCTCGAGCGACGTGGCCCAGAAGCAGTTGCTGACGATCCCGGCGTCCAGACCGTGCCCCCGGGCGCGCCGCGCCGCCGCGAGCACGACGGGATACGCCAAAGTGGGCTCGCCGCCCTCGAAGTACACGTCGGTGACGCCGAGCTCGGCCGCCTGGTCGATGACGCTCGTGAGCTGCGCCAGCGTCATCGTGCCCTCGGCGTCCGGTGACCCCCAGACGAAGCAGTGGTCGCAGGCGTAGGTGCAGCGATACGTGACCAGGAAGTGGATGCCATCGAGACGGACGGGCATGGCGACAGTCTACGCCTGCGCCGCGTGCGCGCGGCAGAGACTCCGTCGCGCCCCGGCCGTCAGACGGCCGGCAGCGGCAGCGCCGCGCGCGCGGTCTTCGGGTCGGAGACGCCCAAGGCTGGCCTTGAGGTCGTGAGCGTCTGTCATCCAGCCGTCGTAGCTGCGCACGTAGTAGACAAGACCGTCGTGGTCGCGGGCGACGTACCACTGCGTGGCGTCGCCCGAGGGCGCGACGTCGCGCGGGACACTGACCAGGTCCAGGCAGTGGAAGACCTGGTTCACGGCCGCCCGCGCGTCCTTGGCCGTGCGCGAGACCTCCGCGAGCACGGTCGCGCGCACGAACTGCGACGGCGGGGTGACGTCGCCGGGCATCCCCAGCAGTCCCGTGCCGTTGCCGGTGGGTTTCATCCCGCAGGTTCAGGTAGTTGCGCAGGTTGGTCTCGTGCCAGTCGAACGTGGGCGCGTTGGTCAGCACGCCGATGGGGTCGTCGTGGAAGACCGGCTCGCCGCCGAGGAACTCCACCACGAGGTCGCCGCCGTGCGCGTCGTGGACGGCGAGGTGCATGGGGAAGGCGAAGTCAAGCAGCGGCCTGACCACGTCCGGCATCGGCTGGTCGTCCGACCAGATGCGCCGAACGGGGGGGCGTTCCACACCTGGACTCCGGCGAAGGCGTCGCGTACGTCCTGCACCGTGGCGCACGTATCGAGGACCCACGACCCGAAGTGGATCAGGTCGGCGTCGTTGAGCCCGTCGCACGCCGCCCAGTCGAACCCGAACGCGTCCATGGCCACGTAGCCGTGCGTGTTGGTCCAAGTGAGGGTCGTCACGGCCGTCCCGGTCTCCGTGGCCGACCACGAGTTCCCCGCCGGGACCACCTGCACCCGGGAGCCCAGTTCCTGGGTGAAGTCCATGGTGCGGCCGGAGACGTGCAGGCCGTTGAGACGCACGAGGCGCAGGTCGGTACACATGCCGGGGCTCCTTGGTAGGCGGGGAGGTCTGGGGCGGGTGTACCCGGCGGCCCTGGGTGGGTGGGACGCCGTTCGGCAGCCGGAGCGGGTCGGGCGCGGCCCGGATCAGCGCGGTTCCTAGAGCCGGGCCTTGAACTTGTTGAGCTCGGCGGCGAACCAGTCGCCGGCGCCGTTCTTGATGCCGGTCTTGTCCATGAAGAAGCGCGAGTTGTTGGCCGTGGCGTGGCCGACGACGTCACCGGTCTTGATGCCGTAGTGCGCCTGCAGCCAGCGCACCAGCTTGAGTCCGGCGCCCATCTGCTTGGGCCGGTTGAGGATCTGCTGGTCCATCCAGTGACCGCTGTGGCCGGCGCTCTCCTGGCAGAACTCGATGCCGAACGAGACGTAGTTCATGCCGATGCAGTGGCGGGCACGGTAGTTGAGGGGCATCAGCTGATAGATGGTGCCGTCCTTGGCGATGATGAACTGCGCAGAGACGCCCGGCTTCTCCTTGACGCCGTTGATGACGTAGGCGGTGTTGGCGTTGAAGGTGTTCCAAGCGCTCATGACGTCGGCGCCGGCGGTGTGGTGCAGGACGACGGCCCGCGGGTCGCTCAGGACGTAGCTGGCCTGCTTGGCGCCGTAGTGGTGGCGGCTGTAGCCGGTCATCTGCTGCTTGCGGCCGGCGTCGAGGGCGATGTACTTCTTGACGACCGGCGGCTTGGTGACCGTGGTGGAGCCGGAGGACCCGGTGGCGAACGCCGGCGCGACGGCGATGGCGATGGCGGCCAGAAGAGCCGCCACGGCGATCGCGACCAGACTGATGGTGCGGACTCGCATGGCGTTCGAGTATACGACGCGGGCGGCGCGCTTGCCTCCGGCCGCGCGCCGCGGCCGTTGCCGGGGCTGACGCGCCGGCCCACCGTCGCTTTGCACCGCCCGGCGTCAGGCTCAGGCCGCGGCGCGCTCCGGCGTGACGGCCACCTCGCGCAGGCTCGTCAGGCGCACGACCTTGAGCGTGATCGGACGGCCGATGGTGGCCTCCGTCAGCGTGCGGTGCAGCGTGTCCACGTCGGGAAGTGGCTCGCCGTCCAGGGTGACGATGAGGTCGCCGGGCAGGAGCCCGGCCCGCTGGGCCGGGCTGCCGGGCTCGACCCCGGCGACCAGCACGCCCGTCTCGAGCGGCAGGTCGAAGTAGCGGACGACGCGCCGGCGGATCGGCGTCGTCTGCCCGGCCACACCGATCCGCCCGCGCGTGATGTGCCCGTCGCGGATGAGCCGGCCGGCCACATAGATCGCCGTGCTGATGGCGATGGCGAAGCACAGCCCCTGCGCCGGCGCGATGATCGCCGTGTTCACGCCGATGACGTCGCCGTGCGAAGTGACGAGCGGCCCTCCGGAGTTGCCGGGATTGAGGGCCGCGTCCGTCTGGATGAGGTTGTCGATGAGCTGCCCGCCGTCCGCGCGCAGCGACCGGCCGAGCGCGCTGACCACGCCGGCGGTCACGGTCGCCTGGAAGCCGTAGGGGTTGCCGATGGCGACGACCAGCTGGCCCACGCGCAGTGTCCTGGAGTCGCCGAGCCGGGCGGAGACCAGCTCGGATGCGTCGACGCGGAGGACGGCGAGGTCGGTCTCCGGGTCGTCGCCGACGAGCTGCGCCGCCATCTGCCGGCCGTCGCCCAGCGTCACCCGGAGCCCGTCGGCGCCGTGCGCGACGTGGCTGTTGGTGAGGATGAAGCCGTCGCTGGTGATGACGAAGCCGGAGCCCGAGCCTGCGTAGCCGGGTCCGGGCGACCCGCCGGGGGTGCGCCCGCCGTCCGGGGTCGATCCGCCGTGGCCGCCACGCCGTCGCCGACCCTGCTGCGCCGCCGGCCGGCGGCTCACGTCGATGTTGACCACCGACGGCCCGACGAGCTCAGCCGCGCGGATGACGGCGCGCGAGTAAGCGTCGAGCAGCGCGCCGTCCTCGGCTGCGCCCGCGGCGTCGGCAAGGCCCATCTGGATGCCGCCCGGCCGCGCGACCAAGGTCTCCCCGTCGTCTACGGCGACGAGTCCGTCGGCGATGGATCGTGCGTGTCCGGTCATGTGGTCCACTCCTTTTGCACGACTTGTTCCCGGTCTCAAACGGGCACGCCCGCCCACGTGTGCCTTCAGTCGTTGCCGTGAACTGCCGATGTCGGCGGTGAGACGGGGAAAGGAGAGATGTCACTCACCGACGATCTCGCGGCAGCGAGCGCGACGCTGCCCGTGCGGCTCAAGCTGCAGAAGGACGGCAGCCTCAAAGGCGAGGCGGTGCCGGCCGAGCGCAAGGCGTTCCTGAGCAAGAAGAAGCTCACGTACTCCTGCAAGGCGCGCGTGGACGACTCCGCGCGGACGGTCCGCTTCTGGGAGATGCTGGTCGAGAAGGGCTCGGGCATGTCGAGCGGCACGGACGACGTCGGTCCCGGCATCGGCCTCTCGGCCGGGACCTACAAGACCGGCGGCAAGGAGCGGTCGGGGTCGATCGAGGAGGCGTCGAACTTCTTCGGCAAGGACTTCGACTATCAGTGGGACTACGCCGCGGTGCGGACCGCGTTGCAGCAGGTCGCCTCGGCTGCAGGCTACGGCTGGGAGACGGTGCTCAACCCCAAGTCAGTCTGAGGTGCGGGACGGGGCGGGCGCGAGGTCGGCGCCCGCCCGTTACGCGCGTCAGCCCAGGTTCTCGATCTCGACCGGCTCGATGTCGTCGGCCGGTGCGAATCCCCAGACGCGTCCGTAGAAGTACAGCTCGGCTTCTTCCGCGCGGATGATGCTCTCCGCCTTGCGGAACCCGTGCTGCTCGCCCTCGAACGGCAGGTAGGCGAACGGCAGGCCCTTGCGGCGCAAGGCCTCGACGATGATGTCGGCCTGCGCGTGCGGGACGATCCGGTCCTCCAGGCCCTGGAGCAGGATCACCGGGCAGTCGATCTCGTCGACGTGGTTGATGGGAGACCGCTCACGGTACACGTCGCGGAGCTCTGGATACGGCCCGAGGAGGCTGTCGAGGTACTGCGACTCGAACTTGTGGGTGCCGCCGGTGGCGAACGCTTCGAGGTCGGCGAGGCCGAAGAGACTGACGCCGGCGCTGAAGAAGTCGTGGCGCGTCAGTGCGTTGAGCACCGTGTAGCCGCCGGCGCTGCCGCCGCGGACGCCGACGCGTGCGGGATCGGCGTCGCCGCGCGCGATCAGGTACTTCGCGGCGTTGATGCAGTCGACCGCGTCGACCACGCCCCACTCGCCGTTGAGCCGCTCGCGGTACTCCCGGCCGTAGCCGGTCGACCCGCCGTAGTTGACGTCGACCACCGCGATGCCGCGCGACGTCCAGTACTGGACGTCGAGGTCGAGCCTCGCCTCGTGCGAGGACGTGGGGCCGCCGTGGACGATGACCAGCAGCGGCGGCAGCTCGCCCGCCGGCGCGGCG
This sequence comes from uncultured Thermoleophilia bacterium, assembly GCA_963696935.1. Taxonomy (GTDB): domain Bacteria; phylum Actinomycetota; class Thermoleophilia; order UBA2241; family UBA2241; genus CAIXSE01. Next base: position 1,896 of record CAVOMB010000096.1, on the reverse strand, counting down.
AAGTCCGGGTTCGCCGGCGGGTAGTAGTTGGCGTGTGCCGTGAGGCCGCCCTCCGTGGGGAAGACGATCGCCTCCGGGCGGCTGATGTACGCGGGGTCGATGGGGACCGGGCGGCCGCGGCGGACGACGTCGAACGCGGCGGGTCCGGCGGCCGTGCCGTCTCCGGGGTCGACCACCACGACCTGCGAGCCCTCCGTGTGGGTCGCGCCGATCAGGCCCAGGCGGGTCCCGAGCGGCGTCAGCGAGTTCACGGCGCTGTAAGGCGATCCAAGGTCGCGCAGCGGGGTCGCCTCGTGGGCGGCGGTCGGAGCGTCCAGGATCGCCAGCCGGTCGCTGCCGTCCTCGGTGAAGCAGACCACGAGGCGGCCGTCGGCGAGGAAGACGTACTGCTGCAGGCCGAACACCCAGGGCACGGCAGCGAACTCGGCCTCGCGGGTCTCGAGCGGGCAGGGCTGCGGTTTGCCGTCGGAGGGGTCGGCGGACGCCCCGGCGCCGGCGGGTGGTCCGTCTAGCGAGACGGCGTACAGGTTGTACCAGCCGGTCCGGTCGCTCGCGAACCAGAGCTCGCCGGTGGGGCTCCAGAGCGGCTGCAGGATCGACTCGTCCGGGCCGCCGGCGACGAGTCGCTCGTCGGAGACACTGCCGTCGCCGGCGAGCTCCGCCGTCCACAACTCCGTGCCGTCCCACGGCATGCGCGGGTGGTCCCAGCTGAGCCACGCGAGCCGGCGGCCGCCGGCGTCGAGGCGCGGCGCAGCGTAGAAGTCGTGGCCGCCGGCGATGACCCGTGGCCCGGCGGAGCCGTCCGCCGGCAGGCTGACGAGCTCGTTGACCACGACGCCGTCGTCCTCGTGACGCTCGCGCACGCTCACGAGCGTGCGGCCGTCCGCGGTGACGCGCCCGTCCGCGTAGCGGTGGGCGCAGTCGGCCGGCGGGGCCGGCGTGATCGGGGGCGGCGCGCTCCAGCGCGCCGGCTCGCCTGCGCCGGCCTCCTCGAGGTCCTGCCGGTACAGCCGCTGGTCGGCCTGGTCGCTGAAGATCACGCTCTCGCCACCGCGTGCGTTGCGGAAGGCGGCGTACATGCCGCCGCCGTACTCGTGCACCAGCGTCCGGGCGCTCACGCCCGGCGGCGTGACGTCGGCGATCTCGCCGCCGGGCGCGCGCCGCACCACCACGTAGCGTCCGTTCTCGGTGGGCCGCAGTTCGACCCAGTACAGACTCTCGTCCACGCTCTGCGGCCACTGCGTACCGACGCCGCCCTCGGCGATGATCTTCGCCGTCACCGGGGAGCGCCAGGAGCCGTAGGGAGCGACGGTGGGAGTGCGTGTGTCGGTCATGTGGGTCCTTCGCCAGAGTGCCGGCGTGCGGCAGGTCCAGTCCCGCCGCTTCGCTAGCCGCTAGCTACCCGTGGCCTCACGACGACAATCGTCGAGGCGTGGACGCAGCAGGCGTGGCGGTCGTCGCCGGCGATCGGTGCTCGCCGGAGTCGCTGGGTGTCAGTGACGCTCGACGCGGAAGACGTTGTGCCGGTTGGCGCTCCGCTCGCAGTCGAACGCCAGCGTGGCGCGGGAGATGTCCTTGACATCGATCCCGCCGAGGCTCGGAGCGTTCGAGGCGGAAGTTCCGCAGGTTGGTGGCGAAGAGCAGCACGCCGCCCGGCGCGAGCAGGCGGCGGGCGACCAGGCGGATGAGGTCGGCGTGGTCGCGCTGCACGTCGAAGGTGGCGCGACCCATCTTCTTGGAGTTGCTGAAGGTCGGCGGGTCGAGCCAGATCAGGTCGTACTGGCCGCCGGCCTGGGCCACCCAGCGCAGGCAGTCGGCCTGGACGAGAGTATGCGGCGAGGCGGAGGCGTTCGCGCCCGGCGACGCGCCCGCGGGTCCCGGGGCCGGCCACACATC
>CAVOMB010000095.1:0-56757 GCA_963696935.1 uncultured Thermoleophilia bacterium | reverse complement strand
GTTGAAGAGGTCGCGGGTCACCTCGAGCGAGATGTCGACCTCCTTGTGCACCAGGCCGGGCGCCTTGACCGTCTCGGACTTCTTCTTGAGGCGCGACCACAGCTTTGAGAGGTACTGCATGTCGCGCTTGAGATCCTCGAGGCCGTGGCCCTCCGCGATGGTGCGGACGATGAGCCCGGCGTCCTTGGGCTTGAGCTGCTTGGAGACGTCGCGCAGCCGGTCGCGCTCGCCCGGCCTGAGCCGCCGGGACACACCCACACCGCTGCCGCCCGGCACGTACACCAGGTAGCGCCCGGCGAGGGAGATCTTGGTGCTCAGCCGGGCGCCCTTATGTCCCATCGGGTCCTTGGTGACCTGCACCAGGACCTGCTGGCCGTTCTTGAGAGCGTCCGTGATGCGCCGCGCCCGCTTCTCACCCTCCGGCGTGGTCACCTCGTCCACGTAGAGGAACCCGTTCTTCTCCAGCCCGAAGTCGACGAACGCCGCGTCGATGCCGCTCATGACGTTCTCGACCTTGCCCTGGTAGATGTCGCCCAGGTAGGACTTCCGGTCGGGGCGCTCGATGTAGATCTCCGAGAGCCTGCCGTCCTCGACGAGCGCGACCCGCAGCTCCTCTCCGTCGTCCGTGACGAGGATGATCTTGCGGTCTGGCCGCTCCGCGACGACGAGGGGACGGCGCTGCCCGGTCTCGACCGTCGACGTACCCAGCCCGCTGCCCTCGTCCTGGCGGACGATGGCCTTGGGCCGGCGCCGGTCGCGGTCGCGCTGCCGGCGCGACTTGGGCTCGGTCTTGGTCGCGTCTTCCCTCGTCCCCGGTTCGGCCTGAGCCTCCGCGTCCACGGCCTTCTCGTCGCCGTCGCCGGTGCCGGCGGCGCGCTTGTCGTGCGCCCTCCCGCCTCCGCGGGTACGGCGCTTGCGCTCGCCGGCGGCAGGTTCTCCGGTCGCGAGCTCGCCGGCCTCGACCGTCTCCGCCTCGGCCGTAGGCTCCTCGGCAGCGGCCGCCGCGGGCTCGCCGGCGGCTTTCTCGGCCTCGCGAGCGGCCTCTTCGTGCTCGATGTCGGCGCTCTTGTGACGGCGGCGGCCACCACGGCTGCCGCGGCGCCTGCGGCGGGCGGGCTGCTGCTCGTCTCCGCCGCCGCCCTGGGTCTCACCCTCCGCCTCGGCGGCAGGCTCCACTGGTGTCTCTGCCACGGCAGGCTCCGCCGCGACGGACGCCTTCTGCGGCCTCCGCCTCGGCCGCGGAGCCGCGGGAGCGGTCTCCCTGGGACGCGCCTCGGCGGGAGTTGCCTCGCTGGGCGGAGCTTCCTGGGCGGACGTCTCCTGCGGTGCCGCGGCCTCCGCCGCCTTCGGGCGGCGCGAGCGGCTGCGTTTACTGGGCTGCGCCGCCGCCGGCGCAGTCGCCTCCGAGGCCTCCGGGGCTCGCCGGCCCCCCGGGGCCCGACCGCCGCGCTCCCCCGCTCCGCCCGGGCCGACCGCGATCAGCGGCGCAGTCGGCAGGTCGTCGAGGGCCGCCGACGCGGAGGCGTAGCCGTCGCGTGGGCTGGAGCCCGCCGGTTGGGCCGGCTGCTGCTCCGGCTGCTGGGGCTGCGCCGCCGCCCCCTCGGCCGCCGGCTTCTTGTGCCGCCGGCCGCCGCGGTTACCGCGGCGGCGCTTGGGCTGGGCGTCTCCGGCCGGTGCGTCCGCATCGGCCTCCTTCGCCGCGCTCTCCGGCACGACGGGCGCCGCCGCCGGCTCTTCGCCGGGCGCGCCGTTCTTGCTTCTGGCCACGTCAACTCCTTCCGCCACCGCGCCGTGCGGCGCGGTGGGCAGTCATTCCCAGGTGATGTGCAGGCGCTCCAGGCCTCGCATCACCGGCTCGACCTGCGCCCACTCGGCGACGAGGTCGATCAGTTCCTGCGGCCGGGCGGCACCGTCGCTGCGGTGGTGGATGGTGAAGCCCACACGGGCTCCGCCCTCCACCGGCGTCGCGACGACGTCTCCGGCGTAGTCCTTCAGATCCAGGCGGCGCGTCCCCTTGGGGGACACGCGCTCGCGGATCGCGTCTTCAGCGTCGTTGTAGCGTTCGACGGAAGCGGCGATGGCGCCTGCGTCCCCGTCCAGCACGCAGGCGTACTCCGCCGCCCGCGCCTGCGGACGCGGGTGACGCTCACCCGCGTCGGCGATCTCTTCCGGCGCGAACCCGGGCGGGCTGGCGTCGCGCAGCGCCTTCAGGACGGCTGTGGTCGCCTCGACCCCTTCGGGGACTTCCACCACGGCCAGTTCCTGCTCGCCCGCCGCTCCGACCGGCAGCGGCAACGGCAGCGAAACCCTCGGTTTCGGTCTCATACCCTGTGACAGGGCGATCGGCACCCCGGCGCGCGCGAACGTGCGCTGGACCACCCTCGCCGTGTCGAGATGCGAGAGGTACCGCGCCGGGCCCCGTCGCGAGAACGTGATCAGCCACCAGGTCATGTGACGAGGTCCATCTGGATGTCCCCGGCGCACACGCCGCAGGCGGAGCAGGCGCCGTCGCGGCAGTCCCCCGTCAGTTCGCCGTCGCGGCTGCGCCCGAGCTCGTCGGCGAAGAAGCCGGCGGTGAGGCGCGCATCGACGGCGTCCAGCCACGACGCGCGCTCCACACCCGGCTCGCCGAGCCCGATGCCGGTCGCCGCGGCGGCCTCTTCCCAGCGGCGGACGTCGAAGTGCTCGCTCCAGCCGTCGAAGCGAGCCCCGTGGCGCCAGGCCTCTTCCACAAGCCTGTCGGTGCCCGGGCCTCCCCGCGCGAGCGTCGCCTCGACCACTGAGGCGGCGACGTCGTGGAAGGCCACCCGCACGCCGCGGGGCGCCGCCTGCCGCACCAGTTGCTGGCGGCGCCTCAGCGCCTGCTCGCCGGCGAACGGCTCCAGCTCGAACGGCGTGTGCGCCTTGGGCACGTAGGACGAGACCGCGACCGAGACCCGGGCACGGCCCTTGCCGATCTCTTTGGCCAGCCGCGTCGCGTGCCCGGCCATGCGCGCTATGCCGAGCACGTCGTCGTCGGCCTCCCCCGGCAGCCCGATCATGAAGTAGAGCTTGAGGCCGGTGAACCCGCCCTCGAACGTCGCCCGCACGGCCTCGTCGAACTGCTGCTCGTCCACGCCCTTGTTGATGGTGTCGCGAAGCTCCTGCGTGCCCGCCTCAGGGGCAAGCGTGATGGAGCCGCGCTGGTCGGCGGCGAACCCGGAGAGACTCTGCGCCGCCGAGTCGATGCGCAGCGACGGCAGCGAGACGCGCAGGCCGGGACGCAGCGTGCGGATGCGCGTGAGCGCCTCCGTCACCGAGCCGTAGTCGCACGAGCTGAGCGAGAGCAGCGAGACCTCGTCGCAGCCGGTCTCGTCGAGCAGCCGGTCGGCGGCCTCGACCACCAGGTCCACCGGCCGCTCGCGCACGGGCCGGTACCACATGCCGGCCTGGCAGAAGCGGCAGCCGGCGGTGCAGCCGCGCATGACCTCCACGACGACGCGGTCGTGGACCGCCTCGAGCACGGGTACGACCGGGCGCAGCACGGGCTGGCTGGCCGAGAACCCCATGAAGACCTGGCGCTGAGCTGGAACGGCACTGCGCCCGGGCACCCAGACACCGGGCACGGCCGCGAGCGCCTGCAGGCGCGCCTCGCGGCCGTCCTGCTCCATGGCGGCGACGATGGCGCGGAGCTGGTCCTCCACCTCGCCGATGAAGAAGGCGTCGAAGAACGGCGCCAGCGGCCACGGGTTGGCGACGGCGGGGCCGCCGCCGAGGACGATGGGGTCCTCCCCATCCCGCTCGGCGGCGTGCAGCGGCACGCCGGCCAGGTCGAGCATCTCGAGGACGTTCGTGTAGCAGAGCTCGTGCGGGAGGGTGAACCCCCACAGGTCGCACGTGCTGACCGGCGTGAACGTCTCGAGCGTCCACAGCGGGACGCCGGCGGTGCGCATCAGGTCGGCCATGTCCGGCCATGGGCAATACGCCCGCTCGGCGAAGGCCGGCGTGGCGTCGTTGATCTGGCTGTAGAGGATCTGGAGCGCGGGGTTGGAGATCCCGATCTCGTACACGTCCGGATAGGACAGTACGACACGGGGACGCGCCCCGGCCTTGACGCGGGTGTTGAACTCCCCACCCGCGTAGCGCCCGGGGCGCGTGACGCGCGCCAGCAGCCTCGTTACTTCATCGGGAGGCCAGTCCCTTGAGAGGTCCCGGAAGCCGGGAGGTGACTTTTTCAAGCTGTCTGTTGACCCTTTGCATCCGCGAGACCCGGAGCGGCGCTCCGGACTCGAAATAGGCGATGGCAGCCTGACCCAGCGCGATCGTGGCCGAGAACCCGACTGCGCCCTTGACGGCCCAGCCGAACCCCGGCACGAAGTCGAGCGCCTGGCGCGCCACCGTGCGGAGGACGAACCCTACGCCGACCACAGAGAGGATCTCGACCGCGCGATCGATGGTCAGTTCCTCCCCGTAGGCGTGTGCGATCTTGAGGACCATGCGGATCTGGTTGGCGGTCATCGCCGGCATGTCGGCGCCGGGGATGATGACCACCACGCCGATGACCCCGTTCTGGGCGGCGTTGGTGAGGACCACATGGTCGCAGTAGGTACGGCGGATGGACGGCAGCAGTTGCGCCAGCGAGCCGGCGCCTTCCGCGGCCGACTGGACGATCCTGTGCTCGAGCGTCGGATTGTCGGCGGGGTGCTGACCGAGCCCTCGTGCCAACTCGTCGTCGAACAGCCCGGCCTCACTTGCCCATGCGTCGTCGGGGGTCTCGATGAGGCCGATCACGGCGCAGCCGGCGCGGCGGGCGGCGTGCACCACCGGCACGACGTCGACCGCCGGGCAGCCCTGCGCCACGAACACGACGATGTCCCAGCGCGCGGCGAGCCGCTGCTCGTGCGGGAAGTCGGCCGGAGCGAGCGCGTCCACGTGCGCGGAGACTCCGCCGACCTCGTCCCTGGCGCCCGCGGAGAGCACGCCGACGACCCTGGCGAGGTCGTCGCCGGCGCCGACCACGCAGACGCGCGGCGCCTCCGCCGTGCCACGCGCGTCGGTGACGGCCTTCAGGATCTTCGAGAAGCTCACGCTACTGGCCAAGCCGCCCCCTCGGTTCAGGAGTCATTGTGGCCCGCAAATGGATCGCCTGCAGCAGGCCGACGAAGATCAGGAACGCGATCAGCGCCGTACCACCATAGCTGATGAACGGCAGCGGGATGCCGGTCACAGGCATGATACCAATGGTCATCCCGATGTTCACGAACACTTGGAACAGCACGGTCACGCCGATCCCTCCGGCGAGGATGCTCCCGTACATGTCGCGCGCCAGCACGGCGATGCGCAGCACGCGCCACATGAACACAGCGTACAGCACCAGCAGGATTGTCGCGCCGACAAAGCCGTTGCGCTCGCTGATCACGGCGAAGATGAAGTCGGTGTGGTGCTCGGGCAAGAAGTCGAGCGTCGTCTGCGTCGCCATGTTGCCGCGGCCGGAGAAGGCACCGGACCCGACCGCGATCATGGACTGGAGCACGTTGTACCCGGCTCCGTTCGGATCCCTCCCCGGGTCGAGAAACACGAACAGACGGTCAAGCTGATACTGATGGATGACGTTGATGCCCATCAGCGGCAGCACCTTGAGCGCGATCACGAACGCCCCCAGCACCCCACCGGCCAGCGCAGCGAAGTGCGTCCAGGGCGTGCCGTAGAAGAACAGCATGGCCACTGCGAGCACCATGATCACCATCGCCGAGCCGAAGTCGGGCTCGCGGTAGACGAAGAACGCCGGCACGGCCGCGAGCACCAGCGTGATGAGGGTCACACGCTTGGAGCCCAGCATCTCGATGCGGTCGGAGAGGAAAGCGCTGAGGCTCAGCGCCAGCAGCAGCACCGCCGCGGACGACGGCTGGAAGCGCGTGAAGCCGAGGTCGATCCAGCGCGTCGCGCCGTTGACGTTCTGACCGAGCGGCAGCACGAGGACGACTATGAGCACCGCGAGGGCATACAGCAGCCACTGGAAGCGCCGGTAGATCTCGTAGTCGACGAGCGAGACCACCACGACGGCGATCACGCCTACGACGAGCGCGATGAGCTGCTGGCGCACGTAGTACAGCGGGTGGCCGGCGATGTCGTGCCGGGTGGCGAAGTAGATCATCAGCACCCCGTACGCGATGAGCCCGGCCGTGGCCAGGATCAACAGGTAGTCCAGGTGCCGCAGATAGCTGCGCCAGTCGATCACGCTAGTCCGAGGCACGCTGAGTCCCTGCGTGCCGTGCCTCGCTCAATAGCTCTTCCGTGCATTAGTCCGAGGCACGCTGAGTCCCTGCGTGCCGTGCCTCGCTCAATAGCTCTTCCGTGCATTAGTCCGAGGCACGCTGAGTCCCTGCGTGCCGTGCCTCGCTCAATAGCTCTTCCGTGCATTAGTCGCCGTTGACCTGGCCGCTGAACGCGCCGCTGTTGACGTGGAACAGGGAGTCGTAGATCAGGCGCGTGGCCGGGGCGGCGGTGCTGGCGCCGTGGCCGCCCTTCTCGATCATCACGACCACCGCGTACTTGGGGTCGTTGGACGGGGCGTAGCTGGCGTACCAAGCGTAGTTGACCATGCGGTTGGCGGCCGCATCCCACACCTGGGCGGTGCCGGTCTTGCCGGAGACGTCGAACTTGTAATCGTAGAAGATCGGGGCCGAGGTGCCGGCCGGGTTGTGCGCCGCCTCGTACAGCCCTCGACGCACCGCGTCGAGCGTCTCCTGCGAGATGTCGACCTTAGGCGCTGGAGTGGTCGGCTCGAGACTACGCACCGTCTGCCCCGCCGGGTCGACGATCCTCAGCCCCAGGTGCGGCGTGACCATCTTGCCGCCGTTGGCGATGGCGGCGTAGGCTGTGGCCAGTTGGAGGGGCGTGGCCTCGAGGTTGCCCTGGCCGACGGCAAGGTACATCGAGTCGCTCGGCTTCCAGAGTCTGTCGATCTCCGTCTTGAACCCCGGCCAGGTCTTCTTCCAGCCGGGGGTCGGCACGCGGCCCGAGGCCTCGAAAGGTATGTCGATGCCGACAGGTCTGCCGAAGCCAAGCCGCTTCGCCCAATCCTCCAGAGCCTGCCCTGGGCGCCCGTAGAAGAGGTCACCTACGTGATAGAAGTACGCGCCGCACGACTGGGTGATGGCGCCGATGAGGTCGAGGGTGCCGTGCCCGCTCTTCGCCCAGCAGTAAAACTTCTGGTGTGAAGTGTCGTGCGGCGAGATGTAATAGCCCGGGCACCACTGTGTCGTCCCCGTGGTGATGACGCCTTCTTCCAGTCCGGCGATCGCCGTGACCGGCTTGAACGTGGAGCCGACGGCTTTGGTCTCCTGAGTGGCGCGATTGAGCTGCGGGTAGTTCTGGCTCTTGCGCACGAAGGTCCTGTTGTAGTCCTTCTGGCTGATGCCGCCGACCCAGATCTTGGGGTTGTAGGTCGGATAGCTGGCCATGGCGAGCACGTCGCCGCTCTTGACGTCGAGCACCACGGCTGCGCCGCCGTTGGCATCGTATTCGCCGTCGCTGTGTGCCAGATTGATGCCCTCGACGAGTGCCTTCTGGGCGGCGTCCTGCACCTTGGCGTCGATGGTGGTGACCAGCGTGTCACCGGCCTCGGCCATGCGCCCACCAGGCACCACCGCCCCGGCCTTGGGATGCCCCTGCGCGTCGACCTCGACCTTGGCCACCCCGTCGCGTCCGCGCAGCCACTTGTCGTAGGTCCACTCCAGGCCGTCGTAGCCGACGACGTCGCCGCCCTTGTAGCCCTTGAAGTGCCGGGTCTTCAACTGGTCACCCGAGATGGGCCGCACGTGGCCGAGCACGTGCGCCGCCAGATCGCCGTGGGGATAGTCGCGAAGGTACTCGTCAGGGACCTCGACGCCGGGGTAGGAGAGCGTGTGCTCCTCGAGGTAGGTGCGGATGCGCTTGCCGACGTCCTGCTTGAGCGGGATGAGGTCGACGCCGGTGATGTCGCCGCTCACGACGTTCTTCCACTTGAGGTAGCTCACCCACGCCTTCTCCGCGACTGTGCTGTCGGACGAGGCCTTCGCGTCTTCACCGGGATCCTTGGAGAGCTTGACTTGGAAGTGCGAGGCGTCGCTCACGGCGGTGACGGTGAACAGCCCGTTGTAGGTCTCAGGCGTGAGGCCGGACAGCTCCGCCATCGAGCCGACCTTCGGTTTGCCGGCCAGCGGCGCGGACGTCGTGACGTCTATCGTCGTCGAATCATCCGCGGAACGGGTCGCCGACGCGATCTGGCCCGTGACGGGCGTGCCGCCCACGGTCACGTCCTGAAGCTCCATGGTGCTCGGCCTGAGGTAGTCCATGATGGCCGCGCGCAATTCTCCGGGCCTCATCTTGAGATGCGGCGCCAGCTGGGCCAGCTCGGTTTCGAGCGTACCGGCGGGGACGTCCATGAGGCGGATCCCGACCAGCTGACCGCCTCTGGTCGTGACGATGACTTCCCCGTGCCGGTCGACGATATTGCCGCGCTGCGCCGTGATCGTCACGGACTTCAGGCGGTTGTTGTTGGCCTGCGCGACGAACTCCTGGCCGCTGAGGATCTGCAGAAACCAGAGCCGGAAGAAGACGATGCCGAACATCACCGCGGCGATGCCGATGACGACGGCCACGCGCAGCGCCACGGACGGCAGCTGGATGATGGGTCTGTCGCGGCGACCGGTGCGGATGGGGCGGTCGCGGCGTGCGGGGTCTCTACCGAGCAGCGGCACGGAGTCCAGCCTTTCCCTTGAGCCAGAGGCGCACGAGCAGGTACACGGGCGCGGCGAGCAGCGTGTTGAACACGAGGGACGGGAGCAGCACCCGCCCGAGGAAGAAGTCCAGCGGCACCTGCCGGCCCAGCAGGAACTGCGCCGTCGCCAGCATGATGTTGGCGGCCAGCGTGGCGACGAACACGGTGAGGAGCGGAGCCAGGCCGGCCGGCAGGTCGGCAGTCTCTGCGTACCGGCCGGCGAAGTACCCGATGATCACCAGCACGAACGCGCTCAGGCCAAACGGCTCCATGAGCGCGATGGCCGTGATGATCCCGCTGAGGAAGCCGAAGACGGCGCCGGTCTCGGAGCCCCAGACGAGCGCCACGCAGACCACCGCGATGAGCGCGAAGTCGGGGTTGGCGCCGAGCAGCCGCAGGTGCGGCGCCACGGCCGTCTGCAGGAGCACCGCTACCACGAGCACGACCGCCAGCCGGACGACCTCGCCCCCGGTGGGCCACGTCGTCGCCGGCTTCTCGCGGGCTGGTCGCACCAGCGTCATCGGGTGATCACCGCCACGATGTCGAGCTTGCGGAAGTCGACGGACGGCTTGACGGCGATGGATTGATACAGCTCCACCTCCTGCGAGCCGACCGATGCGACACGCCCGATGAGGATGCCCTTGACGAAGATCGACCCGTTGAGACCCGAGGTCACGACGAACTGCCCTACCTTGACCTTCTCGCTTTTGTCCACGTATTCGAGGGTGACGTCACTGGTCACGCTGCCGCTGACGATGCCCTGGGCGGCCCCGGGCTCGACCATGGCGTCGACGTGGCTCTCCTGGTCAGTGACGAGCATGACCTGCGAGGCGTTCGGCGTGACCTTGGTCACCCGGCCGACGAGGCCCTCGCCCGCAGGTCCGGCGGAAGGCGCCACGACCGGGTCGTCGAGACTCACGCCATCGCTACTGCCCACGTTGATGGTCGCCGTGGAGTACCAGGCGCTCGTCGAACGGTCGATGACGCGTGCGGTGACCATCTGTGCGCCTGCGGGGAACACCTTGCTCTTCTGGTAGTCGAGGAGCGCGCGCAGTTGCGCGTTCTCATCCTGGGTGGTGAGCTCCTGAGCGAGGGCGGCGCGCAGTTGCTGGACCTCGGTCCTGAGCGCCTTGTTCTGCGATTTGGCGGTGAAGAGGTCGCCCACCCAGTTCCACGCGTCGCGGAACGGCTTGGTGGCGGTGGCGGTGCCGCTCTGCAGCGGCGCGACGATGGTGAGCACGCCACCCTGCACGCTGTGCGCCACTCCGCTGTCGGACTCGCGGAAGTACGCCGTGAGCAGCGCGACGCACAGCAGCAGAAGCACTGCCACGACGATCCGCCGCCGGAGGACGGGCCGGCGATTCACAGATCAGCTGGGGGTGTGACTACCGGCCCCGCGGCCGGGAGTTACGCTTGCTCTTGACCAGGACATCGAACTCCTCGAGGTACTTGCCCGAGCCCACGGCCACGCAGGTGAGCGGCGATTCGGCCACGTGCACCGGCATCTGCGTCTCGTCGCGCAGGCGCTCGGCGAGCCCCTGCAGCAGCGAGCCGCCGCCGGCCAGCATGATCCCGCGGTCCATGATGTCGCTGGCCAGCTCCGGCGGCGTCTTGTCGAGCGTCGCCTTGATGGCGTCGACGATCGCCTGAGTCGGCTCCTCGAGCGCCGTGCGTACCTCTTCGGAGGACAGCACGACGGTCTTGGGGAGGCCGGTGACGAGGTCGCGACCACGGATCTCGGCCTGCTCCTCCTGCGGGAGCGGGTAGGCCGAGCCGATCTCGAGCTTGATCTCCTCGGCCGTCTGGCTGCCGATGAGAAGCTTGTATTCCTTCTTGACGTAGCTGATGATGGCCTCGTCGAGCTCGTCGCCGCCGACGCGGATGGACTGGCTGACGACGATGCCGCCGAGCGAGATGACGGCCACCTCGCTGGTGCCGCCGCCGATGTCGACGATCATGCTGCCGGTGGGCTCGGCGACGGGCAGGCCGGCGCCGATGGCGGCGGCCATGGGCTCTTCGATGAGCGTCGCCCAGCGCGCGCCGGCGGAGTACGTGGCCTCCTCGACGGCGCGCTTCTCGACGTCGGTGACGCCGCTGGGCACGCAGATGACCACGCGCGGGTGCGCCCAGCGGTTCTGCATGACCTTGCGGATGAAGTGGCGGAGCATCTGCTCGGTGACGTCGAAGTCGGCGATGACGCCGTCCTTGAGGGGCCGGACCGCACTGATCGTGGCGGGCGTGCGGCCCAGCATGCGCTTGGCCTCCGCGCCGACGGCGTGGACCTCACCGGAGCGGTGATCGATGGCGACGACCGATGGCTCGCTGAGCACGATGCCACGGCCGCGCAGGTAGACGAGGGTGTTGGCGGTGCCGAGGTCGACCGCCATGTCGCGGGCGCCGAAGCCCGTTACGAATCCGAGGAAGCTGATGGCGAGCTCCTTTCCCAGCGAATCTCGAGCGATGATTGTATACGCTGCCCCCGGACCCGGCCACCGGAGCGGAAGCCCGGTCGCCGCGCGCCGGCGGCGCGCAGTGGGCGGCGCGCGGCCGGCGCGCCCGTTGGAGCGGGCCGGTCACCCGGTCCGGAGACGTCCGCACGCAAGCTCGCCTGCGGAGGGGATTTCGCCGCCCGGAGCGGCTCCCCTTGTGCCGCGGGCCGAAGAAGTCGTCAGCCGCGTGCGGGGAGCCAGGAGAACGGCTTGACGCCGATAGTGGCGAGCAGCCGGACGAGTTCAGCCACGGGGAGCCCGACGACGTTGAAGTAGTCGCCGTCCACCCGCTGGACGAGGCCGGAGCCGATGCCCTGGATGGCGTAGGCGCCGGCCCTGTCCCGCCACTCGCCGCAGGCGATGTACGCGTCGAGCTCCGCGTCGGTCAGGGAGCGAAAGGTGACCGACGTGATGCAGTGCGATGTGAGAGCGACCTTGCGCGAAGTGAGGTACAGGCCGCTGTACACCTGGTGGGTGCGGGCGGCGAGCCGACGCACGTACCTCGCCGCCTCCCCCTCGTCGCGCGCCTTGCCGAGGATCTCGCCCTCGCTGACGACCACGGTGTCGACGCCGAGGACCAGCTCGCCCAGCTCGACGGACTCGCGGGCGAGCACCTCTTCGGCCTTGCCGCGGGCGTTCTGCTGCACCGTATGCGCGGGGTTGCCGTCGGTGACTCCCTCGTCGTGCTCGCTGACGACGACGCGGAACGGCACGCCGAGTTGCTCGAGCAGGTGCTTACGCTGCGGCGAGCGCGAAGCGAGGACCAGCCCGGCGAAGCCGGACGGCTGCTCGGGCAGGACCCGGTCCCAGAAGTGCTGGGGGACCGGGTCAGACAAGTTCCGCCTCATCGAAGAACAGACCGATCTCGCGGGCGGCGCTCTCCGGGCTGTCCGAGCCGTGCACGACGTTCTCTTCCTTGCTCAGCGAGAAGTCGCCGCGGATGGTGCCCGGGGCGGCCTGTGCCGAGTCGGTGACGCCCATCATGGCGCGAGCCACCGGGACGGCCTCGCGCCCCTCCCACACCATGGCCACGACCGGGCCGGAGGTGATGAAGGCGGCGAGGCTCTCGAAGAACGGCTTGCCCACGTGCTCGGCGTAGTGCTTCTCGGCCAGCGCGCGGTCGATGCGCAGCGCCTTCATGCCGCGCAGCACGAAGCCGCGCCGCTCGAACCGGGCGACGACCTCGCCGACCAGACCACGGGCGACACCGTTGGGCTTGACCATGACGAACGTGCGTTCCATAGGGATCCTCCGGGAGGACGAAGAGGCAGGGAGCGGGCGGCGCCGTCCGCCGTACCGGTGTCAGACCCGGTCGAAGACCGGCGGCATGGCGTGGACGTCCGCCTCGCAGTACGGGCAGACTCTCCACTGCGGATCGACCGGCTTGCGGCACTGCGGGCACGAGGTGCGCAGACGGCGGCCGCAGGTGGGGCACACGAGGTAGTCCTCCTTGACCGGCGTCTTGCAGAAGGAGCAGCGCTCCTCCTCGCCGATGCGCGCCTCCATCATGGCCACCTCGAGCTCGTGCTCCTGCCTGTCGGCGAGCGTCTCGGGCGGGCGCACGATGGCGTACACGATGAGCCCGATGGGGCCGAAGACGATGCCCGTGAGCACCGCGACGGCCAGGACGATCTTGTCGTCGATGCGCCGGCGCGCGTCCTTGAACACCCAGAACGCGCACGCGATCCAGAGCACGACCAGGAAGAAGAAGAACATGAGCGTGATGAAGTGCCACGTGGGCGACTTGAAGAAGTCGAGCACGCCCTGGAACGGGTTACTGCTGCTCGTGTCGCTCGACGACGAGGTGCTGGTGGCGGCTACGATGATCCAGTGAGGCACCCTTCCTCCTCAGGAGAAGCTCCGTCGAGGGCGCCTCCGGCGCCTCCACGCGTTGACGACCGCACATGCGGGCAGGGGCCATCAGCCCCCCGCCGGCGCTGCCGGTCGGCCGGCCTCGGCGGCCGGCGCGGCAATCATACCTGAGAAAATCCTGCTGTGGACAGGCAGCAGCCCGTACCACGGCGGCGCGCACCGCGGTCGCGTAGCTCACCCGGTGGATGGCCGGGAACAGGTCGTGAGCCGAGTGGTCGCGGACGACCACCTCGATGCGCAGGCCTTCGATGAGTGGACGCGCTGTCTGTGAGGGGCGGGAGTCACGAGGTGCACCCAGGACGACGACAGCGTCGGCCTCAGCACCGGCACCGGCTGCAGGTGTCGCCGGAGCCCCCGGGCCTGCGCGCAGCCCGCCGTCATGTCGCCGTAGGTCAGCACGTCGGAGCCGCCGGCCTCGACGACGCGGCCGGCGCCGCGCGGCACGTCCAGCGCGGCGACCAGGTACCGGAGCAGGTCGTCCACGGCTGCCCTCCAGGGCGGGACCCAGCGTCTCCGGCCGCAGCATGTCGCCGGCGACGATCTCCACGCGTGAGACCCAGTCGCGACCCTGCCAGCCGCACCGGGCCCCGGACGAGCACACGCACGCGCCTGCCTGCGTCGACGAGGCGTGGAACGAGCAGCCCGCCGACGTAGCCGGTCGCGCTCGTGACGAGGATCAGAGGATCGTGGGAAGCCGGAGCGTTCATGTTGCTTCCGTTCGGGAGGATCGGGAGTCGCGGTGGGCGACTAGAAGAACGCCGGGATGGTGACTCCGGTGCCGAGGCGCATGCCGATGAGATAGCCGACGAAGAACGCGAGAGCTGCGACGGCGACCACGATGAGCAACGCGATCAGGAACCGTACCGCCGGATGCGCTTTCTTTGCCGCCATTCACCCCTCCACGAGATTTGCGCCAGTATATCCGAACCGCTCCGCGGGCAGGCCAGCACCGGACGAAGCGGCATCAGCCTGTGCCGGCGAGGACGTCGCTCAGGTCCTCCAACAGGTAGAGCGAGCCTCCGACGAGCACGCTCCCCCCCGACCCCGCGAGCTCGCGGGCGCGAGCGACTGCGGCGTGCGGGTCGGCCACGGTCACCACCGATGAGGCGCCGGCGGCGGACACCGCGTCGGCGAGGTCCGCCGCGCTCAGGCTGCGCGGCTCGCTCGCTTGCGTGCAGACGACGCTGTCGAGCAGCGGGAGGAACCGGGCGATCATGGCCGAGTAGTCCTTGTCCCGCATGATCGCCAGCACACCTACCGTCGGGCGCGGCAGGTGCACGGCCGCGAGGCTCTGCGCCAGCACGCGCACGCCGTCGGGGTTGTGTGCCCCGTCGGCGAGCACGAGCGGGTCCCCGGCGACGACCTGTAGGCGGCCGGGGACCGCCGTGCCGGCCAGCGCCTGTCGGGCGGCGGCCTCGTCGAGGCCGCCCAGCAGCAGGCGCACCGCGGCCACCGCCAAAGCGGCGTTCGCCACCTGGTAGAGCGCGGGCGTGGGCACAGAGAGACCCTTCCAGCGCTCCAGCCGGCCCGCGGGCGAGAACGTGACGGAGAAGTCGTCGGGAGACCCCGAGACGGCCAGGTCGCCGGGCCACGCGGAGTCGCGCAGGAAGTGCGCACGGGCGCCGGCGGCGGAGCAGACCCGGCGCGCGTGCTCTTCCAGACCGTCGAGCTCCCCGAAGACGGCGTCGCCGCCTTTGATCACCGCCGCCTTCTCAGCGAAGATCAGTTCGCGGGTACCACCAAGTACCTCGGTGTGCTCCAGGGCGATGTTGGTGAGCACGACCACCGGCGCGTCCATCACGTTGGTAGCGTCGAGGCGTCCACCAAGGCCGGCCTCCAGCGCGACGGACTCCACCCCGCTCTCCGCGAACGCCAGCAGGGCGGCGACGGTGAGGACCTCGAACTGGGTGGTCTCGCCGAGCTCCGTGGGCAGCCCGGTCACCTCGGCGCGCACCGCCTCTACCGCCGCGCCGAAGACCGCGTCGTCCACCGGGCGCCCGTCGACGACGACGCGCTCGGCCCACCCGGAGATGTGCGGCGAGAGGTACGCGCCGGAGCGCTGCCCGTGGGCGCGCAGCAGCGCCTCGCAGTAACGCGTCGTCGACGACTTGCCGTTGGTGCCGACGACATGGATGACGCGGTACGCGTCCTGCGGCCGGCCCAGGCGCGTCAGAAGCTCGGCGACGCGCTCCAGCCCCGGCCGCATGCCGAAAGCCGCCAGCGACTCGAGATACGCGGCCCAGCCGGCCCGTCCGGCACCGCTCATGCGCCCGGCACCCTGTCCGCCTCTTGCCCCGCGCCGCGGCGGCTCAGCCGCGCAACTGTGCCAGCCGGGCGGCGAACCCGTCGCGCTCGGCGACGTGGGCGGCGAGCTTCTCGCGCTCCCTGGCCACGACGGCCTCGGGGGCTCGCCCGACGAACTTCTCGTTGCCCAGCTTGGCCTCGCCGCGCTGGACCTCGGCCTGCGCCTTGGCCAGCTGCTGCTCCAGACGCGCGACCTCCTCCGCCTTGTCGACGGCGGCCGCTACCTCGAGCCGGCCGCCGGGCACGATCACGACGGTCGCGTCCTCGACGGGCTCGCCGGAGAATGCGATGGCCGTGCGCGCCAGGGCGCGGAACACGCCGGCGTGACGCTCGTACCGCTCCTGGATGCCGGCGTCGTCGCCCGCGAAGACGGCCTCGAGCACTTTGCCCGGCGGGATCTCCGCGTCGGCGCGGAACCGCCGCAGAGCGTCGACGGCGTCCTGCAGCTCGCCGATGGACCTCTCGTCGTCCGGAGCGAGCAGCGCTTCGTCGTGGTGCGGGTGCTCCTGCCGGAGCAGCGGAGCCGCGCCGTACTGCTCGGCGATCTCCTCGGTGACGAAGGGCATGAACGGGTGGAGGAGGCGCACGATCTGATCGAGCATCCAGCGCGCGTGGCCGGCGGCCTGCGCCTTCGTGGCCTCGTCCTCGCCGTACAGCGGCACCTTGATCAGCTCCAGGTACCAGTCGCAGAACTCGTCCCACACGAAGTGATAGAGGGCGTCCACGGCGGCGGTGAAGTCGTAGACGGTCACCGCCGCCTCGACGGTCGCCAGACAGCGCTGGAACCGGCTTGTGACCCAGCGGTCGACCTCCGAGGCCTCGCTGCGCTCGGCCGCGTACCCCTCGGTACCGAGCAGCACGAAGCGGGCCGCGTTCCACAGCTTGTTGGCGAAGCCGCGGCCCATGACGATCTTCTCTTCGCTGAAGCGCACATCCTGGGTGCTGCTCATGAGGAGCAGACCGAAACGCGTGGCGTCGGCGCCGTACTCGTCGATCATCTCGAGAGGGTCGATGCCGGTGCCGAGGCTCTTGCTCATGCGCCGGCCGTCGGCGGCCTGGATCACCGAGTGGAGGTAGACGTCATGGAACGGGATCTCGCCCATGAACTCGAGGCCCATCATGACCATGCGCGCGACCCACAGAAAGATGATGTCGCGCCCGGTGCTCAGTACGTTCGTCGGATAGAAGTACGCCAGGTCGGCGGTCTGCTCCGGCCAGCCGAACGTGGCGAACGGCCAGAGCGCCGAGCTGAACCACGTGTCCAGCACGTCTGTCTCGCGCGTGAGCTCGGTCGAGCCGCACTCGGCACAGGCCTGCGGCTCGGTCTCGGTCACCGTGACGTGGCCGTCCGGGCAGTACCACACGGGCAACTGATGGCCCCACCAGAGCTGACGGCTGATACACCAGGGCCGCAGGTTGTCCATCCAGTCGATGTACACACGGCCCCAGCGCTCGGGCGTGAACTTGACCTTGCCGTCCCGCACGACTTCCGTGGCGGGCTTCTTGAGCTGCTCCATGTCCATGAACCACTGCTCGCTGATGAGCGGCTCGATGGGCGTGCCGCAGCGGTCGCAGGTGGCCACGCTGTGCGGGTAGTCCTCGACTTTGACGAGCGCGCCGAGCGCCTCGAGGTCATCGACGATGCGCTCCGCGGCCTCCTCGACCTCGAGCCCGGCGTACGGGCCGCCGGCCTCGGTGATGCGGCCGTCCTGGCCGATGGCCTGGATGGCCTCCAGGCCGTGAGTGCGGCCGATGTCGAAGTCGGTCAGGTCGTGCGCCGGCGTGATCTTGAGCGCGCCCGTCCCGAACTCGGGGTCGACGCGCTCGTCCGCCACGATCTTGAGCTCACGCCCCAGCAGCGGCAAGGTGGCCGTCTTGCCGATGACGTCCTTGTACCGCTCGTCGTCGGGGTGCACGGCCACCGCTGTGTCACCGAGCATGGTCTCGGGCCGCGTGGTGGCGATGGTCACGCTGCCGCCGCCGGCCACGTCGTAGCGGATGAAGTTCAAGGTTCCGGGCATGTCGCGGTACGCCACCTCGAGGTCGCTGATGGCCGTACCGCAGCGCGGGCACCAGTTGACCAGGTAGCTGTCCTTGTGGATGTAGCCCTTGTCGTAGAGCGCGACGAACACCTTGGTGACGGCGCGGACGTAGCCATCGTCGAAGGTGAAGCGCTCGCGGTCGTAGTCACACGACGAACCGAGGCGCTTCAGCTGCTCGATGATGGTGCCGCCGTACTGCTTGCGCCACTCCCACACGCGGGCGACGAACTCGTCGCGGCCGAGGTCCTCCTTGGTGAGCCCCTGGGTGCGCAGCATCTTCTCGACCACGTTCTGCGTGGCGATGCCGGCGTGGTCGGTGCCCACGAGCCAGCACGCGTTCTCGCCGAGCATGCGGTGGTAGCGCGTGAGGACGTCCTGGACGGTGTCGTTGAGCGCGTGGCCCATGTGCAGCACGCCCGTGATGTTGGGCGGCGGGATGACGATTGAGTAGGGCTTCCGCTCCGGGTCGGGCTCGGCGTGGAAGATGTGCTCGTCCAGCCAGTACTTCATCCAGCGGGCCTCGACGGCGGCCGGCTCGAAGCGAGTGGTCTGCTGCAGGTAGTCGTTCATCTAGCCTCGTTGATCGCGGGAGCCAAGTATACCGAACGGCGAAGGCGCCGCCGGACGCGCCGAGGGCCGCCTGCTCACGAAGAGCAGGCGGCCCTCGGGGTCTTCACCGTGCAGGACGGCGGTTCAGTCCTCGTCGTCCGGGGTCTCTCCCCCGCTGTACTCGATGGCGCAGACCTGGCAGAACTCGTCGGAGCCCTGGATCAGGGCTCCGCACTGCGAACAGTGCTTCTCCAGCGTGCCGGAGCCCGCGTCGACGCCCGGCTCTTCAGTCGAGCCCGGCGTCTGGTGATCGTGGTCGTGGTCGTGCTCTTGATCGTGCATCGCGTCCTCCCGCAAGTGCCTTGGCCCGGTCTTCCGTGACCGTTATTGATTGTGGCCCCGAGAGGCCCGCCGCCTAACCACCGACTCACCGAACAGGTAGGGCAGCGCCTCCTTGAAGGACGCAACATACACCAGGCTGAGCCTGGCCGTAAGCTCTTCGGGGAGCTCGGCGACGGTCCCGCGATTGGCCTCGGGCACGAGCACCATGCGGATGCCCGACCGTCCCGCCGCCAGCAGCTTCTCCTTGAGCCCGCCGATGCGCAGGATCCTGCCGCCCAGCGTGATCTCGCCGGTCATGGCGACGCGCGGCTTGACCGGCGCCCCGCCGAGCGCGGAGACCATGGCGACCGCCAGCGCGAGGCCGGCGGACGGGCCGTCCTTGGGCACGGCGCCCTCGGGCACGTGGACGCGGACGTCCTGGGTGGCCAGGTCGAGTCCCTCGTCGGTCAGGAAAGACGAGCGCGCGATTAGATGCTTGAGGTCCGGGTCGCGCTCGACGTGCGAGAGCAGGTAGCCCCACGCCGCCGACGCCGACTCCTGCATGACCTCACCGAGCTGACCCGTGAGCACCAGCTCGCCGCGGCCGCGGGCGATGGTCGCCTCGATGGTGAGCACCTCGCCGCCGTCGGAGGTGTAGGCGAGGCCGAGACTCTCGCCCACACGGGCGCGGCGCGGCAGCTTCGCGTCCAGCCAGTGCGCCTCGCCGAGATACCCGCGGAGCTCGTCCTCGCGCACGTCCACGGGCAGCGCGAGGCCGTCCTCCAGGTGCTTGCGCGCGACCTTGCGCGCGACGCGCCGCAGCGCGCGCTCCAGCTCGCGCACACCGGCCTCGCGCGTGTAGCCGCGCACTACCGCCTGGAGCACGCCGCGGGCGTACTTGACGTCCCCGCGGCGCAACCCCGTGTCCGCGGCCACACGCGGCAGCAGGTGCCGTCTCGCGATGGCGAGTTTCTCCGGCAGGGTGTAGCCGCTCAGGCGCAGGATCTCCAGGCGGTCGTAGAGCGTGTCTGGGATGGCGTCCGTGTCGTTGGCCGTGGCGATGAAGAACACGCGGCTCAGGTCATATTCAGTCTCGAGGTAGTTGTCGCGGAAGGTGTGGTTGTGCGCCGGGTCGAGCACCTCCATCAGCGCCGCCGACGGGTTGCCGCGCCAGTCGCTGTCGAGCTTGTCGAGCTCGTCCAGGAGCATGACGGGGTTGTCTACACCGGCCTTGGCCAGGCCCTCGACGATGCGCCCGGGCATCGCGCCGATGTAGGTGCGGCGATGCCCGCGGATCTCCGCCTCGTCGCGCACGCCGCCGAGGGCCACGCGCACGAAGGGCCGTCCGAGCGCGTCGGCGATGCTCTGCGCGACGCTGCTCTTGCCGGTGCCGGGAGGGCCGGCCAGACAGAGGATAGTGGCCGGCTGGTCCGCGGCCTCGCCGCCGCCGGCCCCTCCCCGCCCCCTGGCCGCGTCGGCGCGCATGCGACACACGGCCAGGTACTCGAGGATCCGGTCCTTCACGTCCTTGAGCCCGTAGTGCGTGCGCTCCAGGTGGCGGGCCACCCCCGGGACGTCGACCTCGGCCGGCGCGAGCTCGCCCCACGGCAGGTCCAGGACGGTGTCGAGGAAGCCACGGATGACCGCGACCTCCGGGCTCATCGGCGGGGCCTGCCTGAGTTTGGTGAGCTCTCGCGTGACGAGCCGGCGTGCGGCCGGGGAGAGCTGCCTGTCGGCCGCGCGGCGGGCATAGTCGGCGACGTCCTCGTCGGTCTCGTCGCCCGCCTCCTCGATCTCGTCGCGCAGCACGCGCAGCTTCTCGTGGAGCAGCAGCTGACGCTGCTGGCCCTCCATGCGCTGCCGTACCTTGAAGGCGATCTCCTGCTCGAGGCCGAGTACGGCGTTCTCTTCGGCCAGACTCTCGAGCAAGGCGGTGAGGCGCTGCCGCGTGCTCTCGATCTCCAGCAGGGCCTGCTTCTCGGCGGGGTCGGTCTGCAGGTGTGCGGCGACGATGTCCGCCAGCTCCTCGGGACTCTCGGCCTGCTGCACCACGAACTGGGCCTCGTCGGGGAGCTGGGGGTGCATCTGCGCGTAGCGCACGAACTCGTCGCTGACCCGCCTCGCAAGGCTGCGCGCCCGGGCCGTGAGCGCGTCCGCGCTCTCCACAGGCGCGTACTCGACCACGAAGTGGGGCTCACTCTCCACCACCCGCTGAGCGCGGACGCGCTCGTCGCCCTCGACGATGGCCTTGACGCTCCCGTCCGGCATCTTGAAGAGCTGCAGGACACGGGCCGCCACGCCGACGGGACGCAGGTCGTCGAACGAGGGGTCCTCGACGTCGGCCTCACGCTGTGCGCAGAGGATGACGGGACCCTGCGCGCCAAAGGCGGCCTCGATGGCCGAGATGGACTTCTGGCGCCCGACGAAGATGGGCGCGACCATCTTGGGGAACAGGACGAGCTCGCGAGTCGGCAAGAGGGGCAGGGCCGCGTTGTGGCCGCCCTGCCCCTCCCCGGTCACCCCGCTATGCTCAGGCCGATTCGGCGTCACGCTCAGGCAGCGACTTGTCCGCCTCGGTGAGAAGCGTCGGGTCGATGCCCTTCTCGATGGTCTCTTTGGTGATGACGCACTTGCGCACGTCCGTGCGGCTGGGTAGGTCGAACATGACGTCCAGCAGCGACTCCTCGATGATAGACCGCAGGCCGCGCGCGCCGGTGCCGCGCGCCAGCGCCTTGGTGGCGATGGCGGTGAGCGCCTCGTCCGCGAACACGAGCTCCACGCCGTCCAGCTGGAAGAACTTCTGGTATTGGCGGGTGAGCGCGTTCTTGGGCTCGGTGAGGATGCGCATGAGGTCGTTCTCGTCCAGATTGTGGACGGCGCTGACGACGGGGAGCCGGCCGATGAACTCGGGGATGAGGCCGAAGTCGAGCAGGTCCTCGGGGAGCGCGTGTGTGAAGATCGTGCCGGGATCCTTGTCCGCCTTGCTGACGACGTCGGCCATGAAGCCCACGCCCTGGCGGCCCATACGGCGCTCGATGATCTTCTCGAGGCCCGAGAACGCGCCGCCGCAGATGAACAGCACGTTGGTGGTGTCGATGGTGAGGAACTCCTGGTGCGGGTGCTTGCGCCCGCCCTGCGGCGGCACGCTGGCGACCGTACCCTCGAGGATCTTGAGCAGCGCCTGCTGCACACCCTCGCCGGAGACGTCACGGGTGATCGACGGGTTGTCCGCTTTGCGCGCGACCTTGTCGATCTCGTCGATGTAGATGATGCCGGTCTCGGCGCGCTTGACGTCGAAGTCGGCGGCCTGGATGAGCTTGAGCAGGATGTTCTCGACGTCCTCGCCCACGTACCCGGCCTCGGTGAGAGCCGTGGCGTCGGCGATGGCGAACGGGACGTTCAGGATGCGCGCAAGCGTCTGCGCCAGCAGCGTCTTGCCGCAGCCCGTCGGGCCGAGCAGGAGGATGTTGCTCTTCTGCAACTCCACGTCGGTCTCGCCGCCGGCCACGGCCTGCACGCGCTTGTAGTGGTTGTAGACAGCCACGGCCAGGGAGCGCTTGGCTTCGTCCTGGCCGACGACGTAGTCGTTCAGGATGCCGTAGATGTCTCGCGGCTTGGGCAGCTGCTCCAGGTCGACTGCCGCAGGAGCAGTGAGCTCCTCGTCGATGATCTCGTTGCAGAGGTCGATGCACTCGTCGCAGATATACACGCCCGGGCCGGCGATGAGCTTCTTGACCTGCCGCTGCGACTTGCCGCAGAAGCTGCAGAGAAGCTGGTCGTTGCCGTCAGTCGTTCCCGCCACTGCGGTCCTCCTCGTGAGAGGCCGTCGTCGCCGCCGCCATCAGCGATGCGAGATGACGTCGTCGATGATGCCGTAATCCTTAGCCTCGGCCGCGCTCATGAAGTAGTCGCGCTCCGTGTCCGACCGGACCTTGTCGATCTCCTGACCGGTGTGGTCGGCGATGATCTCGTCCAGGCGCTTGCGGAGGTTGAGGACTTCTCTGGCGTGGATCTCGATGTCGGTGGCCTGGCCCTCGTACCCGCCGGCCACCTGGTGGATGAGGACGCGCGCGTTCGGGAGAGCGAAGCGCTTGCCCTTGGCGCCGCCCGCGAGGAGCAGCGCGCCCATGCTCATGGCGCTGCCGACGCAGATGGTGCTCACGTCGGGCTTGATGAACTGCATGGTGTCGTAAATGGCCAGGCCGGCGTACACGCTGCCGCCCGGACTGTTGATGTACAGGCTGATGTCCTTGTCGGGGTCGTCGCTCTCCAGATGGATGAGCTGCGCCACGATCAGGTTGGCGATCTCGTCGACCACCGGCGTGCCCAGGAAGATGACACGCTCGTTGAGCAGTCGCGAGAAGATGTCGAACGACCGCTCGCCACGGCTCGTCTGCTCGATCACGAACGGAACAAGTGGAGTCACGTGCTCTCCCTCTTCGTCATGCGTTGCGTCTCTCTGTGGTTTCCCCGCAGCGAAACCCTTAGTCCGACTCTCAGTCAGTTTCGGGGTCCACGGCGTCCGCGGACTCCTCGGCCGCGGCCTCCTCGGCCGCGGTCATCGGCACCACGACGGCGCTGTCGGCGACGAAGTCGGCGGCCTTGGCCACTAGCATTTCGTCGCGCAGCGCCTCACGCCTGCCCGACTTCTCCAGATCCGAGAGGAGCTGCAGGTAGTCGCGGCCGAGTGCCTCCGCGTCGCGCTTGACGACCTCGGTGATGTCGTCGTCGGTGACCTCCAGGGCCTCGGCCTTGGCGATCTCCTCGAGCACGAGCTGCCGCTGGATGACGAACTCGGCCTGCGGGCGCAGCTCCTCCTCGATCTCGTCTTCGGTCTTCTGGAGCACGCCCAGGTAGACCTCCATGGTGAGGCCCTGCTCGCCCACCCGCTCCTCGAGCTGGTGGAAGAGGCGGTGCGCCTCGCGGTCGACCATCGTGGACGGCACGGCGATGGTGGCGTGCTCGACGGCCTTCTCGACGGCCGCGACCTTGAACTCCTGCTCGGCGCCGGCGTCGCCGGCGGCTTGCAGCCGCTCGCGTACGTCGTCGCGCAGCTCGTCCATGGTCTCGAACTCGCTGACGTCGGCGGCGAAGGCGTCGTCCAGGTCGGGGACGGACTTCACCTTGATCTCCTTGACGGCCACGGTGAACTGCACGGTCTGGCCGGCGAGCTCCTCCGCGTGGTAGTCCTCGGGGAAGGTGATGTCGAAGCTCTTCTCCGCGCCGGCCGCGAGCCCGATGAGCTCCTCCTCGAACCCGGGGATGAGGTTGCCGCGGCCGACCTCGTACATCTGGTCCTTGCCCTGCGCACCCTCGATGAGCTCGCCGTCACGGCTGCCCGACATGTCCATGAGCACGAAGTCGCCGTCCTGGACGGCGCGGTCCTCGACCGGCTGCAGGCTCGCGAGCCGCTCCTGCAGCATGGCCAGCTGGGCCGAGACCTGCTCGTCGGTGATCTTCACCTCGCGCTTGGGGACCTCGAGGCCCTTGTACTCGCCGAGGGTGGGCACGGGCATGGTCTGGACCTTGATCGTGAAGTTGTAGTCCTGGGCCTCGTCCAGGGGGCCTACCTGAAGGTCGGAGGTGCCGACGGCGTCCTCCCAGAGGCCGGCCGCGCGCAGAGCCTCGTCGCCCCACTCCGGGATAGCGTCCTCGAGCGCCTCGCTGCGGATGAAGTCGGCGCCGACGTTCTGGACCACGAGGTTGACCGGCACGCGCCCCTTGCGGAACCCCGGGATCTGCATCTCGTTGCGGACCTTGGCCACGGTGCGGTCGTAGGCCTTCTGCACGGCCTCGGCCGGGACTTCGACGCTGAGCTCGACCTCGTTCTCGCCTGTGGGGTTGACCTTCGTCTTCACTGTCGGTTCTCCGTCTGTCGCTGGAACGGTCCGCCGGTCACCCTCCGGGGACTGCGGACCGCCAAATGGTCTGTGCGGGGATAGGTGCTGAACAAATGGTGCGGGTGAGAGGACTTGAACCTCCACGAGCAGAGCTCACCAGATCCTAAGTCTAGCGCGTCTACCAGTTCCGCCACACCCGCATCGGTCGTTAACGTGGACGACCGGCGCTGCGCGCCGGCCGCTGCATCGCGTAGTTGGGGTGAAGGACGGGATTCGAACCCGCGACCGCCGGGACCACAACCCGGAGCTCTGCCAGCTGAGCTACCTTCACCACGTGTCTCGCGCCTTGACGGCGCCAAGCAAGCCGCGACGCCGACGACACGGTCGACGACGAAGAATAGCACGAGTACGTGCTCGCGTCACACGCGCGGGAGCGGCTTCGCCGCCCGCGCCGCGCGCTCACGCGGGGGCCGGCAGGTCTGCCTCTCGCGCACGCGGCGTCGTGTACTCGTTGCGCACGTCCTGCAATAGGGCGCCGTCGCTGATCTCGAGGATGCGGTCGGTCAGCTGGGCCACGTTGCGGTCGTGCGTGACGACGACGAACGCAGTGCCCAGCTCCTCGTTGATCGTGCGGAAGAGCTCGTAGACCATCCTCGTGTTCACCGTGTCGAGGTTGCCGGTCGGCTCGTCGGCGAGCACCAGCGCCGGGCGGTTCATCAGGGCGCGGGCGATAGCCACGCGCTGCTTCTGGCCACCGGAGAGGTCGTTGGCGTTCTTCTTCTCGAGACCCTCAAGGCCGAGCAGCGCCAGGTTCTCCTCGGCCCTCGTGACGAGCTCGGACTGCGGCGCGCCGGCGATGCTCCCGGGCATCAGCACGTTTTCCAGCACCGTGAACTCCGGCAGCAGGTAGTGGAACTGGAACACGAACCCGATGAAGTCGTTGCGCAGGGCTGAGCGCTGCTTGCGGGTCGCCGCCGTCGTGTCGTGGCCGCCGAGCAAGATGCGCCCCGTGGTGGGCGTGTCGAGGAGGCCTATGAGGTTGAGCAGGGTCGACTTGCCGGAGCCCGACTGGCCGATGACCGAGGCGAACTCCCCCGCGTCGAGCGTGAACGACACCTCGTGCAGGGCCACCGTCTTCACGACGGTCCCGTACGTCTTGCCGATGGTCTCGGCGCTGACCAGCGTCTCAGCCACCTTGGATCACCTCGATCGGGTCGAGCTTGGACGTGCGGCGCGACGGAATCAGCGAAGACAGCACGGCCACGAGGACTCCCACCACGAACGACAGGACGACAAAGCCGACCTGCGGCGTGATCGGGAACAGCGAGGTCGAGTTGCGGCCCAGGTACGTGAACAGCGCGATGAGCGCGAGTCCGGCCACCACGCCCACGCCGGCGCCGCTCACCCCGAGGATGAGCGCCTGCCACAGGAAGATGCGACCCGACTGGCGGTCCTTCATGCCCATTGCCTTGAGGATGCCGATCTGGCGCGTCTTCTGTACGGCCGAGATGGCCAGTGTGGAGGCGATGCCCAGAGCCACGGCGACCAGTACGAAGAACTGGATCATGTAGCTCGACGAGCTCTGGCTCTGCAGAGCGGAGAGCAAATCGGCGTTCTGGGACTGCCACTCCGTGACCCTGAGACCGTTGAGCGCCGGCGCGGACCTGAGGGAGTCGGCGACCTGCTTGGACGAGAACACGTCCTGTACCTGCGCGTCGACGGCCGAGTACTGGTCTGACGAGTAGCCGAGCACGGTAGCCGCCTGCTCCCCGCTGACGAAGGCGGTGGCGCTGTTGGCGGCGGCAGAACCGAAGTCGAACACGCCCGTGGCCGTGAGCGACGCCGGCTTGCCCGAGGGCAGCACGATGCTCACCTGGTCGCCGGGCTTGATGCCGAAGGAGTTGGCGAAGTCCTTGCCGATGAGGATGTCGCCGGTGCCCAGTGTCGCCTTGCCTGCCACCAGCCGGCCAGAGATGTCGTAGATCGTGTCCAGCTGGCCAAGGAAACCGCCGGTGAGCTGCAGCGGCGCGTTCCCGGTGCCGCTGCGGTAGATGCCGGAGTATGCCCGTGTCGGCACGACCGAGGTGACCTCACTCTGTGACTTCATCGCCCGCTCGACCTGAGAGGTGTACGTCACCGGCTGCCCGTCCTGCTGCGACTGGACGACCAGTTGCGGGCTGTTGCCGATGGTCTGGTCTACGAGGCTGGTCTGCAGGCTCGTGATCAGGGACCCCAAGAAGACCTGGACGCCGATGCCGACCGCGATGCCGGCGGCGATGAGGATGGACTGGATCGGGCTCTTGCGCAGGAACCGCGCGGCAATGCTGAGGCTGAGCATCTGTCAAGCCTCGTCGCCGCGCTCGATGCCCGCGTCCTGTTCACGTTCGGGTTCTGATAGGAGTCCGGCTTCGGAGGCCGACGCCGGGGGGCTGATCAGGACGGCGTCCAGGTCCACGATCTCCTCCGGCAGCCAGCCGGTAGCGGCCCCGACGAAGGCCGGGCCGCCCACCCAGATGTCGGTGTCCGGAAGCGCCCTCTTCAGAGCGTCCACGGCGTGGCGGACGGCCAGCCGGTGGAAGTGCGTCGACGAGCTCATCACCACGGCGTCGACGCCCAGCCCCTTCGCCGCCGCGGCGATCTCCTCGACCGGCGTGTCCGGACCGAGGAAGTACGTGGACCAGCCGGCCATGTCGAACCGGTCGCTGACCATGCGCAGGCCGAGATCGTGGCCCTCTTCGGGCGGGCACGCGAGGAGCACCGTCCGACCGGCGGGCGCCGCGGCCGCCTTGGCCTTCAGCACGCCCGGATACAGGATCTCCACGACGGTGCGCACTGTGGAACTGGCGAGGTGCTCCTCCCAGATGGCCACCTTGCCCTCGTGCCACGCCTCGCCGGTGTCCGCGAGGATGCGTGTGAGCACATCGCGGTACAGCGCGGGGATGGACACCTCGCCTGAGGAAACGGCCTCGACGGCCGTACGCACGACCGTGGCCTTGTCGTGACTCGCCAGCGCAGCCGCCACCTGCTCATAGATGGCGCCGATGGTCGAAGGATCGTCGGTCATTGCGGCCTCCGTGTCTCTTGTCCGTCAGGCTTCTACCCACTGTCAAGGTAGTGGTAACGACGGAGGAGGAGAGACGGCCCGAGACGCGATCCGCAGCCCCAGACAGCTGGCGCGCCCGGCAGGATTCGAACCTGCGACCCTCGGATTAGAAGTCCGACGCTCTATCCAACTGAGCTACGGGCGCGTGGATACGCAAGTATACGGGGCCGTCGAGTCGAGAACGAGCGGATGGATAGGGCGAAGGATGGAGCGGGAGACGGGTTTCGAACCCGCGACCCTCAGCTTGGAAGGCTGATGCTCTACCAACTGAGCTACTCCCGCCCGTGAGGTGGTCGGGACGGCGAGATTTGAACTCGCGACCCCCTGCTCCCAAAGCAGGTGCGCTACCAGGCTGCGCCACGTCCCGGACGCGGCGACAGTATACCCTATGGCCCTCCCCGCACGAGCCTGAGGCCGCAGCGCTAGTCTTGCAGCGTGGGCAGTTGCAGCTCCTGGCCGGGCTGGAGCGTCTTGTCGCTCAGGTGGTTGACCTCCCGGATGACGTACACGGCTTTGCGCACGTCGACGCTGCCGTCGTAGTGACCGGAGGCGATGGTCCACAGGTCGTCGCCCTGCTGCACCACGTACTGCTGGCCCGTATAGATCGCGCCGTCGGTGCCGGCGTGGGCGACGCGGACGCCGGCCCACACGGCCACGAAGATGAGCAGCAGGAACACGGCGAAGCGGATGAGCCCGGCCAACCTGCGGCGCCGCCGCTGACGCCGGGCGGCGCGGCCCAAGGACCGAGACCGCGGCGTGGCGGTCGGTACGACCCAGGGACGCTCCCGACGCGGCGTACGGGCGAGTGCCCGCGCTCACCGCGGCACCTCGCGGAGGTGGCGCGGCACCACGCCGTCGAGCTCGGTGCCGCAGTGGCGGCACCGGATGACGACGGCGCCGCTCCAAAGGTCCGCCGTGAGGACCTCCATGTCATGGCCTCCACACCACAGGCAGGTCGCGTCGCGGCCCGCAAGGGCGGATGCGAGGGACTCGTCGACCGTGTCGGCGAGCGTGAGCTGAACGGCTGTGGCGAGAGGCATGGTACTCATAGCTGGCGAAGGACCCCCACGACTCGGCCGACCAGTTCCACCTGGTCGGCGTTGACGACGATCGGTTCGTAGTTCTCGTTCTCGGCTACCAGGCGGACGTGAGCGCCATCGCGGTAGAAGCGCTTGGCGGTGGCCTCGTCATCGCCGATGCCGCTGACCCGGGCCACGACGATCTCGCCGTCCCTGGCCTCGGCTTGCGGATGCACCACGATCAGGTCGGCGTCGAAGATGCCCACGCCGATCATGGAATCGCCACGGACGCGGAGGACGAAATCGGCGTCGTCGCGGCGAAGGAAGCTGGGGACGTCGACGAGCTCCTCGATGTTGTCCTCGGCGAGGATGGGAGCGCCGGCGGCGACGCGGCCGACCAGCGGCAGCGGCCGCGGCCGCGACTCGCCCACCACATCGAGTGCTCGTGGCTTGGTGGGATCGCGCTTGATGAACCCCCGGCGCTCGAGGTTCGCGAGGTGCGCATGGACGGTGGATGGCGACGAGAGATCCAGAGCCGCACAGATCTCGCGGACCGTGGGCGGATAGCCGTTGGCGCGCACGCTCTCGCGGATAAACTCGAGCACCTGATCCTGTCGTGGCGTGAGACCTTCCACCATTCCTCCTCTTGTGGCGAACATGTGTTCGTGCGGAGCGTAGAGCGAACCCGTGTTCGTGTCAAGGAGCATGATAGGAACGGCCCCGGACGGAAGAATGCGCACTCACCCCACGGCGCCTCGTCAAGACCCCGCAAGCCGAGGCCGAGACGAGCTTGTGTGGCCACTTGACGACGGCCGGTCGCGACCGGCGAGAAGGCGCGGAGATGGAGACAGCACGGATCCGCAGAAGGCCGGCGCCGGGCTTGGTCGCCACAGTCCTCGCGACCCTCGTCATCAGCCTGATGCTCCTGGCCGCTCCTCAGGCCGGCGCGGCGCAGTCGGTGGCGGCCGCCGCGCCGTCCACCCAGCCCGTCGTCCTCGCGCAGGACGACGGGCTGACGCTGGTCGGCAGCTTCGCCGCCCTGGGCGGCAAGCCCGCAAACCTCAGACGCCGGCTCCCAACGGCCGAGGGACGCCGTCACTCTGCGGTGACGGCGCCCCTCGGCACATCTCTCGACGCGGCGCCCGAAGCGGGCCGGCGGTGATCTGTCTGACTACTTCTTGTACGGACCGAGCGGCAGCACGACGCGCCCGTACAGCTCGTTCCACACCTGGGCGATGGACCCGTAGATGGCGGAAAAACCGACGAAGATGCCCTCCCAGCCGGCGATCTTGGTGATGGTCGCGTTGCCCGTCCACTCGCCGAGGGCGAGTAGGACGAACAGGATGGTGAGGCTGCCGAACACGACCTGCAGCGAGCGGTTGATGCGCAGCGTCCCCACGAACATGAGGGCCGTGAACACGCCCCACGCGATCAGGTAGTAGCCCAGCGCCGTACTCGTCGCGCCGAGGTCCAGGTCAGGGGTACCAATCCACTTGGGGAGGGCGAAGATACCCACGAACGTGAGCCAGAAGCAGCCGTACGACAGGAACGCGGTCATGCCGAAGGTGCTGTTCTTCTTCCACTCCATGGCGCCGGCGATGACCTGCGCGAGGCCGCCGTAGAAGATGCCCATGGCAAGGATGACGCCGCTGAGCGGGATGAGACCGGCGTTGTGGACGTTCAGCAGGACGGTCGTCATGCCGAAGGCCATGAGGCCGAGCGGGCCGGGGTTGCCGGTTGCGTCGCGTAGCGTGGCTGTGATGGTGCCACGCTCGCCCATCGGGCCGGTCGCGCTGGCGAGCGGCGTCTTGGGTTCGTCACTCATCTATGGAAGCCTCCACTTTGGGTAGATCGTCGGGAACGAGCCCGCGCGCGTCGCCCCCGGCTCACGCCTTTTCGACACGGCAAACTCGGGATTTCTATCATGAAGCGGCCCGTAAACCAAGTGCGCCGCTGCACAAGCGCCGAACCTCGGTTCGTGTATGAGCCCAGGTCGCACCCGTCCCGTCCGGCCGCCCCGGGTCAGCGACGGACGAGTGTGCGCTTGACCAGCGAGTACTCGACCGCGAGACCGGGGCCTGTCTGAGCCACGGCGCGCCAGCGGGTGGTGCGCACGACCCGCACCTTGAGCCGCCAGGCGCCGTTCGCGCCGGTCCTGGCGTTGCGGACCGGCGTCCACGCGGCGCCCACCTTGCGCTGGACGGTGACCGGCGTGCCCGGCACGGCCCACTGCACGCCCGCGCCCACCGGCACGGCCAGCGTGCCCTCGAGCGTGGCCCGGCGACCCTTCTTCACCCTGGGCGTCACGGAGGCCAAGCGCAGGTTCTGCGGGAGGAGCAGCGTGGCCTTGTAGTCGACGGTCCGCCGGCCGGTCGCCGGCGCACCCGGCTGCGCCGGCGCCCGCGCGTATGGCGCAGCCGCCGCGAGCCACAGCACCGGCACGTAGTGGAAGGTCGACTGAGGCCGCCACGGGCCGGCGGCCTGCACGGCGAAGCCGCCCTGCAGGCCGTACCAGTCGTCGCCGCTCAGCGGCGCGGCGGCGTGCCGGTTCGCGTCGTAGAGGTCCCAACTGCCGTAGGAGATGGTCTGGGCGAGCGGGACCTGCCCGCCCTCCGGCTCCCAGAGCGGCGGGTAGACGTACTGCTCGAAGGCGGCCTGCAGCGCCGTCGTCGCCGGCTGGACGGTGCGTGCGGCGGCGTCCACCGGGTACTGCAGACGGCAGTCGACCTGACCCTCGGAGGTCGGCGTCAGGTCGAAGGCGCCGCCGTACGCCGCCCCGGTCACCTTGATGGAGGCCCCGGCCTTGGTCGGTGCAGTGAAGTGGAGCCGCGTGAACGAACCCTCGGAGGTGGTGTCCGTCTCCCCCGTCTTCGTTCTGGGAAGGTACCCGGTCAGGCGCACGCGCGAGGCGCCGCTGGCCGCCTGCACGACGACGTAGTACGCGTCCCCCAGCACGCCGTCAGGTGTGGGCGTCTGGTCCAGGACCTCGGGCACGGCGTAATCGACGATCTCGCGCCCGGGTATCTGCGCGAGGAAGCCCTGGAGGTAGGTGCTGGGGCAGACCTGCCACTCGGCTGACCCTTTGGAGACGGGCCCGAGCAGATAGACGAAGCAGTCGCAGTCCTCCGGCGTGTAGGAGAGCTCCACGTGCAGGTCGCCGGTGTGCGTGACGTTCTGCGGCAGGCGGTAGACGAACACCTGCCCGTGCCCCCAGATGGTCCGCTCCGTGAGCCCGGGGATGGTCTGGCGCTCGCTCCACGAGGCCGCCGCGTCGGCCGCCACGGCGGGGCCGGCCAGCGCTCCGGCGTACGCCACCAGCGCTGCGGCGACGACCTTCGTGATGAGTGCCTTGCGCACGCGCGACCTCCTCCCGCCCGCGGATTCACTATACTGTCGGCGCGCCTGTCGGATACTTGAAGACATTCGTTCGTCGATGCTCACAGCCCCACGACTCATACAGGACCCCGCCCGCCGCAACGGCTACGCGCTTGCCGTGGCGCTCATCCTGCTCATCTCGACCGCCTTGCGACTGTGGCAGCTGGGCACGCCGGCCACGATGATGTTCGACGAGATCTACTACGCCAAGGACGCCAAGGCGATCGTCGACAACCGCACCGGCACGCATGGGCAGTACCGCTGGGCGGCCGGCGACGAGGTCTCCTGGCCGCACCCGGAGATGGGCAAGATGGCCATCGCCGCCGGCATCCTCCTGTTCGGCAACCGCTCCTTCGGCTGGCGCATCCCCGCGCTCGTCGCCGGCATAGCCCTGCTGGCGTGCGTGTACCCGCTGGGCCGCCGGCTCGGGCTCTCGCCTCCCTGGGCGCTGCTCGGCCTCCTGTTCGCCGCGGCCGACCCGTTGGGGATCGCCCAGTCGCGCATCGCGACCCTCGACATCTTCATCGCCGTCTGGACGGTGGTGTGCATCCTCTTCGCCCTGCGCTACGTGCAGGACGGCTGGCGGCCGCGCTGGCTGTTCATCTCCGGCCTCGCCGGCGGCATGGCCGCCGCCACGAAGTGGTCCGGCGGCCTGGCCGTCATCGCCGCGCTGCTCATCATCGCCCTCTCCTTGCTCCTGCAGCGGCGCGCGGCGCGCAAGGCTGAAGAAGCGGAGCCTCGCCGACACCGAGTCCGGTCGCGTGGCGCTGCCGGCGAGCGTCCCGCTCACGCCGCCATTCTCCGAGCAGCAGCCGTCCACTGCGCCGCAGGGCTCGGCGTGGCGGCGCATCGGTCTCATCCTGGGCGCCATGGTCCTGGTCCCGATCGCCGTCTACTTCCTCAGCTACACGCAGTACTTCATCGACGGGCACACGTGGAGCGATTTCGTCGAGCTCACACGCCAGGCGATCTACTTCAACCTCCACCTGCGTGCCACGCATACCTACGCGTCCATCGCGCCCAGCTGGATCATCGACCTGCGCCCCGTCTGGTACTACTTCGAGGGCAAGACGACGTACTTCGGCGTCATCGCCATCGGCAATCCCTTCCTGTGGTGGATGGCGACGCTGACCCTCGTGCTGGGGATCGCACTCGCGCTCATGCGACGGACGTACGCGCTGCTGCCGGTCGCGGCCATCATCCTGGTGCTGTACGTGCCGTGGTTCGCGACGACGAGGACCTCGTTCCTGTACTACATGACACCGGTGGCGCCATTCATGGCGATCCTCGTGGCCGGTGCCCTGAGCCTGTTCGCCGGCGGCGTGGTGCCGCGCCGCGGATGGCTCGCGGCGGCCGGCGCGGCGCTGGCGACGGCGCTGCTGTGGGAGCCCATCGGCGTCGCGGCGGGCTGGCTGTTCTGGAAGCTGCCGCAGGACGCCGCAGACTCGCTCGGCTGGGTCGGCGTGGCCGTCGGCTGCCTCATCGCAGTCGCCCTCGTGGTGTTCCTGCTCTCGCGGCGCATGCAGCGCCACCGTCCGTGGACGACGATGGTGCTCGCCGGCATGATCATCGGCATCGTGGTGGCGTTCATCCCGATCGTCCTCGGGCTGGGCATCTCGCCTGAGCACTGGATGCACATCATGTGGTTCCGCAGCTGGATTTGAGAGACGAACGGCGGGGGCGGGGCGGCGGCCATAGTGGCCTCCGCCCGTCCCCGCCGTTCGTACGCTCGCGGTCGCGCCCTCGGCCGGGACGGCCGCGAGGCGCGGCCTGCGTCAGGCGATGACCGCCGCCATGACCGCCTTCTGCGCGTGCAGG
The DNA here is from genome assembly GCA_963696935.1 of uncultured Thermoleophilia bacterium. Taxonomy (GTDB): domain Bacteria; phylum Actinomycetota; class Thermoleophilia; order UBA2241; family UBA2241; genus CAIXSE01. Next base: position 23,285 of record CAVOMB010000095.1, on the reverse strand, counting down.
CGGTTCTCCGCCTGGTCGAAGACCACGGAGTGCGGCGAGTACAGCACCTCCTCGGTGATCTCCTCGCCCCAGTGTGCGGGCAGGCAGTGCATGACCTTGACCTGCGGGCCGGCCCGCCCGATCAGCGCCATGTTGACCTGGTAGTCGCGCATGGCGGCCAAGCGGGTCTCGTGCTCCGCCTCCTGGCCCATGCTCGTGAAGGTGTCGGTGTAGATGACGTCGGCGCCCTCCACGGCGGCGACGTCGCTGGTCAGCACGATGGACGCACCGGTCTCCTTCGCGTCCTCCTGCGCCCGCGCGATGATCCCGGCGTCGGGCTTGTAGTCGTCGGGCGTGCAGATGACGACCTCCATGCCGGTCTTGGCGCCCACCTCTGCGAGCGAGTGGGCGACGTTGTTGCCGTCGCCGATGTAGACGAGCCTGGTACCCTGCAGCTTGCCCACGTGCTCGCGGATGGTCATCGCGTCCGCCATGCCTTGGCACGGGTGGTGCGTGTCGGTGAGCCCGTTGATGATCGGGATCTGGCCGTAGCGGGCGAGGTCCTCCACGTCCTGCTGGGCGAACGTGCGGATCATGATGCAGTCGCAGTACCGGCTCATCACGTTGGCGGTGTCCTTGATGGTCTCGCCGACGCGGAGCTGGATGTCGTTGGCGTTGAGGAAGATCGGCTGGGCGCCCAGCTGCTCGATGCCCACCTCGAAGCTCATGCGCGTGCGCGTGCTCGTCTTCATGAAGATCATCGTGACCGTACGCTCGGCGAGGAACGCGTGCGGAGCGCGCTGCTTCTGCGCCTCTTTGAGCGCGTCACCGAGGTCGAGCAGGGTGACGATCTCGGACGGCTTGAAGTCGTGGATGGTGAGGAAGCTGCGGCCGGTGAGGTCGAGCTCCGCGAGATGCCGCTCGGCATGCTCGGACATTGATCCCCCCTCTTCGGGACTGGTTCCTGTGACACGCCGCGACGAACGCGGAACGACGACGACGGCCGGCGCGTCAGCGCCGGCCGTCGTCGGGTCACCTACTGCTGCGGTCTGACGCCCGAGAAGGCTATCAGATGAACTTGCGCTCGCGCAGGACGTCCTCGAGCGTCGGGCTGCCGATCTCCTGGAGGTCGTAGCCGACCTGGACGGCCGGCAGCTTGACGTCGATGATGCGGCGCAGGTCCATCGGCGTGCCGATGACGACCACGTCGGCGCCGGAGGTGTTGATCGTCGTCTCCAGGTCCTTGAGCTGCTGGTCGGAGTAGCCCATGGCCGGCAGGAGCACACCGACGTTGGGGTACTTCTCGAAGGTCGCCTTGATCTCGCCGACGGCGAAGGGACGCGGGTCGATGAACTCGGCCGCGCCCAACTGCCGGGCGGCCACGGTGCCGGCGCCGTACTTCATCTCACCGTGCGTGAGCGTCGGGCCGTCCTCGACCACCAGTACGCGCTTGCCCTTGATCATCTCGGGCTTGTCCACGGTGACCGGGCTGGCGCCCATGATGATCTGCGCCGTCGGGTTCACCGAGCGCACGGCGTCGAGCTCGGCCTCGATCGCCGGCGCGGTCGGCCGAGTCGATCTTGTTCAGGACGATGACGTCGGCCAGCCGCAGGTTGACCTCACCCGGGTAGTACACGAGGCCGTTGCCGGGGCGGTGCGGGTCGGCGACGGTGATAGTAGAGGTCGGCGGCGTAGAAGCTGAAGTCGTTGTTGCCGCCGTCCCAGAGGATGACGTCGGCCTCCTTCTCGGCCTCGCGCAGGATGGCCTCGTAGTCGACGCCGGCGTAGATCACGTTGCCGGCCGTGACGTGCGGCTCGTACTCCTCCATCTCCTCGATCGTGCACTTGTACTTGGCGAGGTCCTCGACCGTCGCGAAGCGCTGCACGCTGCTGGGCGACCGGTCGCCGTACGGCATGGGGTGACGGATGCTGACGACCTTCTTGCCGGCCTCGCGCAGCATGGTCTGGATCTTGCGCGCTGGTCTGGCTCTTGCCGGCGCCGGTGCGCACCGCGCAGACGGCGATCACCGGCTTGGTGCTCTTGACCATGACCTTGTCCGGGCCCAGCAGCATGAAGTCGGCGCCCAGGGAGTTCACCAGGGCCGAGCGGTGCATGACGTACTCGTAGGGCACGTCCGAGTAGGCGAAGACGACCAGCTCGACGCCGTACTTCTTGACCAGCTCGGGCATCTCGGACTCGTCGTGGATCGGGATGCCGTCCGGGTAGTACGGCCGCCGCCGAGCTCGGCCGGGTACTTGCGGTCGTTGATATACGGGATCTGAGTGGCGGTGAACGCCACGATCTCGTACTCCTGCTTGTCCCGGAAGTAGGTGTTGAAGTTGTGGAAGTCGCGGCCCGCGGCTCCCATGATGAGGACTTTGGTTCTCTCTGCCATGCTCACTCCTGTGGTTGCAGGTCCCTCCGCGCCACGATCCTTGTGTCAGGCCGGCGGAGTGAACACTTTGTGGACGTACGGTGACGTGAACAGCTGCAGCGTCGCAGCGTAGTTGGGCGTGAAGCTGAGGGTCTCGCCGAGGGCCGGCGGGCGGTCCAGGGCGTCGACGTCGAGGATGAGGTGGTCGCTGGAGGCTCCGAGCACCTCGACGCGCGGGTCGACCGGCGTGAGGCCCTCGGGCGGCGCGTCCTGGCGCCCCAGGGCGCAGATCGCGCGCCGCCGCTCGCCGCGGTCGGTGAAGGTCGGGAAGTTGCCGAACGCGTCCTGGGCGCTCGTGCCTTGCGGCAGCGACGGCTTGACGAGGGTCTCTATGACCGGGGCCGACACGGTGATGGCGTCCAGGTGCAGGCCCAGCGTCGGCTCGCGGGTGAGCGTGTCTACGCCGAGCAGGATGGTCTCGCCGATGCGCAGCGAGTCGACGGCGGCCGGCATGCGGCCGGAGGTGACCATGCCGATGGACCCGGAGTTGCCGCCCGACACCAGCAGCGGCCGGCCGAGCTGTTTCTCGCTCCGCGCCGCCAGCTCGGCCAGGCGGCCGAGGTTGTCCGCGTCCGGCACGATGGCGCCGTAGCAGGTCAGGTTGACGCCGATGCCGGCGATGTCGATGTGGTCCATGGTGTTGACGCGCTCCAGGAACGCAGGCAGCGCGTCCGGCAGCATGCCCTCGCGCAGGTCGCCGAGGTCGACCATCGCGATCACAGCGTGCCGCCGGCCGCCGGCGGCGGCCGCGTTGTCGAGAGCGACGACGGTCTCGAGCTCGCTCTCCAGCGAGACGTCGGCGAGCTGCACGGTCTCGACGGCCAGCTCAGGCGGCGGCGCGCGCAGCAGCCAGATGGGCGCCGTGAGGCCGGCGTCACGGAGGCGCTGTACGTTCTCCAGGCGCGAGTCGCCCAGCGCCTGTGCCCCGCCGCCCAGCATCGCGCGCGCCACCTGCGGCGAGCCGCAGGTGACCTTGGTCACGCCGACCACCGAGAATGCCGGGCAGGTGGTCGACCACGGCCCGGGCGTTCGCGCGCACCTTGCCCAGATCCACTGTGACTGTCGGTCTCGCCGGCACCGGCCCTCCCATGCATAAGATATATGCACGAGAGTATCGCCATACGAGCTCCGCGCGCAAGCCGCGGGAAGCGTTTGGTGTGCCGCTCCCGACTCTCAGGAACGTCACAGCCGCCGCCAGGAGTCCAGGCCGGCGAGCCAGCACGCCTCAGACTTCCAGAAGTCGCCGATGCCGGCCACGATGCGCTGGTCGAGCACTCAGGCATCGCCGGGGGCGAGCGCGAAGTCGTGCAGGCCTCGGCGGAAGCCCAGCGCGAGCAGGCGCTCGGCGAGCGGGCTGGAGACCGCGGGCTCGCCGTCGATGGTGTCGACGACGAGGCGGCGGAGGCGGCCGGCGCGGACCGCCGCCGCGAGCGCCTCGAGCGCCGGGCCGACGTCGTCCGCCCGGCCCAGCACCCGCAGTGACCTGCCGCCGGCGTGCACGGAGAGCGCCGGGCGCCCGCCGACGGTGACCAGCTGGGCGCCCGCCCGGCGAGCCGGCGGTCGGACGTCGGCATCCGGCCAGCGAAGCCCGGCGCCGTAAGGCTGCGCCGGGTCGGCCGTGGCGATGACCAGCGACTGGTCCGGCGCCTCCTCAAGAGCGCGTAGCCGCTCGACCGCGCCGGGCAGCGCGAACTGGGCGCCGCCCAGCCCCTCGACGAAGTACCCGCGGCGGGCCACGCCCAGCGTCTCGAGCGCGGAGAGCGCCGGGTACAGCGCCGCGAAGCCGCCGGGAAAGCCCTCGGCCCGTACCAGCTCGCGCGTCAGCACGCCGTGGCGCTCCAGGAGCAACTCCGCCCAGGCGCGGCGGCGCACCCCCTGATCGTCCGGGCCGGCGCCGAAGACGTGAGCCGCGAGCGACCAGCGTCCCTGCAGCGGCGGGGTTCCCCGCGCCCGCCGACGGAAGCGGCCGGAGCCGGCGCGGCGCTCCTGGCGGGGACTCGACGACGCCTTGGCGCTCCGCGCGCGGAGCGGCGCGAAGGCGTCATTCGTCACCTCCCCGGCCCAGGCGAGGTCCCAGAGCGCCTCGCGCAACTCCTCGGGGCTCGCGTCGGCGTACTCGACGAGCAGGTCGGAGAAGAAGCAGGCGCCCCGCGCGAGCCGCTCGCGCAGCAGATCGTGCAGCTCGCCTCCCGGCGCCTCGCCCTGCACCGGCGGCGGCCCCAGGAGAGGCGCGTCGTCGCGGAAGTACAACGCGACGCGCCCGGTCCTGGCGCCCACCGGCCCGCCGCCCACCCACACGACCTCGCCGCTCGCGCACAGCTCGTCCAGCCAGTACGGCGAGTACGTGCCGAGACGGCGCGGGAGCACGTCCTTCTCCCAGAGCTCCGGCGCCAGAGGAAGACCCTGAAGCGGAGCGAGCACGTCCCGAAGCCGGTCGACGCCGGCGCCCGGAGCGGCAAAGCGGTCGACGCCCTGCCAGGCCGGCGCGAAGCGCGCGAGTGTCTGCTGGCCGACAGGCTCGATCTCCTTGCGCAGCACGGCGAGCGAGGCCCGGCGCACGCGGCGCAGCACGTCCGGGTCGCACCACTCGCGCTGCGTGCCCATGGGCCGCAGCTCGCCGAGCACGAGGCCGCCGGCCCGCTCGAGCTCGGCGAGCGCCGGGCCTGGGTCGACGCCGTACCGGGCGTGCACCTCGCCCGTCTCGAACGGGCCGTGCGAGCGCGCGTAGCGGCGCAGCAGTTTCACCAGCGGGTCCGGCACGTCCTCGAGGAAGGCGTCGGGCAGGCCGCCCGGCGGGACGACGCCGAGGGCGTCGCGGAACAGCCCGGCGTCCTCGGCGGCGAACCAGCGCTCCTCGCCGCCGAGGCGGGCGCGCACGGCGCGGCGCTCGTCCTCGAGCCGCGCCAGCCAGGCGGCCGCGTCTTCCGGCGGCTCCGCACGCTCCGCCGCCTCCGCCGTGGTCAGGTCGCCGACGCGCCGCAGCACGTCGTGCAACGCGTCGGCGTCGCGCGCCCGCAGGTGCTCGGAGCGCTGCTGCAGGTCGTCCTCGACCTGCTCCAGCGCCTCGGGGTCGATGAGGTCGCGCAGCTCCTCCTGGCCCAGCAGCTCCCGCAGCAGCTCGCGGTCCAGCGAGAGCGCCACAGCGCGCCGCTCGGCCGCCGGCGTGTCTCCCTCGTACATGTAGGCGGCGACGTAGTCGAACAGGAGCGACGAGGCGAAGGGCGACGCAGTGGGGGTCTCGACCTCGATCAGGGAGATCTCTCGCGTGCTCAGCTTGCGCAGCAGGTCCTGGAGACCGAGCACGTCGAGGATGTCGCGCAGGCACTCACGATACGTCTCGAGGACGACGGGGAACTGCGGGTACCGCCGCGCGACCTCCAGCAGCGACTGCGCCTTGAGGCGCTGCTGCCAGAGCGGCGTGCGGCGACCGGGGTACGCCCGCGGGATGAGCAGCGAGTGCGCGGCGTTCTCGCGGAACCGCGCGCCGAACAGGGCGCTGGCACCCAGCTCGGCCACCACGAGGTCTTCGGCCTCCTCGGGGTCGACGAGGACGAGCTCCGCCCCGGGCGGCTCGTCCGCGTCCGGCAGGTGGATGATGATGCCGTCGTCCGACCAGATGGCGTCCGACTCGAGCCCGAAGGCGTCGCGGATGCGCGCCGAGAGCGCCAGCGCCCACGCCGCGTGCACACGGCCGCCGTAGGGCGAGAGCACGCACAGCCGCCAGTCGCCGATCTCGTCGCGGAACCGCTCCGCGACGAGCGTCCTGTCTGACGGCACGACGCCGGTGGCCGCCTCCTGCTCTCGCAGGAACGCGAGCAGGTTGGAGGCGGCCCGCTCGTCCAGGTCGTAGTCGGCCCGCAGCGCGGCCTCGTCGCTGCGCACGGCCTCCCGCGCGAATGCGCCGATGGCCTCACCGAGCTCGCGCGGTCTCCCCACCCCCTCGCCGTGCCAGAACGGCACCGCCCCCGGCATGCCGGGGGCCGGGGTGACCACCACTCGGTCGCGGGTGATCTGCTCGATGCGCCACGTGGTGGCGCCCAGCAGGAACGTCTGCCCCGTGCGAGCCTCGTACACCATCTCCTCGTCGAGCTCGCCGACTCGGCGCCCGTCGGGCAGGTTGACGCTGAACAGGCCGCGGTCCGGGATGGTCCCCGCGTTGACGATCGCGAGCGCCCGCGCCCCGGTGCGGGCGCGGACCGTGCCTGCGACCCTGTCCCAGACGATGCGCGAGCGCAGCTCGGCGAACTCCGCCGAGGGGTAGCGGCCGTCGAGCATGTCGAGCACGTTGTCGAGCTGCCGCCGCTCGAGCTCCGCGTAGGTCCAGGTGCGCTTGAAGAGGGCGTGCAGCTCGTCGACGGCCACGCCCTCCTCCCCGGCGCTCGCGGCGATGGCGACCACCTGCTGCGCCAGCACGTCGAGCGGGTTGCGCGGCACGACGGTGGTCTCGATGAGCCCTTCGCGCATGCGCCGCGCCACGACGGCGCACTCGAGCAGGTCGGCGCGGAACTTGGGGAAGATGCGTCCGCGCGAGACCTCTCCCACGCCGTGACCGGCGCGGCCGATACGCTGCAGCCCGCGCGTGACCGATTTGGGCGACTCCACCTGGATCACGAGGTCGACGGCGCCCATGTCGATGCCGAGCTCGAGGGACGAGGTCGCCACCAGACACGGCAGCTGCCCGGACTTCAGCAGGTCCTCGACGACGACGCGCTCCTCGCGCGCGAGCGACCCGTGGTGGGCACGGGCGATCTCGCGCGGGCTCTCCCCCGCCGCCTCCGCCTGCTGGGCGGCGAGGTCGTTGAGCCGCAGGGCGATGCGCTCCGCGGCCCTGCGGTTGTTGACGAACACGAGGGTGGAGCGGTGCTCGCGCACGAGGCTGAGAAGCTCCGGGTAGATCGCCGGCCAGATGCTGCGCCGCGTGGCCTCGCTGCCGCCCGGGAGAGGCTCGAGCTCGAGCGTCACGTCCGGCTCGACCATGGACTCCACCGGCACGTGGATGCGCAGGTCCAGCGGCTTGCGGATCCCGGCGTCGACCACCGTGCACTCGCGCGACGGACCGACCAGGTAGCGCGCGACCTCCTCGAGCGGGTGCTGCGTGGCGGAGAGCCCGATGCGTTGGACGTCGCGGCCCGCTTGCCCGGCCAGCCGCTCCAGTGTCACGGCGAGGTGCGCCCCGCGCTTGGTCTGCGCCACGGCGTGGATCTCGTCGACGATCACCCACTGCGTGCCGGTGAACAGCCGCCGCGCCTGCGAGGTGAGCATCAGGTATAGCGACTCGGGCGTGGTGATGAGGATGTCGGGCGGGGTGCGCAGCATGGTCGCCCGCTCGCGCTGCGGCGTGTCGCCGGTGCGGACGGCGACGGTGACGTCCGCCCCGATGCCGCGCAGCGGCGCGCGCAGGTTGCGCTCCACGTCGTATCCCAGCGCCTTGAGCGGAGAGACATAGACAAGCCGCGGCGTGCGCTCCTTGGGGTCCGCCGGCGGCGGGTCGGCGACGAAGCGGTCGAGCGCCCACAGGAAGGCGGCAAGCGTCTTGCCGGAGCCTGTGGGTGCCGAGACGAGTGCGTGAGCGCCGGCGGAGATGGCAGGCCAAGCCTGCACCTGCGCCGGCGTGGGCTCGGCGAAGGCCCGCGTGAACCATTCACGCACGCGCGGCGTGAACGGCGCGAGCGCGGGATGTGCGTCTGGTGTGCTCATGTGCTGTGTGGATGCCCTCGGGCGAGCCTAGCATCACACAGCGACGGGACGGACGCGCGCCCGCGTCACCGATCAGACGCGGACTTCAGCCCCTGTCTGAGGCGTCCTCTCGCCGCCAAGCCGCCAGCGCACGATCAGCAAGACGACTAGGGGCGGCCCGGCGCGACAAGGGGCCCCGCCGGCGACCTGCGGGCGGGGCCCCTTTCGGGAAAGCGGACGTTCCTAGAGGATCATCTCACTTTGAACGTCCGCCACGGGCTGGTCGCGTCGCCGTTCGCCAAAGCGGCCTGCTCGCGATAGGAGCCCACCTTCTTTCCCTTGAACTTCCAGCTGTACTTGCCGGCAGCGGCGATGGTGAGGTGCTTGGTCTTGGCGTTGACCCACTTCGCACCCTTCTTCTTCTGCACCGTGAGGACCAGTGCCCTTGCAGCGTACGTGCTCGGCGTGAGTGCCCCCTTGGCCGTCACGCTCTTGCCGACACGCAAGACCCCATGAGAGAGACCACTGAGCTTGAGCGTCAGCTTGGGCACTGTCACGGCCGGCAGGGCGAGTGTACGCGTCACCGTCTTGGACGGGACGCTGTCGGCCCACACGGTGACCTGGTAGGACACCGTCTTCGCGCTCGCCTGCGGGATCGCGTGGACCTTCCAGGAGGCCTGCTTCTCCTCGTTGACCGCCAGACTGCCCAGCGCCATGGTCGTCGATCCACTCACCAGCCGCAGGGACGCCGGCAGGGTGATCTTCGCCTGGACGTTGCTCGCGTCGCCGGTGCCCACATCCTGCACCCAGGCGTTGACGTTGAATGGATCTGGCGAGTACCTGCCGTTGACCGCGTTGAGCGCGTTCGGACCGTAGACCCCCAGCGCCAGCGGCGGCGTGAGGTCGGCGCTGGAGCTGCCGAGGCCGTATGAAGAAACGCATGTCCGTGATGTCCCGGGAGCGAGCGAAGTCGGGTTCCAATACATGGCGTACGCGCTGTCGTATCCGGCGAGGTCTCCGCTCACCGCGTAGTCCCACAGGCTCGCCGCGTAGTACATGCCCGACCAGCGTGCAAACACCATTCGGTCGGGGGCCGGACCCGCATACCCGCACTCGATGAAGGCGATGTTCGTCGTGTTGGAGGGCGTGTCGAACACGTAGGTGCCACTCGGCACGTTGGCGCCGGTGAACTCGGTCTCCGTCTGGAGAGCGCCGACGCCGGGCACCCGGAACAGGGCCGCGTCGTTGTAGTTGATCTCGGTGTCGATCATGAGCCGCACACCCACCTCGTGGGAGGCTGTCCCGAGGTTCTGCACGGTGTACTCGATCTGAGCCACATCCTGCCGCCCGGTGGCGGAGTTCCGGGCGAGGCTCAACCGCTGCGTCACCAGGATGTCGCCGACCCGCCACTGGCTCACGTTCGACGTGGCGGAGTCGTCGGTGGGCGCCCGCACGAGCGTGCCGTCGCCCCCGCCGTATTTGTAGTCGACACCGTCCACACGCACCGTGGTGAAGGCACTCCACGGGCTGCGCGGCCAGCGGAAGGAGATGTCCCAGCTTCCGGTTGTAGCGCTGCCGTCGGCGGCCGGAGCGGCCCCGATGTTGAAGAGGCAGTCGCTGCCCACCTGTATCGCGAGTTGGTCGTTGTGAGGACCGACGGCCGCGGCCGGTGACGCGGCCACGGACATCGCGACCGCGGCCAGGACAAGGACGAGCACCACCACCAGCAGTGCGGACTTCGTGGCTCTCCGGCTCCTCGTTGCAGTCATGATGCCCTCCCCGTGAGCAGTGGTGAAGCCCTACACGTTCAGAATACTTCTTCCGGCGTCATACGCCCACAGGGACGTTTGCGACGACGAACGTCAGACATGCTGGGAAGAGAACGTCAGACATGCTGTGAAGAGGCAGTCGGGAAAGCCGGGACCGGCGCAGATCGGAATCGTCGGCGGCTCGCCGGACAGGGGAGCGGCTGCTCAGATACCGGCGCTGGCGCGCATCAGAAGCGTGACGGCCTCCGGCGCGAAGTGCTGCAGCAGCGCGCCGCAGCACGCGAAGATGTAGTCGCGGTCGAGCGCGACGCGCGCGTCCGGCGGCGGCAGCAACCGCTCCCCGCCGCCGCTCTTCGCGCGCGTGTCCGCGAGCACGGCCTCGCCGCCGGGCAGGCGTGTGAGCGCCCCGCCGGTGCCGATGACCAGCCGGCAGGCGGTGAGGTCGCGCCCCCGCGCGACCGTCTGCCGGCCGGTCGGTGTGTAGAGGTGCGCCAGCCGGCCGGCGTGCCGCTGCACGCCGGTGACGGCGGCGAAGTGCGTCAGCGTAAGCGCCGCCGCGACCTCCTCCTGCGTCACCGGCAGCGCCGGCGGCAGGTGCACCGGCCGCTCCTGCGCCGCCAGCATCTCCACCACGTGCGGCGCGCTCACGTAGGTGCCGAGGTCGCCCTCTACCGTCCGTTTGCTGTGCGGCTGCGGCTCGATCATGAGCGCGCCGATCTCGGGGCTGCCGTCGGTGATCGAGTGCACGTCGGTGGTGGCGCCGCCGACGTCGATGACGACCAGGTCACCCACGTCCGCGGCGAGCCGCTCAGCGGCGATGAGCACGGCGCCCGGCGTGGGCAGGATCTTGCCGTTCACCACGTCGCCGATGCGCTCCATTCCCGGCGCGTGCGTGATGTGTTCCTCGAACGCGTCGTGGATGACGTGGCGGGCCGGGACGATGTCGAGCTCATCGACCGCCGGATACACGTTCTTGGTGAGCTTGACCTTGAAGCCGGCGCGCTCCAGCACCTCCTGCGCGTCGCTGCACACCACGCTGTTGCCTGCGTAGACAACGATGGGACGCGCCTCGAGCTTCGCCAGCTCCCCGGCGTTGAAGAGCACCGTGTCGCAGTCGCCGCCCTCCACCCCGCCGGCCAGCAGGATGAGGTTCGGTCTGACCGCCTCGATCTCGCGCAGGTCGTGCGCGCGCAGACGGCCGGCGGTCTGGTACTTGACCACCGCGCCGGCCCCCAGCGCGGCCTCGCGCGCGGCCATGGAAGTCATGCGGCGCGTGAGGCCGTGGACGGTCATCCTGAGGCCGCCGGCGGCGGAACTGGTCGCCAGCGTGAGCTCGGGCTCGACCGGGGCGCCGAGCGCCGCCTCCAGCTCCGCCCGGGCGGCGCCCACGCCGACGGTGACGTCGCCGTCGGCGACCGAGGTGGCGGCGACGCCCTGCCCGACCAGGCAGGGCGTCGCCGCCGGGTACTCGCGCAGCCCGGCGAACGCCGAGACGACCGTGGTCGTCGAGCCGATCTCGGCGACGAGCGCGTCGACGCTGCGGGCCGCGCTCACGTCACATCCCGCGCTCTTGCATCGTCTCGACGATGAACGACGCGACGTCGATGCCTTTGGCGCCGCGGCCGAATCCGGCGTCCATGCCCCAGTTGCGGGCGAGCTCGTCGGTGACCTGCGTGCCGCCGGAGATGAGCAGCAGCTTGTCGCGCACGCCCTTCTCCACGGCCAGGTCGGCGAGCTTCTCCATGTTGTTCCGGTGCATGTCGCCGTGCGTGATGATCGTGCTGATGAGGACGACCTGCGCCGCGTGCTCGATGGCCGCGTCCAGTACCTTCTCCACCGGGACGCTGGTGCCGAGGTACTCGCACGAGAAGCCCCACTTCTCGAGGCCGCCGTGCTTGATGTCGATGATCTCGCGCATGCCGACGGAGTGCTCGTCCTCGCCCACGGTGGCGGCGACGCACCTTGAGGCTCGTGCTGCGGTGACGAACGCTTTGATCTCGGCGTCCTTCATGACCACGGGCTCAGGCGGGATGACCAGGCGGGCCGGGTCGACGACCACGTCCAGCCGGCCCTTCATCTCGATGTACGTGCCCTCGGCCGGGTGCATGACCTGCTGGTTGATGACCTCGCAGTCCTGCAGGTTCATGGCCTTGCCGAACTCCAGCGCCGCGAACTCCGCGACGCGCGGCGCCGCCGGCAGGAACAGGGTGACGACGACCCAGCCGTCGGCCGCCCACTCCACCTCCGGCTTGATGAGGTGCTTCTCGCGCAGGTCCTTCGTCTGCGCCAGCCGCGTGGTGACGTTGTCCTCCGGGTCGAGCTCGTCGATGAACGGGACCTTGTCGGCATCGCACAACGTGCAGCCGCCGATGAGGTCGCAGGCTTCTTCTCGCCGGCCGGGGTGGCCGGGCCGCCCTCCGCGTCGTACCCCTCCGGCAGGTGGTTCTCGCCGAAGTGGTGGCACACGGGCGCGAGGTAGTCGGCGGCGCGAGGCACTATCGTGCCCGCCGCCACCCCGCCGTCGCTCTTGCGCGCGATGCCGTCGTCGTGGGTCTCGGGGTACATGCCGGAGTCGACGAAGTACGCCTCCTCGACGGCGCCGAAGTAGCCGCCGTCCTCCAGCATGGCCTCGAGGAACAGGATGGCGCGCTCCTTGATCTCGCGCACCTTGCCCTTGAGCTCGGGGGCCTCACGGTCGAGCTTGACCATCTCGCGCAGGCCGTCCATGCCGACCAGGCTCTGCTTGGCCGTGTTGACCGCCGCGACGTTGTTGTAGTGCCAAGGCACGTTGCGGCCCTCGTCGGGCGTGATGGTGCTCTGGATGTCGGCGCTGGTCAGGCGACTGATCATGAGGTTCATGACGTGGCTGACGGTGGCGTCGCGCCCGTCGGCCTCCATGTAGCGGGTGTTCTCCTGGGCGCGCATCTTGTAGTCGCCGAAGAGGTCGCGCAGGGCGACCGCGTAGGGCAGGTCCATGCGCATGCAGGGCGCCGGTGCCGCGTCGGGCGGCACCGTGATCAGGCAGATGTCCTCCTTGGGCATCCCCACTGAGACCGAGTAGGCGCGAGTTGATGGCGTGCTGCACGAGCAGCTCGGGCATGACGTTCCAGGCCTCGACGGCGGTGGCGTTGGCGTTGTGCGCGCCGTCGATCTGCGCCATGCGCACGCTGGCCATGACGTGCTTGGCCACGGCCGCGTCCACGAAGCTGCGGTACATGTTGATGTTGCGGTAGAGGACGTTGTACTGCGGGTCCTGATGGGCCCCGTTGACGCCCTCCTCGGCGAACATGACGGCTATCTCGGGGCCGGCCACGCCGCTCACGTAGCTGTGGAAGTTGATCGGCCGGCCCACCTCGTCCTCGATGAGGTCGAGCGCCTTGCGCGTGGCGCGCACCTGCTTGCGCGTGACGGCGATGCCGCCGACGCCCTCGGGCGTACCCTCGAGCAGGCCGTCCATGTGGCTCTGGCCGGCGGTGCGGATGACCATCATGTGGTCGGCGCCATGCCAGGCCGCCATGCGCATGCGGCGGATGTCGTCCTCGAAGCGTCCGGAGGCGATCTCGGTGGTCACCACACAGTCGGGCTGCGGGTCGATGTCGCCGAAGTAGTGGGCCGCCGGCAGCGGGATGCTGCGCTCGAGGCCCTTCGACGTCTCCTTGTAGGTGAACTTGTACAGCTTCTGGTCGGGCACCTGCTCGCGCCAGTGCCAGCCCTTGCGCCGCGGACGGTAGCTCTCGAGGTCCTGCAGCAGGGCCTCGACGTCGAGCTTGGCGTTGGGGTCGAGGGGCGGCATGGTGCTCATCGCGCCCCTCCCCACTTCCGCTCGACGACGTCCCAGCCCTCGCCGGCGGCGAGCTTGCGCGCGGCTTCGGGCGCGGCCTGGCCCGTTTGCTGTGCGTAGTACCAGACGACATGACCACAGCCGTGCCCCAGCAGGCCGCGCTTCTCGCACTCGCCGACCACAGCCATGCAGGTCGGCGAGTCGACGCCCATGCGCATCAGCACCGAGCGCTCGATGCTCGGCGAGGTGTGCGTGCGTGCGAGCTCGACCATGGGGTCGACGACCTGCTGGGCGAGCTCCCAGAACCTCGTCTCGAGCTGCTCGTCGCTGAGCTCGGCGAGGTGCCCGCGGACCTTGAGGTACGTGTCCTCGCGGGCCATCTCACGCCTCCTTGAGCTCGGCCAGCGACGCCTGCACCGACTCCGGGTCCGACTTGGTGTCGGCGGCCAGGAACTCGATGTCGTCCGACGTCGGCACGTAGCCCTCGGGTGCGTTCTTGAGCGCATTGCGGATGTAGCTCTTGCGCATGCGCGCCACGTCGAAGTCCTTGGCGCGGATCTGCTCCACACGCTCGGGGATGACGATGACCTTGCCGGGCGCGTTCTCCTCGGGGTTCCCGGCGCGGACCTCCACGCCCATCTCCTTGGCGAAGTTGAGCTGGCGTCCAGTGGTGCTTGCCGGCGCCCGTGTACTCCGTCTCCTGCACGACCACGGTGGCGTCGCGCGGCAGGTCGCGGGCGAGGCTGACGGCCGCGGTCATGGCGGTGTTGCCCGCCGGCCCGCGCTCGAGGCCCTCGAGCTTGGCCATCGCCTCGGTGATGTAGAAGACCTCGCCCTGCGTGACCGTGAGGTACCGGTCGATGTAGCGCAGCGGCCGGGCCGCGTTGCGCGGCACGTCGGCGCGGTCCGGCCAGGTGGCGAACGGCACGCCGAAGCCCGTGTGGCCGGTGGTGAAGCTCTTGCGGTTGAAGTCGTCGTCGCTGGCCATGTGCAGGCCGCTCAGGTCGACCGAGGCGCGACGATCTGCGTGTCCGTGCGCCCCGGCACGCTCGAGGCCGCGGGCTGTGCCGGTGGTGTTGCCGCCGCCGGCGTGGGTGACGACGACGTGCGTCGGGTAGGCGCCGGTGAGCGCCTCGCATCTCGCGGGCGATCTCGAGACCGAGCGTCTCGATGCCGCTCACGCCGAACGCTGCTGTACAGGGACGCGGCGAAGTAGCCGGTCACGTCGAGCAGTTCGACCATGTGGAAGAAGAGCTCGGGCCGACGGTGAGCTGCACGACCTCGGCGCCGTAGGCCTCGCAGATGCGGCCCTTCTCGACGATCTCCGGCTGGCCGACGCTTGCGGCTGTCGAAGGTCTCCTGGACGATGATGCACTTGAGGTCGTTGCGCGCCGCCTGGCTGGCGACGGCGGCGCCGTAGTTGCCCGACGTCGCGGCGATGACGCCCTCGTAGCCCTTCTCCTTGGCCACGTGGATGCTGACGCTGGCGCGCCGGTCCTTGAAGGCGCCGGCGAGGTTGGCGGCCTCGTCCTTGACGAAGATGCGCGCGCCCTTGCCGGGCTCGCTGACGCTGCGCACGAGGTCGGTGAGGTTACGCAGCTCGAGCAGCGGCGTGTCGCCCACGCCGGCGCGCGTCTGGATGGCGACGATCTCGTCCAGCGAGTAGCCGTGCGCGTCCATCATGCGCTCGTAGTCGAAGGCGATGGGGCTCAGCTCGAACTCGCTGTAGTCCATGCCGAGCGCCTTGCGCATGATCTCGCCGCGGCGCGCCATGATGGCGTCGAACTTGGTGGCCATCAGCGCTCACCGCCTTCGGCGGCACGCCAGGCCGCGAGCTCGCGCACGCAGGTCGCGCCCCACGTGCGTCGAGCTCCGGGATCGGGTCGCCGTAGGTGATGAAGTAGCCGGGGTTGACGGCCGAGAGCGTGCCCGTGACCTTGCGGCCGGTCATCGTCTCGATGGTGAGCTCGTCGCCCATGGCGGCTTCGCCGGTCGCGAAGCCCTTGACCCACATCATGAGCGGCTTCTCCGCCGTCTCCGGCGGGAGGTTCTTGCTGCGGTCGGCCGGGTCGAGCAGCTTGCACTCGACCTCGACCCAGTCGCCCTCGCGGGCGCGGATCGCGTCGCTCATCCGGTCACCCCTTTCAGGTGGTCGGGAGGCGCGGCCGCCGCAGGTGCTTTGCGTGCGCGCCTCCCTTCATCGACGGGCGTCAGACGGTCGGCGTCCAGAAGCGCGGCAGCGGCATGTCCACCACGGTGAGCATGCCGGGCCTGGCGTCCTGCATGAGCGGGATGTAGTTGCCGGTGCTGGCGTACGTGCCCTTGCCGCCCGGGATCTCGGGCGAGTTCACCATGTTCACGTTCGGGTCGCCGCACGATCTTGATGTAGTCGCCGGTGCTCTGACGTCCTCCATCTCGGGATGGATCTGCTGCGGGTGGATCAGCTCGATCTTGAGCTCGCCGTTGACTGTAGCCCTTGCCCGATCTGACTGCAGCCCGCGACTCGCCGGCGGGCAACGTGCACGTGCGGCGTGGAGCGCTCGACCGTCGTCACGATCGGCTCGCGCGTCTCGACGATCTCGATCGATCTTCCAGTTGAGCGCCTTGCCGATCAGGTGGATCGACTCGGGGAAGCCGATGTGACCGACGATGCTGCCGTCGGCGACGCCCTTCTCGAACTGCTCGACCGTGGTGCCCACACCCTGGCCGACCATGACGGTCGGGCCGAACGGCGAGAGGTCGTTGACGCGCGAGGCCTCGATGCTGTCGACGCGCAGGCAGATCGAGCTCCACATGACGATGAGCGCGTCGAGCACGAAGCCGGGGTTGATGCCGGTGCCGAGGATGCTGACGCCGTGCTCCTTGGCGAGCGCGGTCGAAGACGGTCGGCGCGCATGCGGGGTCGCTCGCCCACGGGTACGACAGCTTCTCGGCGATACAGATCACGTTGCAGCCGGCCTTGACGCCGGGAGCGACCTGGGGCTCGATCTCGTCGCAGGTTCGACTGCGTGTTGATGCACACCACGTCGGGCTTCCTGGCGAGCACGGCGGCGAAGTCGGTGGTCATCTTGACGTCGCACGGGCGGTCCGAGCAGCTCGCCGACGGTCTTCCCCTCCTTGGCGGGGTTGGTGACGATGACGCCCACGAGGTCGATGTCCTTCGGGCGGTCGAGGATGAACGCCAGAAGGCCCTGGCCCATCATGCCGGTGCCCCACTCAGCGACCTTGATCATGTCTCGCTCCTCTACGCGTGCCTGGCGCCGCACGGGCGCTGGTTTTCACTCATGCATACGGAATATGCAGCAGTAGGCGAGACTCTACCACGGCCGGATGACGGCGCCACGAAAGGCGCGTGACGAACGTGGGAGGCCGCCCGGACTGCAGGCGGGGATGCGCCGGAGCTTACGCCCCGCAGGGGCGCTCAGCCGGCGTCAGATGCCGGTGGCTGGGGGAGGCTGGTCGACCGTGTCGTGTGCGAGGATGGCGAGCTCTTTACCCATGACACCCTCCCCTCGGCCGACGCGCCCGCGGCGGGAGCCGAGGCTGGCCACAGGGTACGTGGGGCGGCTGTGAGGCGTCAACCGTCACCGGTCACGGCGCGTGCTGCGATCCGGTCAGCCGTCACCGCGCACGACCTCGTTGCCCAGCACCGCCACGAGCTCCGCGACGATCTGGACATCTGCCTCCTCGTCGGCTGCGAGCTCAATCGTAGCGAACTCGCGGTTGGCGGGCTCGAGCCTCACCCGTACGTGTCTCCAGCCGTCTTCGGTCTCCGCCTTCTCGCTGGAGTACCGCTTGACCGTGTACCGATCGCCAGTCTCCGGGTCCAGCTCGTCGCGCAGCTCCGCGAGGACCACTCTGCCCTGCCGGGACCCCGTGACCGGGGCGGCAAACAGGCAGTACGACCCATCTGCAATGAGTGGCTCCATGGACCGACCGACCACCCGCGCCACGAACATGCCGTCGCGCAGAGCCCGTCCAGGCACCTCGACCCACTCGAACTCCCCTCTTTCTAGATGCCGGGGATCGCCGAAGGCTCCGGCGGCGGCCTGCAAGGGAACCAGCGGCACGCAGGTGCGGAACCTGTCGTCGTCACCTGGCCGCACGATTCGTAGCGCGGCACGTGCGGCGCCACCTGCCGCCGATCTTGCTCTGTCGAACCAGGTCTGGTCTGCGCGCACGCTGTCCCGAAGCCCAGGCTGGGCGAGGTACCCAGCCAGCCGGCGGAAGTAGCGCACCATTGCGTCCCGGTCGCTCAACTCGCCCGCTGCGATCTCGATGACCTCGTAGCCATGCCCACGCAGCCAGTCACGGATCTGACGATCCTGAGCGGCGGTGGCGGGATTGCCGTGGATGTGGTCGCTCAGCCCGTCCAGGTAGATGCAGACGCCCTCGTCCTCGTCGTGATGTGCGGCGCGGTAGATCACGTCTGGCGTCGTCGTACCGATCGCCGGGTCGAGCACGATCTGCTCATCGCGGATGCCATCGGTGAAACCCGCAGCAAGCATCAGCTCGCGCAGCCGAGTCTCTGCCTGGTTCACCGACAGCGCATCGCCCGATGCCCCAGCCTGCATGGGCTGCAGCGGGGGAATGGCGTGTGAGTCCGCCAGTGAGCGGCCCCAGTCGGTCATCTGGTCGGCCGCGACTGTCCTGTCGAGGTACTTGTGGTAGAAGCCGTTCCGGAAGGTCTGCAGGCAGTCGATGCACGCGGTCGCGCAGGCCGCCGGGCAGTCCTCGGTGATCAGGCGAGCGGCCGTCACGACGTCGTCGAACCGCTCGATGATCTGGTCGATGAGCCCCGACCCGCCCGGCATCGGGTCCCACAGGAACGCGTCGACCTCGTCGCGATCGACGCGACCGACCACGAGCAACTGCAGGTCGTCGAGGTGCATGTCGAGGACCTGAGCGGCGCCCATGCGCAGCGCCTCGAGGACGCTGTACGCCGCAGTGTGGTCAGGGCACGCGCGCAAGACCAGGGTGTCGGCCACCACATCAGCATGGAAACCGACCCAGGCGACGGGTCGTCCGCAATGCTCCTCGTGTGACTCGGAGAAGTGCGTCAGCTCCGCCTGAGACGAGAGCGGCGAGCGACTCTGACCGCATACCGTGCAGACCGGGTAGCCAAGCCGTGCCTCCGCTCGGGCGATGACGCTCGACGCACCGACGTTGACGAGGCGAAGGTGGTCTCCGCGAAGGTGATGGACATCCTGCCGGCCCCAAGAGTACGCGCGACCGCCGTTGTGCCGGTCGCGCTCCACCCCGTAGACGGCAACGCCGAGCTGGAACCGAAGGACCTCGTCGTCGGCGATATGCGACCAGTGGAGCAGATCGACGTCGCACACGGCAATCGTCTGGAGAAGCGCCGCGCCGAGCGATGAACCCACCGCCGCTACGCTGGTCTCCTTGACGGCCTGACGCTCGATCGACACCTCGAACGCGGGCATCTCCTCGCGCCGCTCGTCGGCGTCCCGGTGGAAGCGGCGCGCCACGAACCGGTTGCCGTTCGCGTAGATCAGGTTGCCCGGCACGTACTCGCGCAGGGCCACGCTGGGCGAGCGCGGCAGCACGAAGTCCATGGCGCCAGACTGCCAGAACGGGATCTCCGCTCGGCCCAAGATTGAGCCGACCTCAAGCCCGTATCCAGGCAGGAACCCCTCCGCGGCCAACACTCCGAACGTGTTGACGTCGTCGTAGCCCTCCGCCTCTTGCCGTCGGCGCCGGTCGACACCCTTGAGCCGCTTGACGAGCCGGTCGCAACGCCTGAACAGCATGTCGTCCTCGGTGTCGAGCGTCCCCTGCTCCTCGCGCTGGGCATTGAGCCGCTTGATCTGCTCGAGCGCCCACGTCAGGCGGCGGCGCACCCTCGCGACGACCGTCTCGAGTCCGTCCGCCATCTCCTCCACATGACCACGCAGCGCCTCGCTCGCCACGACCGCCGCGTCGGCCTCGGGCCAGCCCTGGCCAAACGCCACCTCGACGTAAGTCACGAGGTCGTCCAGGTTCGCCCCAATGAGTCGCCTGAGCGGCGAGAGGTCGAACGGCACGTCGCGCAGCCTGCTCCCCTCGAACAGGTAGGACGACACGTGGTTGGGCAGGCAATCGTGGAGCACGCCCGCGATCCGTTCTTGCTGCGCGGCGGTGCGCGCCTCGTCCCGGGCGTACTGATGCAGCCGGGTGATCACGCCGGCATGGACGTGCTTGGCGACCATGACCTCGTTGCTGAGGTTGAATGCAGGAGGGTCCACGCGACCGGTGAGCAGCTTGTACGGCTCCGCGAAGTACGCGCGGTCGTGGGGCACCGGTCGGCAGTACGTGAAGTCCACCGCCATGCGATGCCTGCGGCCTGCGCGGCCGACACGCTGCCAGAAGTTGGCCGGCAACGGCGGCACGTTGCGCATAAGGACGGCATCCAGTCGCCCGATGTCTACGCCGAGCTCGAGTGTCGGCGTGCAGACCAGGGCGTTGACCGCATCGGAATCGCCCTTGAACAGGTTCTCCAGCCGTTCACGCTCGTCGGCCGGCACCATGGCGGTGTGCTCGGCGGGACGCAACATGGAGTAGTTCTGATCCAGGAGCTGCAGGTCGTAGTTGTCCGGGTCCTCCGAGACCCACTCGAGGACACCCTCGCAGCGCCACGACGTGCAGCGGTCGAAGGGGGGACGACGAGCGAACCGGCGCCGGCAGCTCCGACACTGATAGACGCCATGACTCGGCTCCAGCCGCAGGCGATCGGCGTCGACCTGGTAGACCTCGCTCACGTTGGCCAGCGGCCGACCCCTCGATCCCTTGAGCCGCACGGGGACGAGCAGTCCTTCGTCGACGAGCAGACCGAAGAGACCCGTCAGGAACTCGTCCATGTGGTCGCTCTCGACACCCCACTTACGCGCCATCTGACGGATGGTCGTGTCGCCGTGCTCGCTGAGCCACTGCGTGACCAGACTCCCGTTCTCTGAGGGGGCGCGGTGCATCTTGGTGCCGCAGGGCGGTCCGAGCTTCACCATGTAGCCCTGCTGGATCTCCTGGTCGCCGTCACGCCAGTTGTGCGTGAAGACCTCGTACTCCGGGTCGTGGAGCACCCTCTTGCGTCGCAGGTAGTCAAGCAGCGCCGCCACACCGTTGCGCAGATCATCAGCCGACATACCAAGGCTACGGGCACTCTGAAGAATCCAAGGCAGTGATGCCTCGAGGCCTTCGTACTCGACCCTCATACGACCCCACGGCTCGAGGCCGATGGGCTGGCGTGCCGAGAGCGTGACCTCGCGGAGCACCTGGATGCGCAGGAACTTGCGGCGCTCCTGCTGGTGCCGCCCCCCGCTTCCCTCCCTGCGCTGTACCTGCCACACCTCGGGCACGAGGGCGCGCGACAACGACTCGTCGGCCTCGAGAAGCCCGTCGATGGACATCGCCACGTCCCCGACTGTTCGTTGACCCTCGTTGAGCGCCCGCGCCATGAGCGCGCGCAGGCGGAAGCGCCGCGCGTGGTCCTTCATCCACCCTGCCTGGAAGGCCGCGTCCTGGCGGTTGTCGCAGAACACGAGCAGACGCGGTCGCTGCGAGTGATGGACCATGTCCTGAGCGAGCACGTGTACGTCGGCGACGTTGGTGGCACGCACGGCGCGCGCGGGCTCGCGATAGACACCCCCGAACCGCCGTCCGTTGGCCCCGCACGACACGCACCGCGTGAGCTTGCCCGGGTTCACCGGGTTCTGGCGGACCGCGTAGAGCCGCACAGGGCGCGCCGCGACGCCACAGTGCAGGCAACGTGCGAGCTCCTCAGGGTGCAGAGCACCGCAATGTCGACACAGGTAGACCGACGCGAGGCGATCGTGCTGATCCAGATCCTCGTCGTCGGCGCCGCCGACGATGTGGTCCACCAGAACCGCTTTGACACCGCCCTGCGCCTCATCCAACGGCTCCCAGTAGGCGCCGCCCGCGGTGGCCTCGCCGCCGCCCAGCGTGCGCCCGGTGAAGTCGAAGTCCTTGAGAGCCGTGACGAAGTAGTGCTGCCCACACGTCGTGCAGGTCAGCACGCTGAGGTGGGCGAACTTCCCGGCGCCCGTCTGCTCGATCTCATCCTCGGCTGCGAGCCAAAGGCGAGCGCCGCTCTGTGCCTCCCCATGGCCATCGATCCGAGATCCGGCGTCGTCCGCTGAGTCGTCGTCCGGGAACGTGACCACGGCGCCGCTGATCCCGCGTACAAAGGCGTGTACGACAGGGCGCAGCAGGGGCCGCCCGTCGTGGCGGGCGGCGGCCCCCAGCATCAGCCAGGTCAGGATCTCCGCCTCACTCACGTCGCGCCCGACCGCGCGGCGCAGCTCCTCCGGGAGCTCCGCGAGCGGTCGCGGCAGCGTCAATGCCTCGCTCAGCTGGAAGGCGATCTCGTTGCGAGCCAGCTCATCATTGAGCCCCTTGCCCCAGTCGCCGCCCGGCAGGTCCCTGCCGGCGACGTCGCGGTAGACCTCACCGACAAGCCTGGCAGCTTCCTCAGGCTCGGCTTCTACCGCACGCACGCATCGCTCGAGAAGGGCGGGAGACTCGACGGTCGGCACTGGCGACAGCCACCGGTCTTCAGCCCAGACCTCGCGCTCGTACGCTTCGCCGATGGTGACGACCTCGCTCGCCTCGACGCCGAAGAAGCGGGAGGCGAAGGCCCGCGCCGCGTCGGGAGTATCCCGATCCACGATGGTCGCCGAGGTGGCGACGCACGCGGTGTCCTGGGCGCCCCGACCGCAATAGGCGCGCAGCCTCCTCACAAGGCACGCGGTCTCGGCGCCCTGCGCGCCGGTGAACGTGTGCGCCTCGTCGAACACCAGGAAGTCGAGGCGCGCGTCGGCGAACAGCTCCGCGTCGCGTTGCCGCGTCAGCAGCAGTTCGAGCTGTTTGACGTTGGTGAGCAGTATGCGTGGCTGGCCGCCGGCTGTGCGCATCGCGTCCCGCGAGCAGACCTCCTCGGCGGGCAGCACCGCCTCGGCAACGCCGCGTGCCCGCGTCTCGGCCAGCTTGGCCTCGTACTGCGCGCGCGACGACCCCTCCGGCAGGCGGATGCCGACCACTTCACTCTCGTGCTCAGGCGTCTTGCCGACGTACATGCCGAAGGTGATGCCAGTCCCGGCCAGCAGCCCGCGCAGACGCATGAGTTGGTCCTCGGCAAGGGCGTTCATCGGGTACACGATCACAGCGGTGATTCCGGCCGCGGCGCCCTCGTCGCGTAACTCCAAGCACTTGCTGATCACGGGATACAGGAAGCACTCGGTCTTGCCGGAACCACGGCCGCCGCCGCAGCGGTGCGCATGTTGAAAGCGCGTCCCGATCTGCGCGCCGCGCATCAGCGCGCGACGCACATCACCAAGCATGCGCTCGGCGCGGCCGGCCTGCCGGTGCTGGAGAACGGCTCGCACATCGTTCCGGTGATGGTCCGCGACGCCGAGCTGTGCAAGGCGGCGAGCGACATGCTGCTCGACCGGCACAGCATCTATATTCAACCGATCAATTATCCGACCGTGGCCTGCACGGAACCGAGCGGCTGCGCATCGCCCCGACGCCGCGCCACACCGCCGAGCATATCGCGACGCTGGTCGAAGCGGTCGTCGACGTCTGGCAGACGCTGGGCATCGCCTTCGTCGAGCCGCCGCAACATCTGCATGT
>CAVOMB010000094.1:0-21407 GCA_963696935.1 uncultured Thermoleophilia bacterium | reverse complement strand
GACCAATCGCCACTCGCGGGTCGCCGGGCTCTTCGCCCGCCGCGGCTTCAACATCGAGAGCCTCGCCGTCGGCCTCAGCGAAGACCCCAAGTTCTCGCGCATCACCATCGTCATCGACGGCGACGAGCACCCGGTCGACCAGGTGACCAAGCAGCTGCACAAGCTCATCAACGTGCTCAAGATCCGCGACCTCGACCCGGACAACCAGGTGTCGGCCGAGCTGCTGCTCGTGCGCGTGGCCGGCGAGGGCGAGAAGCGCACCGAGGCGCTGCAGATCGCCGAGATCTTCGACGCCAAGATCATCGACGTGGACCGCCGCAGCCTCACGCTGCGCGTGGTGGGCACGAACGACAAGGTCGAGGCGCTCCTGGAGTTGCTGCAGCCGCTGGGCGTGCTCGAGGTCGTGCGAACGGGCACCGTCGCGCTCGGGCGCGGCCGCGGCGGGTGACGGCGCGCCCGCCTCGACCGCCATCCGCGCGACCGTACGTGATCAGCCAAAGGGCATACTATGTCGCACGGAGGGCCAGTCCCGCGGGCTGACGGTGACCACGCGGCGTTTGCCATGAGCGTAGCCAGTCGCCTCACGCGCGGAGCTACCGGCCGGACGGGATGCTCACCCTTCCCGCACCCGCTCACGCAGTCGTCGACAAGAAGCTCGACCGCGCCTACAGGATCATCGTCTGGAACCTGCTCAAGGCCAAGAACATCGACGTGCAGAGCTACAGCGCCCTCGCCGATGCAGTCGTCGATACCGCGCAGAACATCATCGAGATCCTGGGGAGCGACCCGGTCGACCACGACGCGCGGCAGCTTCGCTCTCTCCGGCGGTAGTCCCCGGGGAGGCGACGTTCCGACTCTCGTGGTTTCCGGCTCGGGCCGGCGACGGTTGCGGCCGGCCCCGTCCGGGCACCTCATCTCCACACGCTGAGATGAGCGGCTGCGTGCCGCCGTCACCCGAGGAGGCCCCATGATCGACGAGCCCCGCATCCGCGACTGGCTGGCGGCCTATCGCCAGGCCTGGACCACCGACGACCCCGTCGAGGTCGGGCGGCTGTTCGCCGCCGACGTCCGCTACTTCACCGCCCCGTACCGCGAGCCGCTCGAGGGCGTCGACGCGGTGACCGCCTACTGGCTCGGCGAGCAGGAAGGCGAGATTCCCTGGTCGTTCGAGTACCAGGTGCTGGCCCAGGAGGACGACCTGTTCATCGTACGTGCTGTGACCACGTATCCGGAGGGGACGAGCGCGGCGGAGGGTCCGGAGACCTTCCACAACCTCTGGCTGGTGAGGCTCGACGCGGACGGGCGAGCGAGCGAGTTCGTCGAGTACTTCATGCTGGTGGAGTGAGCCTGGCGAGAGGGGCGCCGGGCGCACGCCGCGGCCGGGTCGCGTAGACTCACTCCCGGTCAGCACATGCGCGAGCGCGAGGGAGTGAGCACCATGGCGGAGAAGGCGACGGTCCACGAGGCAGAGGCGGAGCACGCAGCAAAGCGGCGGGCGGTGCCGGACGAGGCCGGGTTCTTCGGCAAGTACGGCGGCCAGTACCTGCCGCCGCAGCTCGAGGCCCCCTTTGCGGAGATCACCAAGGCGTACCACGAGATCGAGAACGACGCGGCCTTCATCGCCGAACTGCGGTACCTGCGCAAGCACTTCCAGGGCAGGCCGACGCCGGTCTATCACGCGCGCACGCTGTCGCTTGAGAACGGCGGCGCGCAGATCTACCTCAAACGTGAGGACCTCAACCACACCGGCGCGCACAAGCTCAACCACTGCATGGGCGAGGGCCTGCTGGCCAAGTACATGGGCAAGAAGAAGCTCATCGCCGAGACCGGCGCCGGCCAGCACGGCGTCGCCCTGGCCACTGCGGCGGCGCACTTCGGGCTCGAGTGCGAGATCCACATGGGCGTCGTGGACATCGCGAAGCAGGCGCCGAACGTGAGCCGCATGGAACTCCTCGGCGCCAAGGTCGTGCCCGTGACGCACGGGCTGCAGACGCTCAAGGAGGCCGTCGACTCGGCGTTCGAGGCGTACCTGGCCGACTACGACAACTCCATCTACTGCATCGGGTCGGTCGTCGGCCCGCATCCCTTCCCGCTCATGGTGCGCGACTTCCAGAAGGTCGTGGGCATGGAGGCGCGCGAGCAGTTCGTCGAGATGACCGGCAACCTGCCGGACGTCGTCGAGGCCTGCATGGGCGGCGGCAGCAACGCGATGGGCATCTTCTCCGGGTTCCTCGACGACCCGGTGGAGCTCATCGGCGTCGAGCCGCTCGGGCGCGGCGAGGGTCTCGGCGACCACGCCGCTACCATGACCTACGGCACGGAAGGCGTGATCCACGGCTTCCGCTGCTACCTGCTGCAGGACGAGGCGGGCGAGCCGTCGCCGGTGTACTCGTGCGCCAGCGGCCTCGACTACCCCGGCGTGGGGCCCGAGCACAGTTACCTCAAAGACTCGGGCCGCGTGCAGTACACCACCTGTACCGACGACGCCTGCCGCGACGCCTTCTTCGCGCTCAGCCGCAAGGAGGGCATCATCCCCGCTCTCGAGAGCGCGCACGCGGTGGCGCACGCGCTGGTCAAGGCACGCGAGATGAAGACGGGGACCATCCTCGTCAACCTCAGCGGACGCGGCGACAAGGACATGGACTACGTCATCGAGCACTGGGGCATCGGCGACGCGGAGTGACGCCGCGCCGGCTGCCTCGCGGAGGTGAGACGGCTGGACCCTGAGACGACCCGTGCGATCGTGGGGACCCCGCCAAGTGGGCGGTCGGCACCCGCGTCAACGGGGCCACGGACGCGCTCGTCGAAGAGGCGTTCGCCGCCGGCCGCGTCCTGCGCACGCACGTCCTGCGCCCCACCTGGCACTTCGTGCTGCCGGCGGACCTGCGCTGGCTGCTGACGGCCACGGCGCCGCGCATCCGCGCCCGCGACGCCCGCAGGTACGCGGAGTTGGGCCTGGACGAGGCGACGCTCCGCCGCGCCGCCGAGGTCTTCGCGGCGGCGCTGCGCGGCGGCCACGCGCTGACGCGCGCCGGGATGGCGGCGGCGCTCGAGGAGGCCGGCGTCTCTACCGGCGGCCAGCGCCTGCCGTACCTGCTCATGAGCGCCGAGCTCGACGCGCTCATCTGCAGCGGTCCGCGCGAAGGCAAGCAGCACACGTACGTGCTCCTGGACGAGCGCGCGCCGGCCGCCCCGGACCTTCCGCGGGACGCGGCGCTGGCGGAGCTCGCGGCGCGCTTCTTCGCCGGTCACGGGCCGGCCAGCGCCAAAGACCTCGCCTGGTGGGCGAGTCTGACGCTGGCCGAGGCGCGCGCCGGCATCGAGCGCGCCGGCGACAGACTGAGGAGCCGGGAGGCCGGCGGCCTGACGCTCTGGTCGGAGGCGGGGGAGAGCGGCGCCGACGTTCCGGCCGGCTCCGAGGATCTCGCGCAGGACGCCCTACCACCCGTCCGCCTCGTCCAGGGCTACGACGAGTTCGTCATGGGCTACAGCGAGACCAAACGACTGCTTGCGCGGTCGGGCTGGGACTGGGTGGCCGCGACGCCGCCGGTCGGCAGACTCGTCATCCTGATTGACGGCGGCGTCGGCGGCTTCTGGCGGCGGGTGCTCGAGAAGGATCGCGTGGTCGTCGAGGCCGAGCTCATGGACGCGTGGGACGACGAGGCGCGGGCCGCGCTGGCCTCAGAGACGGCCCGCTACGCCGCGTTCCTGGGCCTCCGTCCGGAACTGCAGCTGGTCGATCGGCCGTCTCCGGCGCGGCCTCGCCGGGAGGACACTTGAGTCGGGCGGGGACGGCGGTGTTCGGCCGCGTGCTGCTGGCGACCAGCTTCGCCGTCGCGTGTCTCGCCGTCTCGGCCTGCGGCGCCTCGGGCTCCTCCGGGGCCTCCGGCGGCCCGGCCGCCACGGGAGATGCGGCCCTGGGGAGGGCCTTCGCGTCCCGGGCGCAGGACATCGAGGTCCAGGGCGAGGGCACCGTTGTGAGGGTCCTCGCGGACGACGAGGACGGGGACCGGCACCAGCGGTTCATCCTGCGGCTGGCCACCGGCCAGACGCTGCTCGTGGCGCACAACATCGATGTGGCCCCTCGCGTCGAGGGCCTGCAGCCCGGCGACACGGTCGCGTTGCGCGGCGTCTACGAGTGGAACACCGAGGGCGGCATCGTCCACTGGACACATCGTGATCCGGA
This sequence comes from uncultured Thermoleophilia bacterium, assembly GCA_963696935.1. GTDB lineage: Bacteria > Actinomycetota > Thermoleophilia > UBA2241 > UBA2241 > CAIXSE01. The sequence goes on along the minus strand of CAVOMB010000094.1, from coordinate 17,221 downwards.
CGGCGGTCACGCCCCCGGCTGGCTGCGGTACGCCGGGCGGCAGTACGACTGAGGAGAGAGCCAGGAAGGACCCGCGACCTCGCCATCCCGGTCTCGGGTCCCGACGGCGGCGGTACGCTCTCCGTGCGCGCGACCGGCGACAAGGTCGACTGGCGGATCATGCGGCTCGTCCTCAGGGTCAATGCTCACGTTGCCGCCGCCCGCGCCAGCCAGTAGAGTTATATCTTCCGTGTACGCCCCGGCCCCTCTCGGGCCGTCCAGACAAGGAGACACCACATGTACTACGACAAGGACGCCGATCTCTCTCTGATCCAAAGCAAGACCGTCGCCATCATCGGGTTCGGCAGTCAGGGTCACGCCCACGCGCAGAACTTGCGCGACAGCGGCGTCAAGGTCGTGGTCAGCGAGCTCAAGGACACGCCCAACGGCGAGCGCGCCGAGAAGGCGGGCTTCGAGGTCCTCAGCGCCGCTGAGGCCACGAAGCAGGCAGACGTCGTCATGATGCTGGTCCCCGACCAGACGCAGGCGGTGGTGTACAAGAACGACGTCGCCCCGAACCTCAAGGACGGCGCGACCCTCATGTTCGCCCACGGCTTCAACATCCACTTCGGCCAGATCGTGCCGCCGAAGTCGGTCGACGTCAGCATGGTCGCCCCCAAGGGCCCCGGCCACCTCGTGCGTCGTCAGTACGAGGAGGGCAAGGGCGTGCCGGTGCTCATCGCCGTGTACCAGGACGCCAGCGGCAAGGCCCAGGCGCAGGCGCTGTCCTACGCGGGCGCGCTCGGCGGGCTGCGCGCCGGCGGCCTCGAGACGACGTTCGAGGAAGAGACAGAGACCGACCTCTTCGGCGAGCAGGCCGTGCTCTGCGGCGGCGCCACGGAGCTGGTCACCGCCGGGTTCGAGACTCTCGTCGAGGCCGGCTACCAGCCGGAGATCGCCTACTTCGAGTGCCTCCATGAGCTCAAGCTCATCGTCGACCTCATGTGGGAGAAGGGCATCGCCGGCATGCGCTACAGCATCAGCGACACCGCCGAGTACGGCGACCTCACCCGCGGCCCGCGCGTCATCGACGACCACGTGCGCGAGACCATGGCCGAGATCCTCGGCGAGATCCAGAGCGGCGAGTTCGCGCGTGAGTGGATCATCGAGAACCAGGCCAACCGGCCCGTCTTCAACGCGCTGCAGCGCCAGGGCAAGGAGCATCTCATCGAGACCGTGGGCAAGGAACTCCGCGGCATGATGAGCTGGATCGACGAGGGCGGCTTCGACATCGACGTCTGAGCCGCCTGGCCCGGCACTCGGGCTTTCGACGGGCGCGGCCCGCCTTGCGGCGGCCGCGCCCGTCGTCGTTTCCACCGCCGCCTCGGGAGCGGCGGTGCCTGCGGCGGTGGACTCCCCGAGCGCTGGTGCACTAGCCTGTCGCTGGGCGGACCGCCCGCGACGCAGGCCACGACCCTTGGGGGACGACACATGACCGCGACTCACAACGTGCTGGTGTTGGGCAGCTTCGCGCCCGAGTGCGTGGCGCGCCTCCAGGGCGAGGGTCTGCGGGTCGACGTGCGCCCTGAGGCGGACCAGGTCGACCCGGCAGGCCTGCGCGGTTACGACGCGCTGGTGGTCGTGCCGGGCGCTCCGGTCACGGCGAGCATGCTCGCCGAGGGGAGCGCCCTGCGCGTGATCGGCTGCGCCGGCGTCGACACTGCGGCGATCGACGTCGCGGAGGCCACGCGGCGCGGCATCCTCGTGGTGCACGCGCCCGACAGCGCGCTCATCTCGGAGGCCGAGCTCGCGCTCGCGCTCGTGCTGGCCGTCGCCCGCGACCTGGCCGGCGCGGACGCCGCGCTGCGGAGCGGCGACGCCGGCCGGCGGTCGGGCGACGGCGCCGAGGTACGCGGCAAGACGCTCGGGCTGGTGGGCGTGCGCCCGAGCTCGAGCCTGCTCGTGGAGCGGGCGCGCACGCTCGGCATGGAGGTGCTCGCCTGCGAGCCGGACTCAGACGGCGGCATCGTCGGCACGCTCGAGTGCATCCCGCCGGAGCAGGTGCTGCCGCGCGCCGACGTGCTGGTGGTGCAGACGCCACCGGAGGCGGGCGCTCTGTTCGGCGTCGCCGAGCTGAGGCAGCTCAAGGCCGGCGCCCGGCTGGTCAACCCCTGTTCTCCGGGCGCCGTCGACCTTGAAGCATTGGCGAAGGCGCTGGACGACGGCCGCGTGGCCGGCGCCGCCGCGGCCGTCGAGCCCGGTGAGCCGCTCCCGGCGGCCGTGCTCGCGGCGCCCCATCTGCAGCTTACGGCGCCCGCTGAGGCGATCACGGCCGACGCGCGCCGCCGCGCCGCCGACTCGGTCGCCGACCAGGTCGTCGCCGCGCTGGCCGGCCGGCTGCTGCGCGGCGCCGTCAACGTCCCCGCGGCCGCCGGGGACGATGCCGACGAGCTCATGCCGTACATGGAGCTCTGCGCCCGCCTCGGCCGTCTGCTCGTGCAGCTGGCCGGCGAGCCGGTCGACGCCGTCGAGATCACCTACGGCGGCAGCATCGCCTACTACGACACGCGCCTGCTCACACTGGGCGTGCTCGGCGGCGTGCTCGCGGGTCGCGCCGCCGGCCCCGTGAACTTCGTCAACGCCGAGCTGGTGGCCGAGGAGGCCGGCGTGTCCACGCTCGAGGCGCGGGAGCCTGCGGTGCCGGACTTCCCGCGCCTCATCACCGTCGCCGTCGCCGGCACCGAGGGTCGCATGTCGGTCTCGGGCACGTCGCTCGGCTCGCAGCACAAACAGCGGCTGGTGCGCGTGTTCGGCGAGGACGTGGACGTTGAGCCGGCTTCGCACATGGCGTTCCTCCGGTACGTGGACGCCCCCGGCATCGGCGGCAAGGTCGGCACCCGGCTCGGGGAGTGGGGGGTCAACATCGGCCACATGTCGGTCGGCCGCGGCAAGCTCGGCGACGAGGCGGTGATGGTGCTGACGCTCGACGAGTCTCTCACCGCCGAGCAGACCGCCCGGCTGGTCGCGGACTGCGGCCTGACCTACGCGCGCACGACCGGAATCTAGTGGCGATGTCGTCCGCGGCGATGCGGGCCATGACCTCGGCGATGTGACCCTGCTTGGCCTTCCAGTCGGGTCCATCAAGCGCGGCGGCGTCGCCGACGGCGTACGTCCAGGGGTGACCCTGCACCTCGCAGGACGGAGAGATCGTGAGGAACCCGGCTTCGTTCTGCGGCAGGTCGACGCCTTGACAACTGCGTGACCGTCCCCGCCGGCGATGGAACATGACCAGGTCGGCGTCCAGCCGGCTGTCGTCCTCGAAGACGACCCCACTCTCGTCACCTGTTGGCACTCCCTTTCGTGATGGGAATAGGGGAGTCTTCTCATCCTGTTTCGTGCGCGAAAACCGTTGAGGGTTGGACACCGACCAGACTGGTCGGATATGCTGTTCATCATGCGGAGTTCTTCACATCGCCCGTCGTGACGGCTGGTGCGGCCCGGTCCACCAGGACCGGGCCGCACCAGCCGACTCCGCTTCTCCGCGACTTCCCCTGTAGTGTCGCCGCCTGCGCCCGTACGGCCACGGCGCCTTCTCCTGTGGGGCCCGCGACCGGGGCCCTTGACGTCCATCCGCGTCGTCACGGCCGCCGCCGCCCGTGCCCCCGGCGCCAGCGCTTCTCAAGGCTGCAGCCGCGGCTCACCATCGCGCGATCGCGGCCGTCGGCACTCGCCGGCGGGCGGCCGCGCCGCTCGCGGGCATGACCCGAGCGGCGCGGCCGGGATGCAGTCGCATGCGGCCGCGTCCTCGACCCTCGCCTGACTGAGTGTTCAAGTTTGTGAAGGTCCGCACGTGTTCCATAGAATCGCGGCCTTGCACCCTGGTCCAGTAGGTCAGCCGGCACGAGCCGGCATCGAACAGTCTCCCCCCGGAAAGGACGACACGATGCAGAAGCGCTTCCTCATCACTCCCGGCCCCACGCCTGTGCCGCCGGAGGTGCTCTCCGCCCTGGCCGAGCCGGTCATCCACCACCGCGCGCCGCGGTTCACCGAGATCCTCACGCAGGTCGTCGCGGGCATGAAGTACATCTACCAGACCGAGAACGACATCATGGTGTACGCCGCCAGCGGCACCGGCGCCATGGAGGCCGCGGTCGTCAACGTCGTCAACCCCGGCGACCACGTGCTCGTCGCGTCCGTCGGCAACTTCGGTGAGCGCTGGAAGAAGCTGGGCACCACCTGGGGAGCCGAGGTCACCGCGCTCGACTACGCTTGGGGCACCAAGGCCGTGCCGGCCGACATCGAGAAGGCGCTTGCTGCCGACCCGGCCATCAAGGCCGTGTTCGTGCAGCACAGCGAGACGTCCACCGGCGTCGTCAACGACATCAAGACCATCGGCGAGATCGTCGCCAAGACGCCGGCGATCCTCGTGGTCGACGCGATCAGCGGCCTCGGCGCGAGCGACCTGAAGACCGATGAGTGGAAGGTCGACATCTGCGTCGCCGGTTCCCAGAAGGCGCTCATGGTGCCGCCTGGCCTCGCCTATGCGGCCGTCAGCGACAAGGCGTGGGCCGTCATCGACGAGTGCAAGACGCCGCGCTTCTACTTCGACTTCGTCGCCATGCGCAAGAAGATGACCGGCGACTCCGCGCAGACCCCGTACACGCCGGCCGTGAACCTCATGGTCGCGCAGAACGCGGCCGTGGACCTCATCAAGGCCGAGGGCCTCGAGAACGTGTTCCAGCGCCACCGCGTGCTCGGCAAGGCCGCGCGCGAGGGCGTCAAGGCGCTCGGCCTTGAGCTGTTCGCGGTCGAGGACCCGGAGGCCAACTCCGTCACCGCCGTGAAGGTGCCCGAGGGCGTCGACGGCGGCAAGATCGGCAAGATCGCCCGCGACAAGTACGGCGTGTGGCTGGCCGGCGGCCAGGGCGCCGTCAAGGGCAAGATCTTCCGCTTCGGCCACTGCGGCTACTTCGGCCACAGCGACATCACCGTCGGCCTGAGCACCGTCGAGATGGTGCTCTCCGAGCTCGGCTACGACGTCAAATTCGGTGCCGGCGTCGGCGCGGCCGAGCAGGTGTTCATGACCAGCACCGTGCTGCTCTGAGAGGGGCGAGCTGAGATGACCGAACAGAAGAAAGTACTGGTCAAGGAGAAGCTCGCCCCCGAGGGCGTCAAGTACCTCGAGGACCTCGGCTTCCAGGTCGACATCGGCACCGAGTGGGGCGCCGACGAGCTGCTCAAGCGCATCCCCGAGTACCACGGCCTCATCATCCGTTCGGCGACGAAGGTGACCGCCGAGGTCATCCAGGCCGGCGCGAACCTGCAGGTGGTCGGCCGCGCCGGCGTCGGCGTCGACAACGTCGACGTCAAAGAGGCGACCAAGCGCGGCGTCATCGTCGTCAACGCCCCGCAGAGCAACGTGCTCTCCGCCGCCGAGCAGACCATCGCCCTGCTCATGGCCTGCGCCCGCAACCTCGCGCAGGCGCACGCCGACCTCAAGAACGGCGAGTGGACCAAGGGCCGCTGGGGCAAGGGCGGGGTCGAGGTGCGCGGGAAGACGCTGGGCATCATCGGGCTCGGCCGCATCGGGTTCCTCGTCGCCGAGGACGCCCGCGGCCTCGGCATGAACGTGCTCGCGTACGACCCGTTCGTACCGGCCGAGAAGTTCCACGAGCTCGGCCTCGAGCGCGCCGACAGCCCGGACAAGATCTACCGCGAGGCGGACTTCATCACCATCCACCTGCCGAAGAACGCCGAGACGCTGGGCTTCATCAGCGACGACGAGTTCGCCAAGATGAAGGACGGCGTGCGCGTCATCAATGTCGCCCGCGGCGGCATCATCGACGAGGACGCCTGGGCGCGCGCCATCGAGAGCGGCAAGGTCGTCGCCTCCGCCGTGGACGTGTACCCCAAGGAGCCGACCACCGAGAGCCCGCTGTTCAAGTACGACAGCGTGGTGGCCACGCCGCACCTCGGCGCGAGCACGGTGGAGGCTCAGCTCCGTGCCGGCACCATCATCGCCGAGCAGGTGGCCGCGGTGCTCCTCGGTCAGTTCGCCAGCAACGCCGTGAACATTCCGCTGGCGCCCGGCGACGACGCCGACGAGCTCATGCCGTTCCTCGGGCTCGCCGAGATGCTCGGCAAGCTCGTCGTGCAGATCGCCGACGGCCCGGTCGACACCTTCGAGATCGCCTACGGCGGCGGCATCGCTCGCTACGACACGCGCATCCTCACGCTCGGCGTGCTGCAGGGCTTCCTGGCCGACAAGGTCGACGGCCCGGTCAACTTCGTCAACGTGCAGAACATCGCCGAGGAGCGGGGCATCACCGCCAAGGAGAGCAAGCAGCCGGCGGCGGTCGACTTCCTCAACCTGATCACGGTGACGGCCTACGACGCCCAAGGCGAGCTCTCCGTCTCGGGCACCACGCTCGGGCCCAAGCACAGGCCGCGCCTGGTCAAGGTGTACCGGCAGGACGTGGACATCGAGCCGGCGCCGCACATGGCGTTCCTGCGCTACGCCGACGTGCCGGGCATGATCGGCAAGATCGGCACCAAGGTCGGCGAGTTCGGCATCAACATCGGCCAGATGGGTGTCGGCCGCGAGGTCAAGGACGCCAAGGCCGTGATGGGGCTCACGCTGGACGAGCCCATCACGCAGCAGCAGCTCGACGAGCTCGTCGCGAGCTGCGGACTCGTGGATGCCAAGCGGGTGGAGCTTTAGAGCGTCGGACCTCTCAGACGCAAGACCGCGATGGGGCGGCGGGCCGGAAGGGGACCCGCCGCCCCATCGCGCGTACGGCGCCGGGATCGCCCCCGCCTAGCCCTTGCTGATGACCACCCGGAGGCGGGCCGTCAGCGAGGCGCCCTCCGCGTGGTCCGCGTGCGCCGGCAGCATGGCCCGAAGCTTGTACGAGGCGGTCTTGCGCGGCAGCGACCAAGTCACGCGGTAGCGCGAGCGGCTGTCGATCCGGCCGGAGGCGACGGTTCGCCAGCCGCTGCCGACCGCCTTCTGGATACGTACCGTCGCGCCGGCGTGATTCGGTGTGACGGCGCCGCTGAGGATCTCCGTCAGCCGCGTGCTGGAGGTCGTGTGCGACAGCGACAACGTGAGCTTGGGCAGGACCCGGATGACGATCTCCCCGGCAGACGCGCCGGCGGCCGTCGCCGACCACGTGGCGTTCGATTTGGGGCCGATCGACGTGGTGTAGAAGCCGTCGGCCTGGGTTCTCAGGGCCGCCGACGCGGCGCCATTCCTGGTCACGGTGACGCCGACGCGGGCGGCCGGCAGGCCGTCGGCCTGCGTGACGTACCCGGCGACCCGGATGTGTGCGCCGTACATGATGAGCTGTGCGCGGGGACGGAAGGTGAGCTCGGCTGCAGTGCCGCCGTCGGCCACGCGCCACAGCGCGCCCTCGCCGAGGAGGTAGGCGCCGCCGGTGCCGTCTGGGACGGCGGCGGAGTACAGGTCGGGCCGCAGGGTCTGCGGGCCGACCGGGCTCCAGGCGCCGAGGCACGTCATGAGGCCGACGCCCGCAGAGGCCGGGACTCCCTGGTCGCTGTAGCCGGCGAAGAGGTCGCCGGCGCGGTTGACGGTGAGCGCACCGACGCGCGGCTGGCTGAGGCCGGCGACAGAGAGGACGCTGGCCGGGCCTGCCTCGACGCCCGTGCTGAGGACGTGGCGGGCGACGACGCCGCCGGTGGCCGGTCCTACGAGGTAGAAGCCACCTGCGCCGTCCCCGGCGAACCGGACGTCCCCCGACATCGTGACCGTCGGCTTGCTGATGACCCAGGAGATGCCGCCGCCGGCGGGGTAACGCTGGAGCTTGATCTTGCCGACCTCGCGCCAGGCGATGACGGCTCCAGAGCCGGCGGTGATGCCGACCGGCTGCTGCGTCGCCGCGGGGACCGGCAGCAGTGGGCTGTAGGGAGAGATCGGCTGGCTCCAGCCCGCGTCCGCCGTGATGGCCGGAGACAAGCGCTGGACGCCGAGGCCGCTGCGGCCGGGGGGAGCAAGCAGCACGAACGCGTGCCCCTCGTTGTCGGCGTCGAGGCCGGCGATCGTACCCTTGGCGAGCGGGATGCCCGGGTCGGCGGTGACGAGCGCGCCCCCGGCCGAGACGTGGTTCAAGAGCGAGTCGCCGACGCCGGAGAGGCCGGTCGTCGGCTTGACGGCGCACCACACGTAGACGCCGCCGTCGCCATCAGGGGCCACGCCGCTGAGCGTCGCGGCTGTGGCCGCGCCGGGCAGCGCCGCGACGGCCGCGTCGGTGCACACGGTCACCGGTGCGTACACCACGTCGCCGGTGGACACGCCGATGGCCTTGGCCTGGATGGTCCCGCCGGCCTTCCACACCACTGTGACGGTGGTGCCGTCGCCGGCGGCGTACCAGTCGCCAAGCCCGCTGATGCCGGAGGAGACGGTGTGCGCCATCTGGAGGCCGCCGGCGTTCGAGAAGCGTTGGGCCAGCAGCGAGCTGGTGCTCCCGTCATCGTGGGCCCAGACGAACACCGCCGGGTCGGCGCCGGGCGCCAACTTCGCCCCGGGTGGGGTCGTCTGGCCCACGAGCGGCGTGTACGCGAATGCCGGCGCTGCCGCGCAGGCCAGCACGACGAAGACGAAGACTGAGATGACGCACGTACGACGAATCATGTTGCCCCCTCCCGGCGCCCCCCGCGGACTCCCCGATGGTAGCAGAACGGGGGTGCGGGTCACCGTCGGGTGAACTCCGGATTGCTTGCGTGTGCACGCACGCGTGGCATAGACTTCCAACACTATGCGTAGTCGTGCGACAAGTGCGTCCAGCCGGGAGGCCCACATTGGGGTACGCGCCCGCGACCTCACCCTCTTCGGCTGCCTGCTCCTCCTCCCCCTTCGGGGGGATGCGTAGACACCTGCCGGCCGGCACGGCCACTCCTTGGATCACATCCGGATCCAGTTCCCACCCAGTGACGACGCATGCCCCGAGGGGGGTGAAGGTGACTCGTGAGCAGTGACAGGTACATCAGGATCTTCGACACCACGCTGCGCGACGGCGAACAGGCGCCGGGCGCTACCTTGAACAAGGCCGAGAAGCTGGAGGTGGCCCACCAGCTTGCGCGGCTCAAGGTCGACATCATCGAGGCCGGGTTCCCGATCGCCTCTCCGGACGATTTCGAGGCCGTGCGGGCCATCGCCACGGAGGTCAAGGGCCCGCGCATCGCGGGTCTGGCGCGGGCCATCGAAGAGGACATCCGTGTGTGCTGGGACGCCGTGAAGGTCGCGGACGTGCCGCGCATCCACACCTTCATCAGCACCAGCGCCGTGCACATGAAGTACCAGATCAAGAAGACGCCCGACGAGGTACTGGCGGACACACGCGCGATGGTCTCGCTCTCGCGCGACCTCGTCGCCACGCACCCGGAGGCCGACCTCGAGTTCAGCGCCATGGACGCCAGCCGCTCCGACCCCGAGTTTCTCGCGAAGGTGCTCGACCTCGCCGTGCAGTGCGGCGCCACCACCATCAACGTGCCCGACACGGTGGGCTACGCGCTGCCGCTCGAGTTCGGCGACTTCCTGCGCGAGCTCTACCGCCTGGCGCCCTCGCTGAACGACGTGCACGTCAGCGTGCACTGCCACAACGACCTCGGGCTGGCCACGGCCAACTCGCTGGCCGCGGTGCGCGCCGGCGCCACGCAGGTCGAGTGCGCCGTCAACGGCATCGGCGAGCGCGCCGGCAACGCGTCGCTCGAAGAGGTCGTCATGGCCATCCGCACGCGCGGTGAGTACTTCGACTGCCACACCGGGGTGCAGACCACCGAGATCGCCCGCACCAGCCGGCTGGTGAGCTCCCTCACCGGCTACCCGATCCAGCGCAACAAGGCGATCGTCGGGCGCAACGCGTTCGCGCACGAGAGCGGCATCCACCAGGCCGCCGTGCTCAGCGAGGCGTCCACCTTCGAGATCATGACGCCCGCCGACGTCGGCCTCACCGAGAACGACATCGTGCTCGGCAAGCACAGCGGGCGCCACGCGCTGCGCGCCAAGCTGGCCGAGCTCGGCTACACACTGTCGGACGCCGAGCTCGGCGACGCGTTCAAGAGGTTCAAGGAGATCGCGGACAAGAAGAAGCGCGTCACCGTGCTCGACCTCGAGGCGCTGGTCAGCGAGGAGATCCGCGAGCGTGAGGACCACTTCACGCTCGAGAGCTTCGTCAACCAGTCCGGCTCGTCGATCATCCCGACGAGCCAGGTCGAGGTGCTGGTGCGCGGAGAGGTCAAGAAGGGCCGCAGCTTCAGCAACGGCTCCGTCGAGAGCGTGTTCGCCGCCATCGACGACGCCGTGGGCATCAGCGGCAGCCTGGCCGACTACCAGGTGCGCGCCATCTCCTCCGGCAAGGACGCGCTCGCGGAGGTCCGCGTGGCGGTGGAGGTCAACAGCCGCTCGTTCAACGGGCAGGCAGTCAGTTTCGATGTGATGGAAGCTTCGGCGAAGGCCTATGTGAGGGCCGTCAACAACGCCGCGGCAGCAGGGGAGGTTTGATGGGCTCCACGATCACCGAGAAGATCCTCGCTCGCGCCGCAGGGCGCGACCAGGTACAGGCCGGCGACATCATCGAGGCGAAGATCGACCTCGCGCTGGCCAACGACATCACCGCGCCGTTGGCCATCGCCGAGTTCGAGAAGGCCGGGTTCACCAAGGTCTGGGACCCGGCCCGCATCGCCCTCGTGCCCGACCACTTCGCGCCCAACAAGGACATCAAGGCGGCGGGCCAGGCCGTGAAGATGCGCGAGTTCGCCCGCAAGCACGAGATCGTGAACTACTTCGAGGTCGGGCGCATGGGCATCGAGCACGTGCTGCTGCCGGACACCGGCATGGTGGCGCCGGGCGACGTCGTCATCGGCGCCGACAGCCACACCTGCACCTACGGCGCCGTGGCCGCGTTCAGCAGCGGCGTCGGCAGCACCGACTTCGCCGCCGCCATGGCCTGGGGCCACGTGTGGCTGCGTGTGCCCGAGACCTACAAGTTCGTCTACTCGGGCACGCCGAGCCCGTGGGTGACCGGCAAGGACCTCATGCTGCACACCATCGGCCTCATCGGTGTCGACGGCGCCCTGTACCAGGCCATGGAGTTCACCGGCGAGGCCATCGAGGGCCTGACCATGGACGAGCGCTTCACCATGTGCAACATGGCCATCGAGGCCGGCGGCAAGAGCGGCATCGTCGGCTTCGACGAGAAGACGAAGCAGTACCTGCAGAGCCGGCCCGAGGGCAGCCGCGCAAGGACCGTCGGCCAGGTCTTCGCCAGCGACCGCGAGGCGGAGTACGGCAAGGTGCTCGAGATCGACGCCTCCGCCGTGCAGCCCACGGTGAGCAAGCCGCACCTGCCGAGCAACACGGCCGCCGCGGCCGACTGCGGCGACGTCGTCATCGACCAGGTCGTCATCGGCAGCTGCACCAACGGCCGCCTCGCCGATCTGCGCCAGGCCGCCGACATCCTGCGCGGCAAGAAGGTCCACCCGGACGTGCGCTGCATCATCCTGCCGGGCACGCAGGACGTCTGCCTCGACGCCATCGCAGACGGCACCATGCAGACGCTCATCGAGGCCGGCTGCGCCTTCAGCACGCCGACCTGCGGCGCCTGCCTCGGCGGCCACATGGGCGTGCTGGCCGAGGGCGAGCGCGCCGTGGCCACGACCAACCGCAACTTCGTCGGCCGCATGGGTCACCCCGGCGCCGAGGTCTATCTGGCCAGCCCCTACGTGGCCGCCGCCTCCGCGCTGGCCGGCCACATCGCCACGCCCGAAGAAGTCGGCGCCGTGAAGGGAGGCTCCCGATGATCTTCGAGGGCACCGTCCACAAGTACGGTCGGGACGTCGACACCGACGTCATCATCCCGGCCCGCTACCTCAACACCAACGACCCGCAGGAGCTCGCGAGTCACGCGATGGAGGACATCGACGCCGACTTCGTGAGCCGCGTGCAGCCCGGCGACATCATCGTCGCCGAGGAGAACTTCGGCTGCGGCAGCTCCCGCGAGCACGCGCCGGTGGCGATCAAGGTCGCCGGCGTGAGCGTCGTCGTCGCCGCGTCGTTCGCGCGCATCTTCTACCGCAACGCCATCAACACCGGGCTGCCGATCGTCGTCTGCCCTGAGGCGGCCGCGGACGCGAAGATGGGCGACCGTCTCAAGGTCGACCTCGCCGCCGGCACCGTCGAGAACCTGACGCAGGGCAAGACCTACGACTCGGAGGCGTTCCCGCCGTTCATGCAGGAGCTCATCGACCGCGGCGGCCTGCTGGAGTACGTCAAGGCCCAGCTCGAAGGGAGCGCTTCGTGACCACCCCTGCCAACCTGAGGGGCTACCGCGTCATGACCCTGCCGGGCGACGGCGTCGGGCCTGAGATCGTCGGCGCCGCCAGGCGTGTGCTCGACGCCGCCGGCGAGAAGTACGGCTACGTGCCGGCCTACGAGGTCGGCGTCATGGGCGGCTGCGCCATCGACGAGTTCGGTCAGCCGCTGGAGCCCGGGCTGGTCGAGCGCTGCAAAGCGACCGACGCGGTGTTGCTGGGCGCGGTCGGCGGTCCCAAGTGGGACACCACCGACCCGCACAAGCCGCGCCCCGAGCAGGGCCTGCTCGACATGCGCAAGGGCCTCGAGCTGTACGCCAACCTGCGGCCCGTCAAGAGCTTCCCGGCGCTGGCCGGCAACAGCACGCTCAAGCCCGAGGTGATCGACGGCGTCGACATGGTGGTCGTGCGCGAGCTCACCGGCGGCGTGTACTTCGGCAAGCGCGAGCGCACCGCAGACACGGCCTACGACACCATGATCTACACCGAGGACGAGGTCGACCGGCTCATGGAGTACGCCTTCAAGCTGGCGCAGGGTCGGCGAGGCCTCGTCCACTCCGTAGACAAGGCCAACGTGCTCGAGAGCTCCCGCCTGTGGCGCGCCGTCGCCATGCGCGTCGCCGAGCGCTACCCGGACGTCGAGATGCGCCACATGCTCGTGGACAACTGCGCCATGCAGTTCATCCGCGAGCCCAAGCAGTTCGACGTGGTCGCCACCGAGAACCTGTTCGGCGACGTGCTGAGCGACGAGGCGGGCATGCTCACCGGCAGCATCGGCATGCTGCCGAGCGCCAGTGTGGGCGCCGGCGGCGTGAGCCTGTACGAGCCCATCCACGGTTCGGCGCCGGACATCGCCGGCAAGGGGCTCGCCAACCCGTGCGCCACCATCCTGAGCGCCGCGATGATGCTCGACCTGAGCTTCGGCGAGACGGACGCGGCGCGCGCCGTAGAGAGGGCCGTCGAGACGGCTCTCGAGCAGGGCGCGCGCACCGCCGACATCGCGGCGCCCGGAGAGAAGACCCTGAGCACCGACGAGATGACTGAAGCGATCCTGGCCGCCCTCGCGGCCGGGTGACAGGTACCTGAGGAGGAAGACGATGGCCCCAATCCCCGAGATGGACACGATCTGGATGGACGGCACCCTGGTCCCCTGGGCCGATGCCAAGGTCCACGTGCTCACGCACGCGCTGCACTACGGCTCCGGGGTCTTCGAGGGCATCCGCGCGTACAAGACCGACAAGGGCGTGGCCGTGCTCCGTCTCACCGAGCACATCAAGCGGATCGAGCGGTCCGCGAAGCTCTACTACATGCCGGTGCCGTACACGGTCGAGCAGCTCTACGACGCCACCTTCGAGGTGCTCGAGAGCAACAAGCTCGACGCCTGCTACATCCGCCCGCTGGTCTTCCGCGGGTACGGCGAGATGGGCGTGTTCCCCATCGACGCGCCCGTCAACGTCATCATCGCTGCGTGGCCGTGGGGTACGTACCTCGGCGACGAGGGCGTCAAGCACGGCGTGCGTGCCAAGACCAGCAGCATGCAGGCGCTGGACCACACGGCGCTGGCCCGCGCCGCCAAGGCCACGGGCCAGTACCTCAACAGCATCCTCGCCAAGATCGAGGTGCTCAACGCCGGCTACGACGAGGCCGTGATGCTCACGGCACACGGCCACGTGGCCGAAGGCTCCGGCGAGAACATCTTCTGCGTGCGCAACGGCGTGCTGATGACGCCGCCGCCCAGCGACGGCGTGCTCGAGGGCATCACCCGCGACATCATCATGCACGTGGCGGGCAGCGAGGGCATCGAGGTGCAGGAGCGCACCCTGTCGCGCAGCGACCTGGTCATCGCCGACGAGCTCTTCTACACCGGTACCGCCGCCGAGGTCGTGCCGATCCGCGAGGTCGACGACCACCTCATCGGCGAGCCCGGGCCCATCACGCGGCGCATGCTGGAGCGATTCGCGACCATCACGTCCGGCAAGGACGAGGAGTTCGGTCACTACATGGAGTACGCCAGAAAGTAGGCCCCGGATGGCCGAGCGGCAGGTGCAGCTCTACGACACCACCCTGCGGGACGGCATGCAGCAGGAGGGTCTGTCGGTGTCGGTCGACGAGAAGGCGCGTATCGCGCTCAAGCTCGACGAGCTCGGCATCGGCCTCATCGAGGGCGGGTTCCCGGCGTCGAACCCCAAAGAGGTCGAGTTCTTCCGGCGCATGCGCGACGAGCGGCTGCGGAACGCGGAGCTCGTCGCCTTCGGCATGACACGGCGCAAGGGCATGGCCGCCGAGGCCGACGAGAGCCTGCGCGTGCTGGCCGACGCATTCACGCCCACGGTCGCCATCGTCGGCAAGACCTGGGGCCTGCACCTGAGCAAGGTCATCCGCGTGAGCCGCGACGAGAACCTGCGCATGATCGACGAGTCGGTCAGGTTCCTCAGCGCGCAGGGCAAGCGCGTGGTGTACGACGCCGAGCACTTCTTCGACGCCTGGCGCGACGACGCGGCCTACGCGCTGCGCTGCGCGACCGCGGCCGCCGAGGCGGGCGCCGCGGTCGTCTGCCTGTGCGACACCAATGGAGCCAGCCTGCCGCCGTTCGTCGCGGACGTCGTCCGCGAGGTCACGGCGGCCCTGCCCGGCACGGTCGTCGGCATCCATGCGCACAACGACAGCGACTGCGCCGTCGCCAGCAGCCTCATCGCCGTGGAGGCCGGCGCCGGCCAGGTGCAGGGCACCGTCAACGGCTACGGCGAGCGCTGCGGCAACGCCAACCTGGTCAGCATCATCCCGGCGCTCAAGCTCAAGATGGGCTACGACGTCGTCACCGACGAGCAGCTCGAGCGCCTCACCGAGACCTCGCACTTCGTGGCCGACACCGTCAACGCCGCGGTGTGGAGCCACGCGCCATACGTGGGCCGCTCCGCGTTCGCGCACAAGGGCGGCCTGCACGTCGCGGCCGTGGAGAAGGCGCCGCAGACGTTCGAGCACGTCGACCCCGAGAGCGTCGGCAACGAGGGGCGCATCGTCATCAGCGAGCTCTCGGGCAAGGGCGCCGTCGTGCGCAAGGCGCAGGAGCTCGGCATAGAGATCGAGGGTGACGACGAGCGCGTCGCCGCCGTGCTCAAGCGGCTCAAGGCGCGCGAGCACGAGGGCTTCCACTACGAGGCCGCCGACGCCTCGTTCGACCTCCTGCTGCGCCAGGAGCTCGCGCCGCACGACCCGTTCTTTCGCCTGGAGAGCTTCCGCGTCATCGTCGAGCAGCGCGAGGACGGCCACACCGTCGTGGAGGCCACCATCAAGATCCACGTCCGCGACGAGCGCATCATCAGCACCGCCGAGGGCAACGGCCCGGTCAACGCGCTCGACGCGGCGCTGCGCCAGGCTATCGTGAGCAAGTACCCGCACCTGGCCGACATCGAGTTGGTCAACTACAAGGTGCGCATCCTCGACGAGACCAAGGGCACCGGCGCCGTCACCCGCGTGCTGCTCGACGCCAGCGACGGCGAGGACAGCTGGGGCAGCATCGGCGTGAGCGAGAACATCATCGAGGCCAGCTGGCAGGCGCTCGTGGACTCCATCGAGTTCGGCCTGTTGCGCGGGTCCGGCGGCTGAACCAGCGGAACCGACCGCGGCGTCAGTCGTCGCGGCCGAGTGGCCCGAAGAACTCGCGTCGGTCTTCTTCGGGCCGCGAGTTGAAGTCCTTGAGCCAGGCGTCGACGGCGTCCTGGTCCAGGACGTCGACGCCGTCCGCCTTCAGAGCCTGGAAGATCGACTTGGCCGGTCCGAAGTTGCCCGCGTCGTCCATGGCCTCGCGGAACTCCCCAGCGAGGTCGTCGACGGTCTGTGCGGCCTCCTCGATGAACTGCTCCTCGAGGCCGCGCTTGGTGAGCGCGAACCGCACCCAGGCGGTGAGCACCTCGGGGAGAACGTCGATCTCTTCCGCCGACAGGGTGATCTTGCGCGGCAGGTAGTCGAGCATGAAGAGCTCGATCACCGTGGGGCTCCAGCGCAACGGGTCGCCGTCGCCGAAGTCGCAGCGCGCGACCAGGCAGTGGTCCACGATCGAGGTGGCCTGAGGCACGCCGGGGGAGAACGGAGAGGCGAGGAACTCCTCGACGAGCGCTTCACGGGCGTCGTCGTCCAACGGCTCGGCAAACTCGTCGTCGAGCTCATCGTCGAGCAGGGCGTCCTCGTCCTCCGGCAGCAGGCGGAGCATGCGGGAGAGCAACAGGGCGCGCCCGTATCTGAAGTCGTCGCTCCAGTGGCTGTCGACGTACAGATCGCCCAAGGAGAGGGCGTCCAGCACGCGCGCCGCGGCCTCGACGGGGTCGATCTCACGGACCACGATGCCGGGCTCCTCCGCGAACCGGACCAGCGGATCCGCATCATCCGGGGGCGTTCCGGCCAGGATGTCCTTGATGATGCCGCCAAGGTTCTCGTCGTACAGGGCGAGGACGACATGAGGCGTCCGGCCGGGGTAGACGAAGGTGAAGTGGTAGCTGGTCTGGTCGTCGAAGACGTCGTCGCCGCCATTCGGGTTTTGACCTACTTCGCCTGCAACGTAGGGATTTGACATTCCATCCAATGCGCGCGCGGTGCGGCAATGTCAAAACCCTCATCGAATGGCGCCGTCGTATCGCTCGATGGCATCCGCGTGATTACTCGACGCATCCAATCGCCGCCATTCGGGTTTTGACCTACTGCGCCTGCAACGTAGGGATTTGACATTCCATCGAATACGCGCGGTGCGGCAATGTCAAAACCCTCATCGAATGGCGACGTCGCATCGCTCGATGGCATCCGCGCGATTACTCGCCGCATCCAATCGCCGCCATTCGGGTTTTGACCTACTTCGCCTGCAACGTAGGGATTTGACATTCCATCCAATGCGCGCGCGGTGCGGCAATGTCAAAACCCTCAT
>CAVOMB010000093.1:0-15929 GCA_963696935.1 uncultured Thermoleophilia bacterium | reverse complement strand
TAGTAGAATCCGGCACAAGTCGCCGGGTTTCTCCCGGCCCATACCGCCGGGCATCGCCCCCCCGCGAAGGGCCCGGCAGCCAGAGTCGAGACGCGCGGGATAGTGGAGACCAAAGGAGGACGCGTTGAGTTCGATCGTTCGCAAGTCCCCGGTGCCGAGCGACATCGAGATCGCCCAGGCCGCCACCATGCAGCCCATCCAGGCGATCGCCGAGAAGGCCGGCATCCTCGAGGATGAACTGGAGCTTTATGGCCGCTACAAGGCCAAGATCGACTACATGGCCCTCCTCGACCGGCTGAAGGACAAGCCGGACGGCAAGATCATCGACGTCACCGCCATCACCCCGACGCCGCTGGGCGAGGGCAAGACGGTCACGGCCGTCGGCCTCTCCGAGAGCATGAACGCCATCGGCATCGACACCATGCTCGCCCTGCGCGAGCCGTCCCTCGGGCCGGTCTTCGGCATCAAGGGCGGCGCGGCCGGCGGCGGCTACTCGCAGCTCATCCCGATGGAGGACCTCAACCTCCACTTCACCGGCGACATCCACGCCGTCGGCGTGGCCAACAACCTGCTCGCCGCCATGGTGGACTCGCACATCATGCACGGCAACGAGCTCGACATCGACCCGCTCAGCATCTCCTGGCGGCGCTGCGTCGACCTCAACGACCGCGCCATGCGCGAGATCGTCAACGGCCTCGGCGGCAAGCTCAACGGCCTGCCCCGTCAGACCGGCTACGACATCACCGTCGCCAGCGAGGTCATGGCCATCCTCGGCCTCGCCACCTCGCTCAAGGACCTGCGCGAGCGCCTCGGCCGCATCACGTGGGGCTACACCAAGTCGGGTACGCCGCTCACGGCCGACGACATCGGCGCCGGCGGCGCCATGACGGTGCTCCTCAAGGACGCCATCAAGCCGAACCTCATGCAGACCCTCGAGGGCAACGCCGCGCTCATCCACGCCGGCCCGTTCGCCAACATCGCCCAGGGCAACAACTCGATCATCGCCGACAAGGTCGCCATGAAGCTCAGCGACTACGTCGTCACCGAGAGCGGCTTCGCCGCCGACCTCGGGGCCGAGAAGTTCATGGACATCATCTGCCGGTACGGCGGCTTCGCCCCCAGCGCCGTGGTCATCACCTGCACCATGCGCGCGCTCAAGATGCACGGCGGCCTGCCGGTCAATCCCGAGCTGCTCAAGGAAGAGAACAACGAGGCGCTCACCAAGGGCTGCGAGAACCTCGCCAAGCAGATCGAGAACATGAAGTACTTCGGCGTGCCGGTCGTCGTCACGCTCAACCGCTTCGCCTTCGACCGCGACACCGAGGTCGAGATCGTGCGCAGGGAGGCCATCGCGGCCGGCGCCGAGGACGCGGTGCCGATCAGCGTGCACGCGCTGGGCGGCGACGGCGGCCAGGAGGCGGCCGAGGTCGTCAAGGCGGCCGCCGACAAGGGCGGGGACTTCAAGTTCCTGTATCCGCTCGAGGCCTCCATCAAGGAGAAGATCGAGACCATCGCCACCAAGATCTACGGCGCCGACGGCGTGGACTACCTGCCCGAGGCCGAGGCGAAGATCAAGCAGTTCACCGAGCAGGGCCTGGACAAGCTGCCGCTCTGCATGGCCAAGACGCATCTGAGCCTGAGCCACGACCCGGCGCTCAAGGGCCGTCCGCGCGGCTTCCGCGTGCCGATCCGCGACATCCGTCCCGCCACCGGCGCCGGGTACCTGTACCCGCTGCTCGGCGAGATGCGCACCATGCCCGGCCTGGCCAAGCGGCCGGCCGCCGTCGACGTCGACATCGACGTCGAGACCGGCCGGATCATCGGCCTGTTCTGAGAACCTGAAGGAGCGATCCGGGGCGCCGGCCGCAAGTCGGCCGGCGCCCCGCGGAGCCCTCCACGGCTCCGACCCGGCCGGCGCTCCGCCGACCGCTCCGGTCGCTCCCCGTCCGCGGCGCCCGCGCCGCGCTGGAGGTACACACGGTGAGCGACGGCCCCACCATCTACGCTACTGAACCCCTGCAGGTCTACCTCGACGACGCCGCCAGCAAGAAGCCGGCGCCGGGCGGCGGCAGCGTGTCCGCGGCCGCCGGCGCTCTGGCCGCGGCCCTGGTCGCCATGGTCTGCAACCTCACCCAGGGCCGCGAGAAGTTCGCCGCCGTCGAGGACGAGATCGTCGCCCTCGTCGTCAAGGCCGACGCCGACCGGGTGAAGCTCGAGAAGCTCCTGCAGGACGACACCACGGCGTACAACGGCGTCATCGACGCCTACAAGATGCCCAAGGAGACGGACGCGGAGAAGGCGGCGCGCAAGGCGGCCGTGCAGGCCGGCCTCATCGTCGCCGCCGACGTGCCGCTCGAGATCTGCCGCGTGGCCGTGGACGTCTGCCGCCTGAGCAAGACGGCGGCCGAGCTCGGCAACCCGCAGGCCATCACCGACGCCGGCATCGGCGCCATCCTCGGCGAGGCCGCCGTGGTGGGCGCCGCGCTCAACGTGCGCATCAACCTCGGCTCCATCGAGGACTGCGACTACACGACGGCCGCGGCCGCCGAGATCGACAAGATCCAGGCGGAGGCCGCGGCGCTGCGCGAGGAAGTCCTCGCCATCACGCTCTCCAAGCTCTGATCATCACCCCTGACGACCCACACGAGAGGGAAAGCCATGGCAGCACAGATCATCGACGGCAAGGCGATCGCCGAGCAGGTCCGCGAGGAGATCAAGGCCGCGGTCGCGGCGCTCGCGACCAAGGGCGTCAAGCCGGGCGTCGCCACCATCCTGGTGGGCGAGGACGGCGGCGCGCAGTTCTACCGCGGCCAGATCGAGAAGAACACCGCGACGGTGGGCTTCGAGTACCTCAACCACACGCTCCCGGCCGGCGCCGGCGAGGCCGAGATCCTCGACCTCATCGCCAGGCTGAACGCCGACCCGGCCGTGCACGGCATCCTCGCGCTCATGCCGATGCAGGCCGAGGCATCGACCAGAACACCGTCTTCAACGCGATCGCGCCCGAGAAGGACCTCGACTGCGTCAACCCGGCCAACATCGGCCACGTGCTGCTCGGCGACCAGCTGTTCGCGCCGGCCACGCCGAGCGCCTGCATCGAGATCCTCGACCGCGAGGGCGTCGAGCTGCAGGGACTCGACGTCACGATCGTCAACCACTCGAACATCGTCGGCAAGCCGGTGGCGCTGCTCTGCCTCAACCGCAACGCCTCGGTCCACGTCGTGCACGTGTTCAGCAAGGACGTGCCCGCCGCCTGCCGCGAGGCCGACGTGCTCATCTGCGCGGCCCCCGTGCAGAACCTCATCAAGCCGGACATGGTCAAGCCCGGCGCGATCGTCATCGACGTGACCACCATCCGCGTGGACGGCAAGCAGGTCGGCTCTCTCGAGTTCGAGGGCGTCTGCGAGGTCGCCGGGCGGGTCACACCGGTCCCCGGCGGCGTCGGCCCCGTCACCAACGTCATCCTGCTCAAGAACGCCCTCGTCGCCTGCAAGGCACAGACGGGCGGCTGAGCCGGCCCAGGACGCCGGCGGGCGGCGGGCGCGGCGGCCCCTTGGGCCGCGGTACCCGCCGCCCCCCAAGTATGGTTCACTAGCGGAAACCGCGAAGCGGAGTTGATGCGATGCCCAGGCGAGAAGCCACTCCGGCGGCAGGCGGGGCCGCCGACACCCCAGACCTCGAGCTCGACCTCACGCGGGTCGCCGAGATCGTCCGGGAGATCGACCCACACGGCAACCTGATCGCCCTTCTGCAGCGCGTCCAGGAGGTCTACGGATACCTGCCCGAGCCGGTGGTCGAAGAGGTCGCCCGGCTCAGTGGCATCCGCGCCTCGCGCATCTACGGCATCATCACGTTCTACGCGCAGTTCACCACCGTGCCCACCGGGCGCCACAAGTGCTTCGTCTGCCACGGCACCGCCTGTCACGTGGCCGGCGCCACGCGCATCACCGAGGCGCTCGAGCAGGAGCTCGGCGTCGCCGACGGCGAGACACGCGCCGACCGCGAATTCGGCCTCGACTCCGTGGCCTGCATGGGCGCCTGCTCGCAGGCGCCGGTCATGCGCATCGACGACGAGACCTACGGCAACCTCAGCGCCGACGAGACGCGCAAGATTGCGCGCAAGCTGCTCGAGGCGGTCGCCGCCGCGCAAGGGGGCTCCGATGCCTGACGCCGCCGTGCCCGCCGAGGGCGTCAAAGTCGGGGTCACCGCGTCGCCCGACGGCCGGCGCCGCGTCAGCGTCTGCGCCGGCACCGCCTGCGTGTTCGCCGGCTCCATGAAGATCAAGGACGAGTTCGAGGCGCAGATCGCTGCCGCCGGCCTCCAGGACCAGGTCGAGGTCAGCATCATCGGCTGCCACGGGCTGTGTTCGCAGGGGCCGCTGGCCGTGGTCTCCGACGGCGACACGTACTACCCTCGCCTCAAGATCAAGGACGTCGCGACCGTGGTCACGGAGCACCTCGCCGGCGGGTCGGTCGTCGAGAAGCTCCTCTACACCGACCCCGCCACCGGCGAGCGCATCGCCTGCGCCCACGACATCCCCTTCTACAAGGCGCAGACGCGCATCGCCCTCCGCGACGTCGGCGTCATCAACCCAGAGAGCCTGGACGAGTACCTGGCGCGGGGCGGCTACGAGGCCGCGCGCAAGGCGCTCACGACGATGACGCCGGAGCAGATCCGCGAGGAGGTCCTCGCCTCCGGCCTGCGCGGTCGCGGAGGCGCCGGGTTCCCGACGGGCATGAAGTGGAAGTTCGCCGCCGCCTCGCCGGGCGAGACCAAGTACATCATCTGCAACGGCGACGAGGGCGACCCCGGCGCGTTCATGGACGCCTCCGTCATGGAGGGCGACCCGCACGCCGTGCTCGAGGGCATGATCATCGGCGGCTACGCGATCGGCGCGCACGAGGGCTACATCTACGTGCGCGCCGAGTACCCGCTGGCGGTCAAGCGCCTGCGCATGGCCATCGCGCAGCCGAGGAGCGTGGCCTGCTGGGCGAGGACGTGCTCGGCAGCGGCTTCAGCTTCCACCTCAAGATCAAGGAGGGCGCCGGCGCCTTCGTCTGCGGCGAGGAGACGGCGCTGATCGCCTCCATCGAGGGCAAGCGCGGCATGCCGCGCACGCGCCCGCCGTTCCCGGCGGTCAGCGGCCTGTGGGGCAAGCCGACCAACATCAACAACGTCGAGACCTGGGCCAACGTCCCCTGGATCGTCGCCAACGGGGCGGAGGCCTACGCGGCCTTCGGCACCGAGACCTGCAAGGGCACCAAGGTCTTCACCCTGGCCGGCAAGGTCGTCAACGGCGGCCTCGTCGAGGTGCCGATGGGCTCGACGCTCCGCCACGTCATCTTCGACGTGGGCGGCGGCATCAAGGACGGCAAGAAGTTCAAGGCCGTGCAGATGGGCGGCCCCTCCGGCGGCTGCGTGCCGGCGCACCTGCTCGACACGCCGGTCGACTACGAGTCGCTGGCCGCCACCGGCGCCATCATCGGCTCCGGCGGTATGGTCGTGGCCGACGACACCACCTGCATGGTCGACCTCGCCAAGTACTTCCTGCAGTTCACGCAGAACGAGAGCTGCGGCAAGTGCGTCCCCTGCCGCCTCGGCACCAAGCGCATGCTCGAGATCCTCGAGCGCATCACCGCCGGCGATGGGGAAGAGGGCGACATCGAGCGCCTGGAGAGCATGGCGGTCAACATCAAAAAGACCAGCCTCTGCGGCCTCGGCCAGACCGCGCCCAACCCGGTGCTCACCACCATCCGCTACTTCCGCGACGAGTACGAGGCGCACATCTTCGACCACCGCTGCCCGGCGCTCGCCTGCGAGGCGCTCATCGCCTACACCATCGACCCGGACGCCTGCACAGGCTGCATGCTCTGCGCCAAAAAGTGCCCGGTCGACGCCGCCACGGGCGAGAAGAAGCAGCCGCACGTCATCGACCAGGCGCTCTGCATCCGTTGCGACGCCTGCCGTGCGGCTTGTAAGTTCGACGCCGTCAAGGTCGTCAGCGGTCCCCTGGAGATCGAAGCCGCCGTCCACGCGCAGCACACCTGACGGCGGCTCGCGCGCGAGGGCCGGGGCCGGGGACGCCGCTGCGTCTTCCCGGCCCCGGCCCTTTCTGCGAGGCAGGTCGGACAACCCTTGTCGCAGGCCGCGGCCGGTGCAGTATGGTTGGCCGCGTCGCCGGGCGGCCGAGCCGCCCCGGCCCTTGTCCTCGGGTCGGCTGTGCGGATAAGGTGAGCTATCCGACTGAATAGTCCGGAGGACGCGGGTCCGCAAGATTCCTGGATTGCCGAATCCTACGAGGCATTCACAGTCCTTGACATTTTCCGACGCGAGGTATCGAAATAGCCTCAGGAATGGACTGGACCAGGGGGGTCAGAGTGCCATTCACTCTCGACGCGATCGATCGCCAGATCGTGTCCCTTCTCATAGAAGACGGCCGAACCTCGTCCGCCGAGATCACGCGCCGCATCGGGCACGTGTCGGAGCGCGCCGTGCGGTACCGCATCGAGCGCCTCACGCGCACGGGCGTCATCCGGGTGAGCGCCATCGTCATGCCTCAGGCCGTGGGGTTCCCCGTCATCGGCGACGTGCTCATCGACGTCGCCGCCGGGAAGCTGCAGGACGTCGCCGCGCAACTGGTCGAGTTCCCCACCGTGAGCTACGTGGCGGGCTCGGTCGGCGAGGGTGACCTCAGCGTCCAGGTGTACGCCCGCGACACGGAGGAGCTTCTCCGGTTCGTCAATGAAGTGATCGGCAAGGTCCCTGGAGTCACGCGCACCAAGCTCGCGATGGTGCCGTGGAAGCTCAAGGACGTCTATCAGTGGCACGTACCCGGGGAAGCCGCTGACGAAGGGAGGGCGGTCGACTGAGCGGCATTCCAGCGTGTCCCTTAGGTACCGTCAATCGCGTTTGCCGGCGTAGGGGTCTGGCCGGCAGCACAGTGAAGCAAGGGGGGAACATTGGCTGAAGAACTAGCCTTTGCCCGCAAAGCCAGCGGCCTCGTCCGCGGCCTCTCCATGTGGGACGCCTTCGGCGTCGGGTTCATGAACCAGGGACTCACTCCGTCCATCTGGGTCATGACCAGCCTCGGCGTCGGCGTCTACCTTGGGGGCAACCTCATCTGGGCGACCATCATCTCAATGGTCCTCGCCGGTATCGGCTTCCCGATCGTCTGGGGCGTCCTCGGCGGATCCATGCCGCGCTCCGGCGGCGAGTACATCTACAACTCGCGCATCATCCACCCCATCGTGGGTATCGGTGAGTCGTTCGGTAACGCCTTCGTGTGGATCATGTGGATCTACGTGCTGGCGCCCTGGATGGCCGACCCAGGCATGGTCATGATG
The DNA here is from genome assembly GCA_963696935.1 of uncultured Thermoleophilia bacterium. Classification (GTDB taxonomy): domain Bacteria; phylum Actinomycetota; class Thermoleophilia; order UBA2241; family UBA2241; genus CAIXSE01. The sequence goes on along the minus strand of CAVOMB010000093.1, from coordinate 8,585 downwards.
TCGCAGTTCATGGGCTGGACGTGGCTCTACAACCCGGAGACCGAGCAGTTCTTCGGCAGCCTCAGCTACACGTGGGGCAGCTTCGTCATCGCCACGGTGGCCAACGTCATCGCCTTCCTGTTCGTGGTGTTCGGCATCAAGTGGTTTGCGCGCATCCAGAAGGTCGTCATGGTCTTCGGCATCGGCGGCTGCGCGGTTCTGCTCGCCGCCATCAGCTACTACGCGCTCAAGCTCGGCCAGACCGGGTTCGTGGAGAGCTGGAACGCCACGGCCGCCCAGTACGGTTCGATCGACTATGCCGGCTTCCTCAAGGCCGCCGGTGAAGAGGCCGGCGGCGCGATGCCGACGACCTGGAACTGGTTCGACACCTTCGGCGTGATGGTCGCCGGCTCGTGGCTCTTCGCCTACAGCTACTGCATCACCTTCATCGCCGGCGAGGTCAAGCGTCCCGACAAGACCATCATCCTGTCGAACCTCTTTGCGATTATCGTCCCCGGCGTGTTCATGTTGTGGGCCGCGATTGCGCTGTACGGCCTGGTCAAGTTCGACTTCTTCTCGGCGACGCAGTTCGTGGACAACGCCGGCAGCGACCTTGGCGGCGCCTACACCGTGCCGTGGAGCACCAACTTCCTCGGCATCCTCGGCATGGTCACCACCAACAAGATCATCATGTTCATCTCGGTACTGTCGTTCCTCGCGTTCGACCTGTGGTGGGTCGCGCTCAGCTACCTGGCGTTCCCGCGCATCATCTTCGCCTGGGGCATGGACCGCATGGGCCCGAAGTGGTTCACGGACATCAACCCGCGCTTCGCGAGCCCCGTCAAGAACCACGTCCTGTGCTTCATCCTCGGCCAGATCATGATCGCCGTGTACGTCTTCTGGCAGAACGAAGCGATGCAAGGCCTCGCCGTGACCGCGCTCGAGATCTTCTCGGTGTTCGGTGTCACGGCCATCGCGGCCCTGCTCTTCCCCTACGTCAAGCGTGCCAGGGGCGTGTGGGAGGCCTCGCCGTACAAGACCTGGAAGCTCGCCGGCATCCCGGTGATCACCATCGGCGCCATCGTCGACCTGATCTACCTCGGCATCCTGGCGTACTTCTTCTTCTTCCTCCCGGATCCGAGCAAGCGCCTCGAGGGCTTCACCACGGACACCGCGATCCTCATCGCCGTGACGTGGATCGCGGGCATCATCTGGTATTTCGTCTGGAAGCAGCGCAGCAAGAGCGTGGGCGTCGACGTGTCGATGACCTACGGGGAGTTGCCGCCCGAGTGATCTTTGAGTACTTTGAGGGGGTGAGGGCACTCGCCCTCACCCCCTCACTGGCCTTTGGAGAGTGTAGATGATCAAACTCTTTTTCGTCACCGACGTCCACGGCTCGAACGTGTGCTACCGAAAGTTCCTGAACGCCCTCCCGATCTATGGCGCCGACGTTGCCGTCCTCCTCGGTGACCTCACAGGTAAGGTCCTCGTGCCGCTCGTCGACAAGGGCGGGGATCAGTGGGAATGCACCCTTATGGGCCAGTACCGCGAGATCAACGGTCAAGAGCAGCTCGCGGAGATCAAGAAGATCGTCGAGAACGCCGGCTACTACTGGGTGCACCAGACCCGCGCCGAGTTCGACGAGACGCGCGGCGACCCGGCAAAGATCGACGCGCTGTTCAAGAGCCTCGTGTTCCAGCGCGTCCAGGAGTGGCTCGACCTCGCCGACGAGCGTCTCGAGGGCAAGCCGTACCAGATGTACATGGCGCCGGGCAACGACGACTGGTTCGTCATCGACGACATGATCGACAACGCCAAGCTCGTGCACCCGTGCGACGCGCGCGTGGTCGAGATCGACCATCATGAGATGGTCACCTCGTCGGACTCCAACCCCACTCCGTGGCAGACCCCGCGCGAGATGAGCGAGGAAGACCTGGAGAAGAAGCTCCGCGAGCTCACCAGCAAGGTCAAGAACCAGGAGACGGCGATCTACAACTTCCACGTGCCGCCGTATGGCTACTCGCTCGACCTCTGCCCCAAGCTGGACGAGAACCTCACGATGGCCGCCGACGAGAAGATCCACGCCGGCAGCATCGGCGCCAAGCGCGTGATCGAGGAGAACCAGCCGCTCCTCGGCCTGCACGGCCACATCCACGAGTCGCGTGGGGCGCAGAAGGCCGGCCGTACGCTGCTCATCAACCCCGGCAGCGAGTACTCCGAGGGCATCCTCAAGGGCGTCATCATCATGCTGGACAAGAAGAAGATCAAGGACTACGTCTTCACCTCCGGGTGAGCCGAGCGTAGACTCATGATTCTTCTCGATTCTCGACGCCGATCCCGGAGGGGGCGATAGACACATATGGGACAGTTCATCCTGCCGAAGGACATCCCGCTCGACCGCTATCCCAAGCCTGAGGTCTTCCTCGACGAGGGCAAGCGCATCGCGGAAGCGGCGCAGCAGGTGGGTATCATCATGCGCGTCATGGGCCCCCTCGCGCTCCACTACTACTTCCCCGACCAGGTGGACCTCTACGCCAAGCTCGAGCGGCTCGGGGACCGGTACTTCACGGACATCGACTTCGCCGTCTACGGCAAGGGTCGCAAGGGCATGCCCAAGTTCATGGAGTCCATCGGCTACGAGAACGACATGCAGACGATGGCGATGACCGGCCAGACCCGCCAGATCTACTTCGGCGGCAAGGTCCCCATGATCGACATCTTCTTCGACAAGCTCGATTACTGCCACGAGATCAACTACGACGGCCGTCTCGAGCTCGATCCCTGGAGTGTCTCGCTCGCCGACATCCTGCTGCAGAAGCTGCAGATCTGGGAGATCAACGACAAGGACCTCAAGGACATCGAGTACCTCTTTACCGTGGCCGATTTCGGTGAGGACGACACGAAGAAGGTCAACGAGGGCTACGTCGCCCGGCGTCTCGCCGACGACTGGGGCTTCTGGTACACGGCGACCACGAACCTCGACCGCGTGAAGGACCACGTCGACGGCGTCAACGCGCTGAACGACGAGCAGAAGGCCAAGATCAAGAACAAGGCCGACGAGGTCCGCTCGCGCATCGACCGTGAGCCGAAGACGAAGAAGTGGGAGAAGCGCGCCAAGAAGGGCACCAAGAAGATCTGGTACAACACCGGATTCTCCGACTGGTGATCCGCGGGGGGCGGCCGGCCGTTGCCGGAGCCGCCCTCAGCTGCGAAGACGACGAGGGCCGGGATGCGCGAGCATCCCGGCCCTCGTCGCGTACGCGCGGATCAGCCGGTCGTCACTGGACGCCGGCGTGCTCGCCCTGCTCGGCGAGCCGGCGCACCTCGGCGAGCGTCTCGTCCAGGCGCTCCAGCACCTGGTCCATCTCCTCGTAGGAGATCACCGCCGGCGGCTGCATGCGCAGCGTGAGCGAGTTGAACAGCGTGCCGCCGATGAGCACCCCGCGCGAGAAGAGACCCTGGCTGACGGCGTAGCCGATGTCGGAGTCCTTGAACTGCATGCCGATGATGACGCCCATGCCGCGGATCTCCTCGAAGAGGTCCGGATAGGCGACCGCCATCTCCTCGAGCTTGCCCTTGAGGTAGGCGCCCTTGCGGGCGGCCTGGCCGGGGATGTCCTCCTCGAGCGTGGCGTGCAGGGCGCCGATGGCGGCGGACGTGGCCATGGGGTTGCCGCCGAAGGTCGTGGAGTGGATGTACGGGTTCTCGAAGAACGGCTCGAAGACCTCGGGGGTGGCGATGAAGTTCCCGATGGGGATGACCGCGCCGCCGAGCGCCTTGCCCATGGTCATGATGTCCGGCGCTACGTCCCAGTTGTCCAGGCCCCAGAGCTTGCCGGTGCGGCCCATGCCGGTCTGCACCTCGTCGGCGATCATGAGGATCTTCCACTTGTCGCAGACCTCGCGGACCTTGGGGAGGTAGTCGTCCGGCGGCACGATGGCGCCGGCCTCTCCCTGGATGGGCTCGACGATGAAGGCCGCGATGTCGAAGCCGACCGCGTCGCAGATGGCGAGCTCCTTGTCCAGCGCGTCGGCGTCGCCGTACGGGACGAAGCGCACGCCGGGGACGAGGGGGTGGAAGGGCTCGCGGAACTCGGCCTTGCCGCTCACGCTCAGGCTGCCGATCGACTTGCCGTGGAAGGCCTTGGTGGTGCTGATGATGCCCTTGGTGTGGTCCTTCTTGCGGCGCCAGGCGTAGAGCTTGGCCAGCTTCATGGCGCCCTCGTTGGCCTCGGTGCCCGAGTTGCAGAAGAACGAGTACTGCAGGTCGCCGGGCGTCACCGTGGCCAGCAGGTGGGCGAGGTGCCCGCGCATGGGGTCGAGCAGTTCCTGCGAGTGTAGCGCCTGGTGTTCAAGCTGATCGCGTACCGCCTTGACCACGGTGGGGTGCCGGTGGCCCAGCATATAGATGCCGAACCCGCCCAGGCAGTCGATGTACTCCTTGCCGTGGATGTCGCGGTAGATGGAGCCCTCGTCCGACCACTCCACGGCCGTGTAGTCGGTGGACACCGACTTGCGGTACTCGAGGATCCCGGGGTTGACGTAGCGGTCGAAGTTGGTGACGCAGTCCTCGACCACCTCCTGCTGCTCCTCCACGCTGAGCGCGGATTTCGCCATCAGGTCGAGCGCCTTACGCGATTCTCGCAACGCCTCTTGCTTCACTGCGTCCTGCATTCGTTCCCCCAGTCTCACGCTGTCCGCTGCAGAATCCCCTGATTTGCAGTAGAGTTCGGTCGTACAGCCGAGCGACCACCACCAATGTACAGCTCCGGCGGACGGTGCGCAACGCCGCCTCGCATGCCCGTCAAGGCCCTGCGGCCCGCCGGCTGGGCGCGCGGTGGTGGGTGGTAAGGTGTGCGACACAAGGACGTCATGGACGAGCAGCAACTGACCAGAGAAGACCCGACCGCACAGCTCTCGCCGACGGCGCGCAAGCTGGTCGCCGCCGCGCGGCGCCTGCTGGCGCGCGGCGGCTACGAAGCGCTCACCATCGAGGCGGTGGCCGCCGAGGCCGGCGCGTACCGCGACTCGGTGCGCTACTACTTCGGGAGCAAAGCGGCGTTCATCGCGGCCGTGGTCGACTCGCTGAGCCACGACCAGAGCCTGAGCGCCGTCGCCGAGACGCAGGCGGCGGTCGGCGGCGATGAGCGCGTGCACGGCCTCATCGCCGGCGACCGCCGCCTGGTGGGCGACCGCGCCGCCTTCCGCGACTTCTTCGCGATCCTGCCGCACGTGGTGCTCGACGACGAGTTGCGCGAGCGGGTCGCGGCGCTCTACGAGTGGTACCGCGACCTCTACGTGGAGGGCCTCGGTGGCGCCACCGTTGTGGACGAAGCGCGCCTGCGCGCGTTCGCCTCGCTGATGGTGGCCATGACCGACGGCCTCGCCGTGCAGAAGCTCCTCGACCCGGACGGGGTGCAGTTGGAGCCGCTGTTCGAGCTCTGGGAGAGCCTGCTGCGCGCCGCGCTCCTGCCCGGCTCCGGCGACTGAACGCCATCGTCCGGAGCCGGGCTCTCGCGACGCTCCGGCATTGTCACCAAGCGGTCATTTACACGTCCCAAACCGTGTTGTACGCTCGCCGTGTGCTTGTGACGGGACCGCATGGGGGGTCTCGCCCGGCTCTTGAGCCGGCACAAGGCGGCAAGTAGGAGGCTTGGGCTTTGGCGCAGGGTACCGTGAAGTGGTTCAGCAACGAGAAGGGGTACGGGTTCATCGAGCGGGAAGACGGTGACGACCTGTTCGTGCACTACTCCGAGATCACCATGGACGGCTACAAGACGCTGGTCCAGGGTCAGCAAGTCGAGTTCGAGGTCACCCAGGGCGACAAGGGCCTGCAAGCCTCGACGGTGAGGCCCGTCGTCTAGTCGATGCACGTGCGTCAGGGGGCCCGCAGGCGCTCGTCGCCGGCGGGCCCCCTTTCTTGTGGCCCCCCTGAGGCTGGAGTAGGATATCCGTCCCGCTTTGGCGGCCCAGCAGGAGGAACGCGACATGATCTCCGAAGACGACGTCCGTTACGTCGCGCGCCTCGCCCGTCTCCGTCTCGAGCCGGACGAGTCGTCCCGCATGACCGGCGAGCTCGCCAAGATCCTCGCTCACATCGACAAGATGAGTGAGCTGGATCTGGACGGGGTGCCGCCCACCGCGCACGTCCTCGACGTCGTCAATGTCACGCGCGAGGATAAGGAGCAGCCCAGCTTGCCGCGCGAGGAGGCCCTGCGCAACGCGCCGGCCGTGAGCGACGACTGCTTCCGCGTGCCGAGGATGAGCTGACGTGACCGGACTCGATCCCCTGCGCCTCACCGCCCGCGAAGCCAAGCGGCAGCTCGTCGACGGCGAGGTCTCCTCTGCCGAGCTCACCAAGGTGTACCTGGACCAGATCGCCGCCGTCGAGCACAAGGTCAAGGCCTTCATCCTGGTCACGCCGGACAACGCCGCCAAGTACTCCACCAAGGTCGACCGCGAGATGCAGGCGATGCGGGGGCCGCTGGCCGGCCTGCCCATCGCCATCAAGGACAACATGGTCACCGAGGGCGTCACCACCACGTGCGCCTCGAAGATCCTCGCGAACTACCAGCCCGTCTACACGGCCACGGCCGTGCGGCAGGTGTGGGAGGACCATGTGGTCATGCTGGGCAAGACCAACCTCGACGAGTTCGCCATGGGCTCCAGCACCGAGAACTCGGCCTACCAGGTCACCGCCAACCCGTGGGACCTGAGCACGGTGCCCGGCGGCAGCAGCGGCGGCTCAGCCGCCGCCGTGGCCGCCGGCGAGGCGCTCTGGGCGCTGGGCAGCGACACCGGCGGCTCCATCCGCCAGCCGGCGGCGCTCTGCGGCATCGTCGGCATGAAGCCCACCTACGGCGCGGTGAGCCGCTACGGGCTCGTCGCGTTCGCCAGCTCCCTGGATCAGATCGGCCCGCTCACGCGGTCCGTGTACGACTGCGCGCTCCTGCTGCAGCACCTGGTGGGCCGCGACCCGCGGGATGCCACCAGCGTCGAGATGCCCGAGCCTATCGCCCTGCCGTCCGCCGAGAGGCTCGACGGCCTGCGCGTGGGCGTGCCGACAGAGTACCTGGCCGCCGGCATCGAGCCGGGGGTACGCGCGCGCTTCGACCAGACCCTCGCGCACATCGAGGAACTCGGCGGTACCTGCGTGGAGATCAGCCTGCCGCACACCGAGTACGCGCTGCCGGCGTACTACATCATCGCGCCGGCCGAGGCCTCCGCGAACCTGGCCCGCTTCGACGGGGTCCGCTACGGATTCCGCTGCGCCGACCCCTGGGACCTCACCGACCTCTACGAGCGCACGCGCGGCGAGGGGTTCGGCCCGGAGGTCAAGCGGCGCATCATGATCGGCACTTACGCGCTCTCCGCCGGGTACTACGACGCCTACTACGGGCGCGCGCAGCGCGTGCGCACCATGGTCCGCCGCGACTTCGACACGGCGTTCGCGGAGGTCGACCTCATCGCGTCGCCCACGACGCCCACCGTCGCCTTCAAGGCCGGGTCGCGTACTGCCGACCCGCTGGCCATGTACGTGTGCGACATCTGCACGATCCCGGCCAACCTCGCCGGCCTGCCGGCGATCAGCATCCCGTGCGGCCTGAGCGACGGCCTCCCGGTGGGCTTCCAGCTCATCGGCCCGGCCTTCAGCGAAAACCGCATGCTGGAGGCCGCCCACGCCATCGAGGGCGCCGTGGGCTTCGACACGGCGCCGCAGTTCACCGATCCGGGCGCGCCGCCGGAGGCCGAGGGTAGGACGCCGGGCGACATTACCCACCGCCCGGAGGACGCGCAGTCATGAACAGCCCGTCGCGCGCGTGGGAGCCCGTCATCGGCCTCGAGATGCACGTCGAGCTCGACACGCAGACCAAGATGTTCTGTGGCTGCGCCGTCACCAAGGGCGATGAGCCCAACCTCCACACCTGCCCGGTGTGCCTGGCGCATCCCGGCGCGCTGCCCGTGGTGAACAGGCGCGCCGTCGAGTACGCCGCGCGCATCGCGCTGGCGCTCGACTGCACCGTGCAGCCGTGCAACATCTTCCACCGCAAGAACTACTTTTATCCGGACCTGCCCAAGGCGTACCAGATCAGCCAGTTCGACGCGCCGCTGGCGACCGGCGGCTCGTTCGAGTATTGGGTGGACGGCGAGCTGCTCCGCTGCCGCATCAACCGCGTGCACATGGAGGAGGACGCCGCCAAGCTCATCCACGCCGGCGGCGACACCGGGCGTATCGCCGGGTCGGACTACTCCATGGTCGACTTCAACCGCGGCGGCACGCCGCTCATCGAGATCGTCACCGAGCCGGACATCCCGTCGCCGGAGGCGGCGCGGGAGTTCCTCCAGCAGCTCCGCAATCTGGTCGTCGAGCTGGGCGTCAGCGAGTGCAACATGGAGGAGGGGCAGATCCGCTGGGACGCGAACGTCAGCATCAGGCCGACGGGCAGCGGCTCTCTCGGCGTGCGCACCGAGCTCAAGAACATGAACAGCTTCCGCCACCTGCAGCAGGCGCTGGAGGCCGAGATCCCGCGTCAGGTCGAGATCCTCGAGGCCGGTGAGGCGGTCGAGCAGGTGACGCTGCACTTCGACCCAGGCACGGGCACCACG
>CAVOMB010000092.1:0-31373 GCA_963696935.1 uncultured Thermoleophilia bacterium | reverse complement strand
CCTTGCTTGGTTGAGTTGGTGTTGCTGTGACGATGTCGTCTTCGCGCTTGCCGTCGGGCATCTTGGGTCCCCTTCATGCTGTCGTCGGCGGGTCGTGTTGGTCCGAGAGCGTGACTCCAACCTCGCCGTTCCGGTAGAAGCTTGTCCGCTTTTCCCTATACTCGGTCGGTACTGAACGAGCGTGACGGCCGGCGCGTGCGCACCGGCCGTCCGACGACCGACCCCGAGGTGATCAGCGGATGTACTGCCCCGCATGCGGTGCCGACGCCGGCGACGCCAAGTTCTGTCCCGAGTGCGGGACCAATCTGAAGGGTCTCGCCGGCCCGCCGGTGTGCTCCGCCTGCGGCGCCGAGATCCCGGAAGGCGCCAAGTTCTGCCCGGAGTGCGGCGAGCCCACGCGGGGAGGCGCCGCGCGCAGCCGCGCGCGGGGCGTCGACCCTGAAGAGGGCGTCGAGGCGGCTGCGGTCACGACCGGAGGCGGCCGCGGCACGGGTACTCGTGGCAAGAGCGCCGGCACCCGGCAGCAGCGCCGGCAGCAGCCGGCCGGGACGAAGGGCAAGAACGCGGCCCCGCCCAAGCCGGCCGGCCGCGTGTCGCCGCTCGTCGCCTGGGGCGCGATCATCGCCGTCGTGGCGGTCGCCGCTGTGGTCGTCGCGTTCTACGCGGCCGGTCGCGGCGGCGGCGACTCCGGGAGCGCCGCAAGCCCGGGCGCCGCCTCGCTGCAGCAGGTCGCCGCCGACACCAGCGGCAGCTACTCGGAGCTCGTGCAGCGCGCCAACGGCCTGTACGACCAGGGCTCCGCGAAGTTCCAGGCCACGCAGTACGCGCAAGGCGCCGAGTACTTCCGGGCTGCGTCCAAGGTCTACGCCGCCGCCTGGAAGCAGAAGGCCGACGACCCGTCCGTGGGCACCGACCTCGCCACGTCGCTGTTCTACTCCGGCAAGATCGCCGCGGCTCTCGAGCAGATCGACAAGGTCATCGCGAAGTCTCCGGAGTTCCAGACGGCGTGGTTCAACAAGGGCAACTACCTCGCGGAGAAGGCGAGCCAGGCCGACACGGCCGGCAACGCCAAGGCCGCCAGGACGGCCTATGCCGGCGCCCGGGTGGCCTACCAGAAGGCGATCTCCCTGGATCCGACCTCCTCATCGGGCCAGCAGGCCCAGCAGCAGCTCAGCGCGCTTCCTTCGCCATCTCCGTGACGAACAGGTGGGAGGTCGCGGGCGCTCAGCGCCCTACGACTCGATCCACTGCGACAGCTTCCAGCCCAGCCACGTCCCCACCACGGCGCCGCCGAATCCGCCGGCACCTATCGGCAGGTCGAGGCTACGGTTGAACGCCTCGTCCAAGATCCGAGCGTTCCGGAGCCCCTCCTGCGGATGGGTGAGGAATCAACCGAAAGGATGAGATAATGCCATCCTTCAGGGGTACACTCGAAGCAGGCGCAAGTGCACCGTGTATCAGGAGGGGCGAGCGAAATGTTGGCCGAGCGTCTGTATCTGGCAAGCATCGTGGGATTGTTCGCGGTGCTCGCGCTTGTCATCCACCTCGTCGCTCACTGAGCGCAGGGGATCTCGTCTGACGGCCCGCCATCGGCGGGCCGTTCGCAGTTAACGGGGGCGGTCCGACGACCGCATTGCCATCGCCTCCTCTCTGGGCACCGGCGACGTGTTCGACCGGGCCGTCGCGGACTTCGCCGAGGCCTACGCGGAGCAGAACAAGCTGGACTACGAGGCGCTGCGGGAGGCGGTCGCGAGCGGCCGGGTGCAGATGGAGGACGGCATCTGACCTCTTCATGTGGCGTTCCCGGCAGGACCTCAACACGTTCGCACGAAACTCAACAGGGGTAACCACGATGGAGGAGAAGGTGTCCGCGACGGCTGCGGGGAGGCCGGCGACACGGACACCGTGAGGGGGGGCGCCCCATGGGGGCCAGTGGGTACGACTTGGCAAGTCTGATCGACCTGGACCGCGTCCAGCGTCTTTGCGACGGTCTGTCCGAAGCTCTCGACGTCACGCTCGCCGTCCTCGACCTCTCCGGCAACGTCCTCATCGCCACCGGCTGGCAGGACATCTGCACGCGCTTCCACCGCGAGCACGCGGAGACGCTGCAGGCCTGCCTGGAGAGCGATCTGAGCATCAACCGGCGTCTGGTCGAGGGACTGGACGCGTCCGAGCACTATGCCTACCGCTGCCGCAACGGGCTGTGGGACGTCGTCTTCCCGCTGGTGATCGCCGGCGAGCACGTGGCCAACGTGTACACGGGGCAGTTCTTCTTCGACGACGACAGGGTCGACCGTGACGAGTTCGCGGAGCGGGCGCGGCGTCTGGGGTTCGACGAGACCGCGTATCTCGAGGCGCTCGACAGGGTGCCGGTCATCTCGCACACCCGGCTGCAGACTACTCTCGGGTTCCTCAACGACTTCGTCGGCATGCTCGGCGAGATGGGCCTGGGCGCGCTCGAGCGTGAGCGCAAGCACGCCGCGCTCAAGGAGAGCGAGGAGCGGTACCGGCGGCTGTTCGACAACGCCACCGAGGGTCTCATCATGTTCCGCGCGGAGCACGCGAGGGGCGGGGAGGTCGAGGACGTCGTCATCGTCGACCTCAACCCCATCCAGACGGAGCGCACCGGCGTGCAGCGCGACGAGCTCGCCGGGCACCGCTTGAGCGAGGTGGACCCGGACGACGAGCGGCTCCGGGCCTACTTCGACGCCGTCGCCTCAGCGGTCGCCTCCGGCCGTTCGGTGCGCTCGGAGGTGTGCCTGCACACACACGACACCTACGAGCTGCTTTCGGTGTACCCGGTGGGCGGCGACCTGTGGGTGCTCTCCGCCACCGACGTGACGGAACTGCGCAGGGCCGAAGAGGCGCTGCGCCGACAGGAGGAATCCATCCGGCACGCCTACGTCGACGTCCTCGACGCCGTGACCGGCGGCAAGCTCATCCTGCTGACGGACGCGGAGTTGCGGGACGAGCTGGGGACCCCGGTCCTCGACCCGGTCGCCTTCTCCGTGCCCGCGGATCTCGCCGACGCACGGCGGACTATCCTGGCCGCCGCCGAGGAGCGCTTTCCCGGGCGGATCCGGCACACCGACCTGCTGAGCACCGTCGGGGAGGCGCTGGACAACGCGATCAAGCACGCCGGCGGGGGCACGTTCCAGGCGTTCTCGCGCGACGGCAGCCTGCAGATCGCCATCACCGACGGGGGCCCGGGGATCGACTTCCGCACGCTGCCCCGGGCCACGCTCGTGCCCGGGTTCTCGACCGCGGCGAGCCTCGGCATGGGCTTCACCATCATGCTGCAGCTATGCGAGCGGGTGCTGCTGGCCACGCGGCCGGGCCGGACCGTGGTCGCATTGGAGCTCCCCGCCACCCGCGAGCCGGCTCTCGAGGCGACGCCGGTCTGAGCCGCGGCGCCGGGAGCCTCAGTCGCGGATCTCGTCGCGGCCGCTCCCGCCTATCTCGTTCAGCACTGCGAGCAGCGCGTCCGGGTGGTCGCCCAGGCACGCGTGGCCGGCCGCGCCGCACGCGCGCGCGCGGTCACGCTGCTCCGTGGTGCTGAGGACGATCACCGGTGTCGGGTCGGCGCAGCTCATGAGGTCGTCCACGATGCGTCTGGAGACGGCCTCGCCCAGGCGCCAGTCGAGGAGCACCGCGTCGGGACGCCCGGCGGCGGCCCACCGCACCAGATCGTCGGCGTCGGCCGTCACGTCCAGCACCTGGATACTGCGCTCGCGCAGGAAGAGTGAGAGAGCATGCCCGAGGTCGGGGCTGTCTGTAGCAAGCAGGACGCGCATTCCCCTCCCCCAGATCCCGGATGCCGGCGTCTCGGTCCGCTCTCGTCATCATGGACGATGCCGGAGGCGCCCACCACGGGCGTTCGTCGTATCCGCGACTGGACAAGAGGCATAGTCACCGGGTGGCGACAGGCACCCGGTGTGCGTCGCGGGAGCGGTCAGGCCGGGTGGCCGCCGTCCAGGCCGTGCTTCATGGCGATGGCCGCGGCGGTGGTGCGGTTGGGCGCACCGAGCTTGGCGAGGATGTTGCTCACGTGCAGGCGCACCGTCCCGACGCTGAGCGTGAGCCGCTGGGCGATCTCCTTGTTGCTGAGCCCGTCGGCCACCAGAGCCAGCACCTCGCGCTCGCGGGTCGTGAGGTCCTCGCCGACCTCTTCGTCCTGCCGGCGCTCGAACAGCGCCTTCATCGCGCTGCTGTCGATGGTCCCCCGGCCCTCAACGGCGTCGTGGATGGCCCGGGTGAGCGCCTCGGGGCGCGCGTCCTTGAGCACGTAGCTGATGGCTCCCGCGTCCAGGGCCCGCTGGACGTACTCCGGGTCGACGAAGCTGGTGAGCGCGATGACGCGGGTGCCGGGGCACGTGGCGATGATCTCCGCGGTCGCGGCGGCTCCGTCCATCACGGGCATCATCACGTCCATGAGGACCACGTCGGGCCCGATCCGCCGGCACTCCTCCACCGCGTCCCGGCCGTCGGCCGCCTCACTCACGACAAGGATGTCCCCAACGGTGGACAGCAGCACCTTGAGGCCCTCGCGGACCATCTGGTGGTCGTCCACGATCATCACCCTGATGTCGCGTTCGGCGGTCACGCTCCCATTCTCTCCAGGGGGGGCCGGACCGAAGCAGTGCGGCGCCAGACCGCCGTCACCGTGGTCCCCAATCCCGGTGCGCTGCGCACGGAGAACTCCGCGCCGACGCCGGCGAGCCGCTCCGCCATGATGTGCAGGCCCATGCCTTCGGGCGCCGCCGCGGGGTCGAACCCGCGGCCGTCGTCGTCGACGGTCAGGGTCACCGCGTCGCCGGCGGCCTCGACGCGCGCGCTCACGGCGGAGGCGCGCGCGTGCTTGGCGATGTTGCTGAAGGCCTCCTGCGTCACGCGGTAGAACACCACCTTGACGTCTGGAGACAGGTCGAGGTCCTCGGCGACGCGGATGTCGACGGAGACGTCCGTCTGCCCCGAGAGGGCGTCTCCGAGCCGCTCGACGAGGACCTCGAGCGGCGCGGTCTGCAGCGCGGCCGGCCGGAGCTCGAAGAGCAGCGTGCGCATCTCGGCCAGCGCCGCTCGCACCAGGCGGCGCAGCCGCTCTAGGTTGCGCCGCCCCTCGTCGGCGTCGCGCTCGTACACCGCCGGTAAGGCCTCCGCGATCAGCGTGGCGCTGTAGATGCTCTGGGTGACGGCGTCGTGCAGGTCGCGGGCCAGCGCCTGGCGTTCTTCGGCCAGGGCTTGCTGCGTCTCCTGCCGGTGGAGGCGGTCGATCTCGATCACGGCCGCCAGCGCGTCGCCGATGGTCCGGGCGAGCCTGCTCTCCTCGTCCGTGAACGAGTCTTCGCGGGCCTCGCGCGCGATGACGAGCACCCCGATGGGCTCCGCCGTCGCGACGAGGGGATGCGCGAGGATCACACCCAGGCCGTCGTCCGTGGCCGTGCGCCGCGCCTCGTCGCTCAGACCCGGCCACGCGTCCGCCGGGGCCGCGATCATGGCGCCTGCGTCCAGCGCGGCGGCGGAGACCTCATCGTCCAGGAGCGTGGCGGCCGTCTTGAGGGCTGGATCGTCGCTCGGCAGGAGCGTCACGCGCGCGTAGCGCGCGCGGAACAGGCTCGCCGCGGAGCCGGTGACCTCGTCCAGCGCCTGCTCCAGGGTCGCCTGCCCCCTGAAGATCTCCGCTATGCGCTGCAGCGTGTTGAGCTCCTCGACCCGGCGGCGCAGCACGTCCTCCGTGGCGCCGCGCTCCCGCTCCTCCACGGCGAGGAGCGCGTGGGCCTCATCCAGCTCCCGGACGCGCGCCTCCACCAGCTCGTCCATGTGTGTCTGGTAGAGCTTCAGCTCGCGTTCGACTCTGAGCGACTCGCCGCGCAGCCCCAGGCTGACGGCGATGATCACCACCGCGAAGCTCACCTGCGAGAGGTAGAGGTTGTTGAAGGTGACGACCACACGGTGCTCGATGATCGCGTCGAACATGGTCGCCACGGCCAGCAGGCCCGTCATGAGTCCGAGAGACCAGGCTCGCGTCTGCGACGAGCGGCGGAAGACGCGGTACACGGCGTAGCAGAGGAAGGCGAAGGCGACCAGGGTCAGCGCGTCCGTCACGTTCTGCAGCACGTGAGGCTGCGACTGCGTCATGACCATGACCGAGCCGCCGAGGGCGTCCATCTCCATCAGCCCGCCCTTCTGCTGGTGGAGGATGCCGCGCGGCAGCACCGCGTTGACGACCAGCGTGAAGGCGAAGCCGGCGGACAGCGCGTACAGGAACCACCGCGAGCGCACGCCGGCGAAGAAGGCCGCGAACCAGACGATGGCCAGAGTCCAGATCACGGTCGCCGGGAAGAACGCCCACTTCATGACCGTGACGTGCAGGTCGATGTCCGCGATGTCGTAGAGCGACAGCACCGACAGCGCGCCCGCGGCCGCCGCCGCGGAGGCGACGGCGAAGGCGATGCGCGCCGGGTCGCGCGGCCGCCGGGCGAAGCCGACCAGGCCGTGCGTGAGCGCTGCGAGGATGCCGATGCCCGCCGCGACGCCCATGAGCACTTCCGGCAGGTTCACTCAGTCACCTCGGCCGGCGCCGACCACGGCGACCAGCCGGCGGCGGCCGTGCTGCGCACGCGGTAGTAGTACGTCACCCCGGCCGCCGCGCCGGCGTCGGTGTACGCCGTCTTGGCGCCGGCGATCGTCGTCGTGCGTACGCCGTGCGCGAACTCCTCGTCCGTCGCCCGCTGCACGACCCAGCCGACGACCGGCGGCGGGAAGAGCGGCGCGGTCCACGTGAGCTCCACGCCGGCTCCTCCTCCGGCGGCAGCCGTCAGCCCCGTCGGCGCCGTGGTGGTCCCCTGCAGCACGATGGGCCGCGCGGCGTGACTCTCTTCTCCGCCCATGAGGTGGATGCCCCACCGCGCCTCGAAGCTGAAGTCCGCGGTCTCGTTCACGATCGCTGGCTGGAGCGCCTTGGCCGTGAGCGAGTCCAGCTGGGTGAACGTGCCCGCCTCGCCCAGCGGGATGGTGATGTCCAGAGGGCGCTCGACGGCGGGCAGCGCGAACGGCGCCGCGACCGCCACGGGCCGCGCCGCTATCGTCACCGACTCGAGCGGGTCCACCCGCACGGTGTCCTTCCACCCCAGCTCGCCCGGGTCGGGGGCGCGCGCCTTGCCGTCACGCCGCTCGCGCTCCACGACCTGCACGTCGAACCCCTCGAACGTCACGGCGTGCGAGACGGTGCCGTCGTGGTTGATGCGCCAGATCTGTGTGGAGTCGCCGAGCTCCGGCGCGGCCGGAGCCGCGGCCAGCGAGAAGAACTCGGTCGCCGGGTCGACGGCGGAGTAGGGCACCGCCGTCCTGACCCCGTTGGCCGAGAGCGGCGCATCGACACCCAGCGCCGCGGTCTTGCGGCCGTACAGCGGGTCGAAGAGGTCGCTGACCATCTTGCCCTGGGCCGGAAGCGTCAGGCGGTAGCCACGACCGAGCGGCGTGAAGGTCAGCGCGCCCTTCTCGATGGTGGGAACCTCCGGGGCCGCCGCGCCCTGGCCGCCGTCCTCCTTGGCCAGGGCAGCGCCGTAGGCGCGGGCGTAGCTCGAGGTCGGCACCAGCACGGGATCCTGCGAAGCCGCGTAGGCGGCCGGCAGGACCTTGTTGAGCCGCCGGAGGTCGAACGCCGGGCCGGCGGGCCCCTCGACCTGGAACTGCATGATGGTGCGCGTGTTGGGGCCGTAGCCCGCCTGGGTGGCCGGCGCCCCGCCGATGACGGTCTGGTCCCTGTCGCCGGTGTAGTAGTCGGCGCGGCTGTCCCCGTTGGGCGCCGGCGCCGGCGCGTCGTTGTAGAGCAGCAGCCTGGAGCCTGCCGGGACCTTGGAGAAGTCCACGATCACGTCCGCACGCTCGCCGGGGGCGAGGTAGAGCGCTTTGGTGGTGACGGCGATGACGGTGGGGTACTCGCCCATCGACGACTCCTGCTCGGTGGGGTTGCGCACCTCGAGGCCCACCGGGGTCGGCTTGTGCGTCACGGTCTGCGGCAGGAGCCCGCCGTCGTTGCCGATCTGGATCATCGCCGGTCCGGCGACGCGGGGGTCCGGCACGCCGCCGACGCGCGTGTCGGTGGGCCACCGCGCCGGCCAGCCCCCGCTCATGGAGGGCTGCGCCGGCAGCATGGTCACCTCGCCCGAGTCCGTCTGCAGCTCGGGCGAGCCGTCCGGCGCCGTCACGGCGGCGGCGTTGGACCGTGCGTAGTACAGCTGCAGGTTGAGCTGGCGGTCGCCGCAGGCGTTGAGGATCCGCAGCCGGTAGGCGCGGCGCCGGACCTTGACGTACGGGTACGCGGCGCCGTTGACCAGCATGGTGTCGTGGAAGGCGTTCGGGACCGTCGAGAGGTGCGGCGTCCCCGGGTTCTTCTCGGGCTGCGAGGGCACGCTGCCGTAAAGCGGGTTGTCCACGGGGCCGTTCACGGTGCCCTCGTAGCCGGTCCAGTACCACGGCAGGTAGTCCCAGCGCCCCTTGGCGTTGATGGTGGGCTGGTCGTTCACCCGGCCCTGCTCGCGCATCCCGTTCTGGTTGGGCATGTACACGTGCGGATACCAAAGGGAGCCCAGGCCCCCCCACAGGGGGATGTCCCAGGTCGGGTCGGTGGCGCGCAGCTGCCGCGCCGCCGGGACGAACGTCTTGTCCTCGATGATCAGCGGCAGCTCCGCCGCCGGGACGGTGCCGGCTCGCACCGGCATGGCGACGGCGCGGCCGCCCGTGGGCTTGTCGGCGTTGCCCTCGACGAGCTCGTCCTCCACCTTGTCGCCGATCACGTAGGGCGCCGCTTCCCCGGCGTAGACGCTGAGCCGCGTCAGGCCGTAGGTGTCGTCGTGCAGATAGAGGAAGCGGGCGCTCTGGGCGTTGGGCAGGTACAGCGTGGTCGCATCCGGCCCCGGGTCGTTGATGGCGCCCGGCGTGCCTGCGCTCACCGGCGCCCCCCGGGCGTCGAACCACATGTCCGGCACGTCCACCAGCGAGGGACCGGAGCGGTAGGGGCTCTTCTCGCCCGCCGGCGACACCCACCGGTACTGCGAGCCGCCGCTGATCCAGGGGGTCAGCCCGCCGTGCAGGTGGAGAGAAGCCCGATCGGTCGGGTAGACGTCGTCGCCACCCTCAGGGCCCGTCCCCGCGCCGGTCGTGGTCGTGTCCACCGGGAGGAACAGCTCGCCGGCGCTGACGGCCGGGAGCTGATTGACGAACTTGATGCGCACGGGCCGGCCGCGACGTGCCTTGATGAGCGGCCCGAAGTACTGGATGGCCGCCGGCCGCACCGTGTTCCTGCCGCCGGCGTCCGTACCCCGGTTGAGTTGCACGTAGCCTCTGAGCCGCGTCGGCGGCAGGTCGCTGTGGAGCTTCTCCGAGTACTCCCGGACGGCCAGCTCGTAGTAGTCCGACCCGGGGTACGTGACCGTGTCGGGCGCCGCGACCGGGATGTACTGCCCGAGCCCGTTCGCGCCGGCGGGGCCGACGCCGGGCAGCTCGTCCACGAACTTGCGGACGCGTGGGCTCTGCGCCCAGTTGGCGACGCCGTAGTAGTCCGGGGTCGCCCCGGGGTCGAGGCGCGGACGGGGCGCCTTCTTGCCCGCGTCCTTCTGGGCCGCCAGCGAGGCCGCGGCGAAGCGCTCCTCGTCCGACGGGGCGTCGGCCATGAGGGCCACGACGTCGCGCATCTGGAAGGTCGTGGCCCCGTTGGTGACGGCCGCGTCCACGGCCGACGCGCCGCGAGGCGCGACGCCGCCCTGCGGTCCGCCGCCGCCGTTGCCCCCGCAGGCGGCCAGCGCCGCGGCCGTCACGGTCGTGGCGGCCAGCGCGGCCAGCGCGGCCGTCAGCCTCGCCGCTCGGTGTCCGTGCAAGTCGTCCTCCCCACAACTCGACGTGCGCGTCGACGCTTTGATGTTGGATGCGCTCAAAAAACGCTAGCATACAATCCGAGACAGACGGGGCGCGGGGACGCCGCATCCCACACGCCGTCCAGGGGGGTCTTGTGAAGGTTCTCGCCGTCCTCATCATAGTCATGGGACTGGTGATCGTCGTCGTGCCGCAGTTCACCAACTGCGAGTACGGCAACTCGCACCCGGCGACGATCGACATGCAGTCCGGCGTCACCGGAGCCGTCGAGTACGCGAGCATGGGCGCCGCGAGTACGTCGGCCGCCGAGTCGACCAGCGTCCCGTACCGGATGATGAAGTGCTTCTGGTCGGCGCGGGCCGAGATCATCGCCGGGGTGCCGCTCATCGCCCTCGGCATCCTGCTGTTCTTCGCGCGGCGCAAAGAGACCATCCGCGTCATCGGCATCCTCACGGTGCTGCTCGGCGTGCTCACCATCGTCATCCCGACCCAGCTGGTGGGCACGTGCGCCAACACCGCGATGGTGTGCAACACCGAGATGAAGCCCACCCTGCTCGTCGCCGGCGGCATCACCGCGGCGCTCGGCGTCGCCGTCCTGGTCCTCGGCGAGATGCGGCGTCCGGCCGGCGGCTCCGCCGCCGCCGACGCGGCGTGAGAGGGACTTCGCTCTGAGGACCTCAGGCCTGTTCGGACTCGCCCGCTCGGGCATCTCCAGCAACCCGCTGCGCAGCTGGCTCGTGGGTGGCTGCGCGCTGCTGGTCGCCGCCATGGTGCTGACCACCGTGGTCATCTCGCGCGGTGGCCAGGAGAGCCTGCGCCTCGCACGCCAGCGTCTCGGCGCCGACGTCGTGGTGGTGCCGCGCGGGTCCGTCACCGGCGTGGAGGGCGCGCTGCTCCTCGGCAACGCGACCAACACCTACATGCCTCGCGCCGTCGTGGACAGGGTGAGGGCCGTGCCGGGAGTGGCGCAGGCCTCGCCGCAGCTCTATCTCACGTCGATGGCCAACTCCTCCTGCTGCGCCGTCTCCTCCATGTTCATGTTCGCGTTCGACCCGACCACCGACTTCACCATCGAGCCGTGGCTCAAGGAAAAGCTCGGCTACGACCTCCAGGTGGGCCAGGCGGTGGGAGGCGCGGACGTGTTCCTCCCCGACGGCAAGGACAAGCTCAAGCTGTACGGGTACGACTTCGACCTGGTCGGCAACCTGGAGAGGACCGGCACCAACCTCGACCAGACGCTGTTCATGACCTTCCCCACGGCGTTCGCCATGCAGCAGGTGTCGCAGACTGAGGCCAAGATGGCGCTCCCCGTCCTCTCCGACACCGCATCGTCGGTGATGGTCAAGGCGGACGAGGGAGCCGACCGTACGGCCGTGGCCGAGGCGATCGGCAAGGCCGTGCCCGAGGTACAGGCAGTGCCGTCGGTGCAGATGTTCAGCTCCTACGGCGATCAGATCTCCGGCGTGCTGCGCACGCTGATCGTGATCGTCCTGCTCACCGTGGTGCTTTCGCTGACGCTCATGGCGGTCATCTTCTGGATGTCGGTCAACGAGCGCAGCCGCCAGATCGGCGTGCTCAGGGCGCTGGGCGCGACGCAGCGCTACGTGTTGCTCGCGTACATGACCGAGGCGGGCATCCTGGCGCTCGCCGGCGGGGTCGCCGGCGTGGTGCTCGCGGCGGTCGTGATCTTCTTCTTCCACGACCTGCTCGTGTCGGCGCTCGGGTTCACCATCCTGCTGCCGTCGGTGCTCAGCCTCGTCCTTCTCGTGATCGTCGGCCTGCTGGTGGCGCTCGCCGTGGCCGCCGCGGCCGCCTTCGTGCCGGCGCTGAGGGCCTCCAGGCAGGAGCCGGCCGTGGCGATGAGGGAGTGACGCGATGACTGCGGTCTCTCTGCGCCGGGTCGGCAAGGTCTACGGCGAAAAGGGCGCGTTCGCCGCCCTGCGCGATGTGGACCTGGACATCGAGAGCGGCGAGTTCCTCGTCATCACCGGGCGGTCTGGTTGCGGCAAGACCACGCTCCTGAACCTGGCTTCGGGGCTCGCCACGCCGACGAGCGGCAACGTCGTCGTGGACGGCGTCGACCTGTGGGGCATCAGCGACGCGGAGCGCAGCAGCCTGCGCAACCGCACGATGGGCTTCGTCTTCCAGTTCCCGAGCCTGATGCCCGGACTCTCGCTCGCGCAGAACGTCACTCTCCCGCTCGAGTTCAGCCAGACGGAGCACCCGGACGCGGCCGACCGCGCGCGGGAGCTGCTCGACCTGGTCGGCCTCGGCGACCGTGCCGACGCGCTGCCGCGCGAGCTCTCCGCGGGCCAGCAGCAGCGCGTGGTCATCGCCCGTGCGCTGGTCAACCGCCCCGAGCTGCTGCTCGCCGACGAGCCGAGCAGCGACCTGGACGAGGAGACCGAGGCGGAGATCATGGAGCTCTTCAGCCGCGTCCACCAGCAGGGTCTGACGATCATGATGGTCACGCACGCGCGGGACCTCATCCCCTTCGGGACGCGCCATCTCGAGATGGCCGACGGCACCGTGCTCAGGGGATCGCGGGGCTGACGGCGTCGGGTTATGCCTTTCGTCTAGGTAATGACAGGCCTAACAACCGTGTTCAACTCTCGACGAAACCGGTCATGATTGACCCGGAATGGTCCCTTTGGGGCCGACCGTCTGCGTGGCGGCGGCCTCGGGGCCATCCGGACAGGGCATCATCGGCGGTCCGGGGAGCGCAAAGCGGGACCGCCGGGACAACGCGTTGAGGTAGACAGCGCTGCGGAAGGGGATCTGATGGCTGCGAAGGTCGCACGGCACATGTCGCTGGCGAGGGCCAGCATTCTCGTGTTCATAGCGGTGGCGTTAC
Source organism: uncultured Thermoleophilia bacterium (assembly GCA_963696935.1). Taxonomy (GTDB): domain Bacteria; phylum Actinomycetota; class Thermoleophilia; order UBA2241; family UBA2241; genus CAIXSE01. The sequence continues at coordinate 18,649 of CAVOMB010000092.1, read as the reverse complement.
TCGGCACGCTCTTCATGGTCAAGCTGAGTGAGGGCCAGGCGGCACCCAGTTCGCCCACAGACGAGACCAAAGTCCCGCACTACTACGGCCCCTGGCCCAACTGGGCCCTCAGCCCGCTGACCTTGCCCGACGCGACCGTCACCATCAACGGTGACGGCACGGGCGCCACGGCCACGGCCACGGTCGGCGGCAACGGCGCCGTCACCGGGATAACCGTCGACAATCCGGGCAACGGGTACACGAACGCCACGGTGGCCATCGCCGGTGCGGGCACCGGCGCCGGCGCCAGCGCGACCATCACCAGCAGCGGCGTCATCACGGCCGTGACGGTCACGGCGCCCGGCGCCGGCTACAAGAGCCCCACGGTCGCCATCTCCGGCGGCGGCGCCACCACGGACGCTACGGCAACGGCCTACGGCAGCGTCGACGCCGTGACCCTTCAGAACCCCGGCACCGGCTACCAGTTCCCCACTGTCGAGTTCGACTTGCCGGACGACCCCAACGGCACACAGGCCACGGCGCACGCGGACAAGGACGGCAACGGCGCCATCACGGCCATCGTCATCGACAACCCCGGTTCCGGCTACCTGAACGCTCCCGGCATGGTCGTCCGCGACGGCACCCTGATGGACCCGGTGGCAAACGCCGGCGCGGGCGCTACGGCCGTGTGCACCATCAAGGTCTCCAGCGTGACGCTGGAGACCTTCGGCGCGGGCTACACCTCGCCCCCGACGGTGACCATCACCGACGCGACCGGCAACGGCTCGGGCGCGACCGCCGACGCTACGGTCGACGCCGGCTCCGTCACCAGCATCGACGTCACGACCGCCGGCACCGGCTACGTCACCGGCGGCGGCATCAAGAAGTTCCAGGACGAGCTGCCCTTGCTCTGTGACCCCTCCAGCCCCGCCGGTTGCCCGACGGGCGCTACGGACAAGTACCTCCCCCTCGGCGTCCCGGAGCAGAAGGTCTACACCGGCCCCGACGGCCCCGTGAAGGCCGATGAGTACGAGATCGGCCTGCTCCAGTACCGCACCAAGTTCAACACCGACCTGCCTGCGACGCTGGTCCGTGCCTACGTGCAGCTGGAGTCACCCTCCTGGCTGGCCGCCCATCCGGGCGTCAGCCAGCACGTTCTGCTGGAGAACGAACTCCGCGACGGCACCAAGGTGCCGATCATGATCGACGGCCAGCAGGCCTACGGCGTCACCACCCCGCAGTGGCTCGGCCCGGTCGTCGGTGCGACCAAGGACAAGCCGGTCCGCGTCGTCTTCCGCAACCTGCTGCCCACGGACGCCGAGGGCGACCTGTTCATCCCCGTCGACAGCACCCTCATGGGCTCGGGCATGGGCCCCATGGGCCTGCCTGACCCCGCCAACGACAACTCGGTGCTGGACAAAGTGCGTAATCCCATCTGCACCGAGTCCCCCAAGTCGCCTGACTGCTTCAAGGACAACCGGGCGACCCTCCACCTCCACGGCGGCATCAGCCCGTGGATCAGCGACGGTACGCCGCACCAGTGGATCACGCCGGCCAACGAGGACACCCCGTGGCCGCAGGGTGTGGACGTGCGGTACGTGCCCGACATGCCGGTGGGCAACGACCCCGACGACGGCGTCATGACCTTCTACTACACCAACCAGCAGAGCGCGCGGCTGATGTTCTACCACGACCACGCCTGGGGCATCACGCGCCTCAACGTGTATGCGGGTGAGGCCGCCGGCTACATCATCAGCGACAACACCGAGAAGAACCTGATCAGCAGCGGCACCATCCCCGCCGACCAGATCCCGCTCATCGTCCAGGACCGCACCTTCGTCCCGCAGGACAGCCAGCTGTACGACCAGCACAACGACCCGAACGACCCCACCAAGATCACCAGCTACGGCCAAGACCCGACGTGGGACAAGTCACGCTGGGGCGACTACGGCGACTTCTGGTACCAGCACGTGTACATGCCGGCGCAGAACCCCGACTCCCCGAACGGCCTGAGCTCGGTCGGCCGCTGGATGTACGGTCCGTGGTTCTGGCCACCGGCCTCCGACACGACCTACGGACCCATCGACAACCCGTACTACGACCCGGACTGCAAGCTCGGCGACCCGGCGACGTGGCAGTACGACACCGACCCGTTCTGCGAGCCGCAGAAGATCCCCGGCACGCCGAACATCTCGAACGGCATGGAGCAGTTCAACGACACGCCGACCGTCAACGGCGTGGCCTATCCGGAGATCACCCTGCAGCCGAAGTCTTACCGCTTCAGGTTCCTGAACGCGGCCAACGACCGCTTCTTCAACTTCCAGTGGTACGTGGCCGACCCGTCCACCGGCACCGACAGCGAGGTCGCGCTCGACCCTCAGCTGCTGGCGCAGGCCCAGACCGACCCCGTCGTCTTCCCGACGCCGGTGCACAATGCCTCGACCGACGGCCCTGACTGGATCGTCATCGGCAGCGAGGGCGGGTTCCTGCCCGCGCCGGCGGTCGTCGACGGCCAGCAGGAGACCACCTGGATCACCGACCCGACGCGGTTCGACGTCGGCAACGTCGACAAGCACTCGCTGGTGATCGCACCGGCGGAGCGGTCGGACGTGATCGTCGACTTCTCCAAGTTCGCCGGCAAGACGCTGATCATGTACAACGACGCGCCCGCCGCCTACCCGGCGCGCGTGCCCTCCTACGACTACTACACCGGCGCCCCGGACCAGAGTCCGGCCGGCGCGCCGGCGATCCTGCCCGGCTACGGGCCCAACACGCGCACCATCATGCGGGTCAAGATCGCGGCCGCGGCTCCCGCCCCTGCGTTCAACCTCAACAAGCTGCGCAGCGCCTTCACGCACAAGGCCAACGGCTCCGGCGTGTTCGAGTCCGGCCAGCACCCGATCATCGTCGGCCAGAAGGCATACAACTCCGCCTACGGCACCGCCTTCGCCACCGGCGGCACCAACTGCAACCCGGTGCCCAACGCGGCGAACCCCGACTTCAACATCTGCGACGGGTTCGTGCGCGTCAACGACACGCTCCAGTTCGGCTTCAACACGCTCGCCAAGCCGACCACCAAGACCATCATGCCGCTGCGGCCGAAGGCCATCCACGACGAGATGAACGCCACCACCTTCGACGACTTCGGGCGCATGCAGGCAAACCTCGGCGTGGAGGCGCAGCCGCCGACGCCGGGCCTGCAGAACGTCACGCTCTACCCGTTCGTGAACCCGGTGACGGAGATCATCAACGGCACCGACCTGCCCAAGAACGCCGTCGTGTACGACGCCAACGGCAACGTGGTGAACGACATCACGATCGCGCCGATGACCGATGAGAAAGACGGCACGCAGATCTGGCGCATCACCCACAACGGCGTGGACACGCACCCCGTCCACTTCCACCTGTACGACGTGCAGGTCCTCGACAGGGTGACGTGGGACGGCATCATCATCGAGACCGAGCCCGAGGAGCTGGGCTGGAAGGACACCGTCCGGGTGAGTCCTCTCGAGGACACCATCGTCGCCCTGCGGCCGATCGTGCCTCAGGTGCCGTTCGAGGTGACGAACTCAATCCGCAACATGAACCCGATGGACCAGGCGGGGTCGACCAACCTGTTCAACAGCATCGCCCCCGACGGCACGCCGACCAATCCCATCGTCAACCAACTGGTCAACTACGGCTGGCAGTACGTCTGGCACTGCCACATCCTGAGCCACGAAGAGATGGACATGATGCGGCCGCAGTCACTGGTCCTCCCGCCGGTGGCGCCCACTCAGCTGGACTACACGCTCACCGGTTCCGGCGCGAGCCAGACGCCCAGCCTGACTTGGAGTGACAGCTCCATCACCGAGACATCGTTCGTGGTGCAGCGCTCCGACGATCTGGGCGCCAACTGGACCGACCTCACCACGATCGAGTCGCCGCTGGGCCAGCCCAATACGCATGGCACGCGGAGCTACACCGACCAGTCCGGGTTCGACCCGGCGACCACGACGCGCTACTACCGCGTCGTCGCGCAAAACACCGTCGGCTACGTCGCCGACACCGCCTACCCGCAGATGACGGCGACCTCGCTGTCCAACACCCGCGTCATCGGGCCGCAGTTCACCATCACGGCCTCGGCGGGCACCGGCGGCGCGATCACGCCGACCGGTGCAGTCGCGGTGGGTCCCGGCGGCAGCCAGGCGTTCACCATCACTCCGAGCACCGGCTATCGCATCAACCAGGTCCTCGTGGACGGCACCAACAACCCGACCGCCGTCTCGACGGGCACCTACACCTTCACGAACGTGCAGGCCAACCACACGATCGCCGCGTCGTTCACTCAGACCGCATTGACGATCACGTCCAGTGCGGGCGCCGGCGGCAGCATCTCGCCGAACGGTGCACAGACGGTGCCGGTCAACGGCACCATGAACTACTCGATCACGCCGAACAACGGCTATCACATCGTCGACGTGGTGGTCGACGGCGTCTCCGACCCCGGCGCCGTCACTGCCAAGTCCTACACGTTCTACGACGTGATAACGAACCATACGATCGCAGCGACGTTCGCGGTCAGCAACTACACGATCACGTCGAGTGCGGGCGCCAACGGGACGATCACGCCGCTGGGTGCGCAGACGGTGACGGCGGGAGACAGTCAGGCGTTCACTATCACTCCAAACGCCGGCTACCACATCCTCGACGTGCTCGTCGATGGCGCGTCGAACCCGGCGGCGGTGACGTCAGGCACGCACACGTTCAACAACGTGCAGGCGACACACACCATTAGGGCGACGTTCGAAACGAACATACCGGGCATTACGGTCACCGCCCCGCCTGCCGGTGGCAGCTACGAGCCGGGCTTCACGCTGCCCGTCGCCTGGACCGTGTCGTCAGCGGTGTCGAGAGGCGAGTTCATCGTCGTGGCGCGCGGCGGCGGGAAGACCTACACCAATGGCGGGCATCTCGTCCCGGCGGACGGCGCCGTTACCGATTACAGCAGCAGTTACACCCTCAATGTCCCACTCGGCACCGACTACACGATCGGCGTCTACTACCGGCCGGTCGCGGGTAGCGGGTCCTGGGCTGAGCTGAGTTTCAGTTCGCCATCGTTCACGGTTGCGACGATTCCGCTCACCGGCATCACCGTGACAGCACCCGCAGCCGGTGGCACCTACGCGCCAGGCTTCACAGTGCCTGTCGCCTGGACGGTGTCGTCAGTAGTTGCCTCAGGTGAGTTCCTGACCGTGGCGCGCGCCGGCGGGAAGACCTACACCAGTGGCGGGCGTTACGTCCCTGCTAACGTGTTGAGCCTTTTCTACACGAGTAGCTATACGCTCAACGTTCCCGTTGGCAGCGGCTACACAATCGGCGTCTACTACCGGCCGGTCGCAGGTACTGGTTCGTGGACGGTCCTGGCCTCCAGTACGCCGTCCTTCACCGTCGCGGCCCCTCTCAGCATCAACGTCACCGCGCCTCCGGCCGGCGGCAGTTACGCTGCGGGCTTCACAGTGCCCGTCGCTTGGGCCACGTCGTCAGCGGTGTCGTCAGGTGAGTTCATCGTCGTGGCGCGCGGCGGCGGGAAGACCTACACCAATGGCGGGCATCTCGTTCCGGCCGACGGCGCCATTACCGACTACGTCAGCAGCTACACCTTGAGTGTCCCAGTCGGCATCGGCTACACAATCGGCGTCTACTACCGGCCGGTCGCAGGTACTGGTTCGTGGACGGTCCTGGCTTCCAGTGTGCCGTCGTTCATCGTGACGCCGTAAACATCGACTTGGCGCCTGAGTCTCGCTGCCGCACTCCGCGTGAGACTCAGGCGCCAACTGCGGCAGCGGCTCAGTGCTGCGTTCGACAAGTAAGATGATAGAGTGCGCGTAGCGACCACGATCAGGAGGTGCGCCGTGCCCAAGGGTCAGCGATTCCGTCTCGAGGTGCGCGCCGAGGACGAGGCCGTGCTGCGCACCTGGGCCGCAGCGCGCCGGGGTGAGCGGCGCCTGTGGCAGCGCGCGCAGGTCGTGCTGCTCTCCGCCGCCGGCGAGGGCGTGGTGGCGATCGGCGCCGCCACCGGCCTGAGCCCCCAAGCCGTCTCCGCCTGGCGGCGGCGCTACCTTGAGGAGGGGCTCGACGGCCTCGTCGACCGGCCACGCAGCGGTCGGCCCTTGCAGATCGGCGCCGAGGAGCGCCTCGCCGTGATCGCGCTCGCGACCTCCGAGCCCCCGGGCGGCACGAGCCGCTGGAGCATCCGGCGCCTCGCCAGCGCGAGCGGCCTCGGGGCCACCACCGTGCACCGCATCCTGCGCGAGGCAGAGCTGCGGCCGCACCGCACGCAGTACTGGTGCGGGCGCAGCCCCGAGCCCGAGTTCGCGGCCAAGCAGGCGGCCATCCTCGGGCTCTACCTCGACCCGCCGACGAACGCGCTCGTGGTCTGCGTCGACGAGAAGAGCCAGATCCAGGCGCTCGACCGCACGCAACCCGAGCTGCCGATGCGCGCCGGCTCCGACCGACGTCTGACCGCCACCTACAAGCGCCACGGCACCACCTGCCTCTTGGCCGCCCTCGCGCTGCACTCGGGCGAGGTCTCGGGGCGCTGCGTGGAGAAGCACGACCACGAGACCTTCCTGCGCTTCCTGAAGGCTCTCTACCGCGCCCATCCGCGCACCGAGCTGCACGTCATCCTCGACAACCTCTCCGTGCACAAGCACGCCGAGGTGCTCGCCTGGGCGGGCAGGCGGCGGCGCCTCACCCTGCACTTCACGCCCACCTACGCCTCCTGGCTCAACCAGGTCGAGATCTGGTTCGGCATCTTCGCCCGCGACGTACTCAAGGACGCGGTCTGGCACTCGAAGGCCGAGCTGGTCGCGCAGATCATGGAGTACATCCGCGGCTACTCGGCCGAGCGCGCCAGACCCTTCCGCTGGACCTCCACCGGCAAGCCGCTGGCGGCGTGAATCGGGTCTCTTGCGGAACGCGACACTAGCCGGAGCGCGGCGCTGTAGCGGCGGCCCTGGGGCCGGTAGCGAGTGCGGATGAGCTATCAGCGACCAGAGGTGCCGACCTCGACGGGACAAAGCCGGCGTCTACGGCGACGACGGTGCTCCCGGGTAGGCGCCCCGCCCGCCTCGCGGTCGACAGACGATACAATGGCTGAGCCAGCAACGTAGAGGAGAGCCAGGGGCGTCGAGCGTGGGGCAGGAGGAGATCGATTTGAAGCGCGAAGGCGTGAACGGGCATTACATCGATGGCAGATCTGCCCGGTTCCGTTCCACGAAGGAGAGACTGTGAACGGGAAGCTTCGGCTGATTGACGTTGGCGCACGGGGCGGAGTCCACCCGCGGTGGAAGCCGTTTCGCGAGCTGATTGACGTTGTCGCGTTCGAGCCGGATCCTCAAGAATGCGAAGCTCTCAATTCGTCAGCATCGCCCTACTCAATACGGTTCCTCCCGGCGGCTCTCGGGGCCGAGGATGGTGAGCAAGCGGTGCTGCATCTGTGCCGACATCCAGGATGCTCGAGCCTGCTTCGTCCAAACCCCGAGATGTGCAATATGTTCGCATATGGGAAGGAACTTGAGGTCGTCGGCACCTCGTCTGTTAGCCTGAATCGCATGGACACCGTCTGCGCGGACTTTCCGCCAGATGTCCTGAAGGTTGACACACAGGGAACTGAACTCGAGGTTCTGCGTGGGGCGGGGGCCCTCCTCGACAACGTCCTCGCTGTGGAACTGGAAGTGGAATTCGTCGAGCAGTACGACGGACAGCCACTATTCACAGATGTTGACTGTTTCATGCGAGAGGCGGGATTCCAACTGCGGGGCATCAGGCGCTCATATCTCCGGAATCGAGCGAAGCCGGGACACGCGTACGGTGGCCAGTTGTTTCACGGTGATGCTCTGTACCTTCGACTCGATCATATTGACTGCGCCAAAGGGCATCTCATACTGGCCGCCTATCGCCAGTATGATCTCTTGGCGAGTCTTGGTGCTACTCGCCTAATCCCAAGTAGGCCGCTGCCGATTCGAGTGGCGTCCGCCATGTTCTCTTGGTGCCCAAATCGAAAGCTGCGGAGCATTGTTGACGGACTACGCCCACCGAACGCAACAGACTGGCACGATCCCGATTTCTTCTGAGATGGACGCTTCTGTCAAGTACAGTGACCTGATCACCCTTGGTCATGGCGGCAACTGCTTGGGTCGGGCGACCGCCGCGCTGGCAACGACGACTGTCACTCTGAGATGCGCGGATCGGAGCCACAGGTGAACCGCCCCGGGTTCAGTGGAGGCTCGCTTGTTTGAGTCGCTCCTCTGCTTCCGTGGCAGCAGCGTGAGCATAGTACGTCTGCTCGAACTCCGCCGGTGGGACGTGGCCGATGGGCTCAAGCAGCCGCGTGTTGTTGAACCAGTCGACCCATCCAAGGGTCGCGAACTCGACCTCCTCGAGCCCCTTCCAGGGCCCCTCATGGCGGATCACCTCGGCCTTGTAGAGGCCGATCATGCTCTCGGCGAGCGCGTTATCGTAGGCGTCGCCGCGACTCCCGACCGAGGTCTCGATGCCGGCCTCCTCGAGCCGCTCGGTGTAGCGAATGGCAAGGTATTGGCCGGGTTCAAGCGGTCGTCGCAACACTGCCTTCTTGAACAGAGCGTAGCAGTTCATCGAGTGCTTCTGCCGGAGTCCTCCAACCGAGGGTCTTGCGTGGCCTGCCGTTGAGCGTGGCGGCCACCGCGGCGAGCTCCTTCTCGCTGTGCCTGCAGAGGTCCGTGCCCTTCGGGAAGTACTGGCGCAGGAGTCCGTTGGTGTTCTCGCATGAGCCGCGCTGCCAGGGGCTCTGCGGATCGCAGAAGGAGATCGCGATCCCGGCGTCGATCCGCAGCTGCGCATGCTGCGCCATCTCCGCCCCCTGGTCCCAGGTGAGCGTCTTGCGCAGCTGCTCCGGCAGCTGTCCGATGGTCCTGGCGATGGCGTCGCGCACGGCCTCGGCGCCATGGCCGGCCAGCGCAGGTCCGTTCTTCGTCCTCGGCGCACCGCCGTGTCCCTTCAGGCGAGGAAGGTGCAGGAGCATCGTGAACCGGGTCGTGCGCTCGACCAGCGTCCCGATGGCGGAGCTGCCCAGCCCGAGGATGAGGTCGCCTTCCCCGTGGCCGGGGAGGGCGCGGTCCTCGGACCGCGGCGGGCCGCTCGCCGATCAGGACCTCCGGGCTGATGAACCGCTTGCCGCGCGCCCGCGTCCGCGCTCGCGGCACGCGCAGCGCGCGCCCGCTGCGCAGGCACGCGCTCAGGTCGCGGCGCAGGGCGCCGCGCCCTTGCACGTAGAGCGCCTGGTAGAGCGCCTCATGGGAGACCCGCAGCGACGCCTCATAGGGGGAGTCCACGCGCAGGCGGCTTGCGATCTGCTCGGGGCTCCAGGCGCTGGCCCAACGCCGCTCCTTGCGGCGGCCGTGTCGGCGTCCGCTCCAGGGGACCGAGGGACCGCTGATGGTCGTGCCGTCGGGAGCCGTGACCAGTCCGGCGAGGCGCTCCTCGACGTACTCGCGCAGCGCGTCGTTCGCGGTGAGCTTGGCGAGCTTGGGCCGCCGCGCGCGCCGCTCGGCGTGCCACTGCGCCGTGGTCGCCCGATACGCGAAGCCGCCGCCGCGGGTCGCCGCGTTGCGCCGCAGCTCGCGCGAGATCGTCGACGGCGCGCGGTCGAGCTGGGAGGCGATCTCGCGCACCCCGAAGCCTCGCGCGGTGAGGATGGCGATCTCCTCGCGCTCGGTGAAGGAAAGGTAGCGGCCGGAAGGTGGATGGGGGCTGCTGGTTCGCATGCCCCCAGCTTGACGGAACCAGCGCCCCCCGACTGCCGGCGAGAGGCCGACGGCGACGGCCGCGTCCTCGCTCGAAAGCCCGCGAGCGATCGCTGCCCAGAACTCCCGCAGGTGCTCTCGGCGCCAACCCGGAGGTCGTCCCGGAGAACGCATCGCAGGACGCAGCGCACGATCACCGCGTCGAGCCCGTTCTGGTCCCATCGCAACTCCTCACTGTCGAGGTGTTGCGACGACCGCTTGAATTCACCCCCGCCGCCTTGAGGATCTCGTTGGTACGGCGCAGCTCGCGGTTCTCGCGCTCGAGCTGCTTCATGTGCTCACGCTCGGTGCTGGTGAGGCCGGGCCGGAGGCCCTGGTCGGTCTCGGCGCGCCGCACCCATTTGCGCAGCGTCTCCGGGGTCATGCCGAGCTTGGTGGCGATCGAGGTGATCGCCGCCCACTGGGAGTTGTACTCGCGCTCGTGCTCGAAGACCAAGCGCACGGCTCGCTCCCTGACTTCCTTGGGATACCTCGTCTGTCTGTCCATGGCTCCATCCTCTCAAGGGTTGGAGCCTCCAACAAAGCCGGGGCGGTTCAGTCTGCTCTTTGGCTCATCCTTGGTCAGGAGGCCCTCTACTCGTCTGTTCTGTCGTTCCTCCGTCCTCCAAAAGCCCAACTGTAGACACCAACTTCCCGCGCAACATAGCCGAAGAGCATCAGGTTCCAGATCAGATAGGAGACGAGAGCGGCGATGCCCGCTCCCACCATCCCCAGCGGGGGGATGAGGATCAAGTTCAATACGAGGTCGGTGATGACTCCGACGGCGACGCCCCGAAGAGCAAGCCACGTGTGCCCTGTCATATTCAGTATCACGGAAACCGCACCGAAGAACGCGCTGACTAGATACCCCAAGCTGACAAGGATCAGAGTGAGCCAACCGGACCTGAATTGCTCCCCAAAAAGGGCGGCGAGCAAAAATCCTCCGCTGGTCGCGAACAGTAGGACTAACGGAACTGCTGTAGCGAGCCCGAAGCGTGCGGCTCCTGTGACTGCCTTCTGTAGAGCGGCTCGGTCTTTCTGCTCCCACAGGCGGGCGATTTCTGGGGCGGTGGTGACGCTAGCTGCGGTGTAGCCGAGTGTTGCCAGGGCGCCTGCGCTTAGGCACACTTGATATACCCCAGCGTCCGCGCTGCTCCGAAGCAGTCCCAGCATCACTACATCCAAGCGTTCATTGATGACATACACACCAGCCAGCACCAGAAATGGGAGGGACATGGCCAGCCATTGTCGTGTGCGGTAGATCGGTTCGCTCCGGGCAATGCCCGACGGCAGTTTGCGCAGTAGCCACACGGTGCCGATGAAGAACACTATGACGGCTGCAAGGATGTTCAGCGCAATCGCTTCCAAAGGGGTGAGGAAACCGGGTCCAAGAACGAGGTAGCCAATGAGCAGGGCGAGCGCGAGGATTCCAGGTTGGATGAACTGCCCCGGCAACTGCCCGGCGATCACATGGCGAAGACCCACCAGGGCCCCTTGACGAAGTGAAGAGAGGCCGACGATCGGCACCAAAGGAAGGGCAGCCAAGAAGGGGTAGAGAAGGGCGGAATCCGTGCCGCCCATGAGTATCCAGGCAGTGACAAAGGCGATGGCTGCCGTTGACAACCCAAGTATTGTGACCCCTTGGTTCGCCCTCACCAAGAGTCCTCGCAGCAAGCCCATCTCACCGTTCGCATGCAGGACTGCTACCTCTCGCGTAATGAGATAGGGAAGGCCCATCTGCGTCGGAATCTGTAGGAGGCCGACTACCGCGAGTGACCAGGCGTATGCTCCGAACCCTTCGGCTCCGAGTAGCCTCGCCAACAGGACGCCACCCCCAAGTCTCAACCCAACCCCTGCTATCCTCAGGCCGAGGCCGCCGATGGAACCACGAGCCATCCGCGCGCGCATCCCAATCGGGGATTGGCTGGACGTCTTCGTTGGACCCCTATGCAAGGCTCGGGTTAACACAGCAACTCATCGCTCGCGAGCTGGGCTCACGCCTTCTACTGGCAGCACTCGCGAGACTCCACGTTGGAGATGAATCAGCGGACAGCATTGACCTACTTACTCATCGGGAGAGCCGTTGTCGATCTGTGATGGGTGCGTCGCTTCCCCGACGACGTGTGTCGGGAAGAACGACAGCCGGCACTCCGCGAGCCAGACAGCCTCTTGGCACGTCATTCAGAACAAGGGAGTTCGCCGCGATGATTGCCCTGCGCTCGACGCGTATCCTTCCAGCGACGGTCGCGTTTGGATAGATCACAACGTTGTCGTCGATGACGGGAACACCTCGTCGCTCGCCTTGGCCAGAAACACCAAGAGTGACACCTCGGTAAATGGTGCAGCCGGCCCCGACTATCACCCCGGAATTCATGACGACGCCACCTAGGTGGGGCATCAGGAGACCCGGTCCGATTGTGGCCTCGTGCGGCAGCCTCGCCTGAGTCACAGTCTCCACGACTCTCCTGCTGGCAATGGCGCCAGCCAGCAAGGGGCGTTTGAGCGCTGGGGACAAGGAGCTGTCGCTCAAGGCGTGCGCGAGTCGATAGTGAAGAAGAGCCCACAGGCCCTGATTCGAAAGGACGGCTCTGACGGCAGAGTGCCCGGTCTTCTGGCACCGCGCTACGTCCGAGCGATAGTCATCTAGCCAAGTCATGCGCGCCCACCGCGTCCTTATCATTCGGCTCCAGATACCCTCGACAAAGGGCATCACTCGACATCTCCAAGCGGCTCATCTGCACCCCAGTGAGCCATCTGTCCCTCTCCAAGACGAATGGCGAGCAGTAGAGTGCCCAAGTGTATCGCAAGACCTTCATGCCTTGATGAAGGAGCGTCGAATCCGGGTCTCCGCGAGTCCTGCCTGACGCGGTATGCCCTGCAATTCCAGACGTATTTGATGCGGCTACCGGCGAGCCACCTCCTCTCCAGACCCTGGCATATGTGCCGCGTCGACGCCCCCTCGATACGCACCGTGTCCCATTCCAAGATGTCAGCGATCGTCCTCGACGGTGACACGCGCCATGGCCTCGCACCGGGGCCCTCGGTCACCTCCCCGACCGTCGAGGGCGAGCGCACGCGGCTCCTGGCCCGTGTTGCCGCAGGTGATCCGCTGAGAACAACGGTCCGAATTCGTCGCCTGCGAGCTCACGGGTGACGCGAAAGCCCGAGGCACCAATATCCACCATGTCGACCCGTGTCCATGGCCATGACAAAGTCTCCGCCTGTGGCCACACGGAAGTCTCCACTCCTCACGTGATCTGAGATCTCTTCAGTCTCCCGACGGCGAACCTGTCGGCATCAGCCGAGAGGCGTCTGCCGGAGGGAGACGAGGAGTGAAGCGAGCGGAGGAGTGCATGAACATCGTCGATGCCTACCACGAGACCGGCAGCTACCGCGGGGCGGCTGCCGTGTGCGGGGTGAACCACAAGACCGTGCGCCGCGTCGTCGAACGCGCGGCGGCGGGACGCTTCGAACGCCGGCCGGCGGCGCCGCGGGCGCGTAACACCGACCTCGTCGGCGCGCTCATCGAGGAGCGCGTGCGCAAGACCGATGGGCGCATCAGCGCCAAGCGTTTGCTGCCGGCGGCCCGGTCCGCGGGCTACGCGGGCTCAGCGCGCAACCTACGGCGCGCCGTGGCCGAAGCCAAGGCGGCCTGGAAGAGGCGCCGCCGCATCTACCGCCCCTGGGTGCACCAGCCCGGCGAGCACCTGGTCATCGACTGGGGCACGGAGGGTGGCCTCGAGGTCTTCTGCTGCGTGCTCGCCTGGAGCCGCATGCGCTTCGTGCGCTTCGCGACCGACCAGCGCCGCGCGACCACCCTGCGCCTCTTGGCCGAGTGCTTCGAGACGCTCGGCGGCGTGCCCGCCGTGGTCCTCGCCGACCGCATGGCGTGCCTGCGGGCGACCACCGTGGCCGGGCTCGTCGTGCCGCACCCGGAGTACCTGCGCTTCGCCGCCCACTACGGCTTCCGACCCGACTTCTGCGAGGCGGGCGACCCCGAGTCGAAGGGCATCGTCGAGAACCTGGTCGGCTACGCGCAGAGCGACCTGGCGATCGGCTGCGGACCGTTCGCAGACGCAGGCGCGGCCAACGTGGCCGCGGTCGCCTGGTGCGACGAGGTCAACGGACGCACCCACTCGGAGATCTGCGCCGTGCCCGCCGAGCGTCTCCTCGTCGAGCGCGACCTGCTGCGGCCGCTGCCGAGCCTGCGCCCCGCGCTCTCCGCGGGCGTCGAGCGCACGGTCGACCGCCTCGCCTGCGTGCGCTTCGGCTCCGCCCGCTACTCGGTGCCGGCGAGCCTCGTCGGGCGCCGCGTACGCGTGCTTGCCGAAGGCGGCCAGCTGCTCGTCTTCGCCGACGGCGTCGCGGTCGCCTGCCACGGCCTGGTCGCTCCCGGCGAGGTCGCACTCAGCGATGCGCACTACGGCGGCCCGCGCACGGGGCCGGTGCGTGCCCCGCGCGCCCGCTCGGCGGCCGAGAGGGCGTTCCTGGCCCTGGGAGCGGAGGCCGAGGCGTTCCTTCTCGCCGCCGCCGCGGCCGGCACGCCGCGGCTCGCCCGGGAGATCGCCCGTATCAACGAGCTGGCCGCCGCCTGGGGGCCTGCGGCCACCTGCGCCGCGCTCGCGCGGGCGCTCGCCTTCCGCTGCTTCGCCGCCGCCGAGGTGGCCTCGATCCTGGCCGCCGGCGAGGGCGTGCCGGGGGTGGTGGCCGCCGGCGCACCGCTGGCGATCGAGCTGCCCGCCGTGCCGACGCGCGCGCTCAGCGACTACGCTCTGGCGGTGACGCGGTGAGCGCCGCGGCGCTGCCGCTTGCGGCCGACCTCGAGGCGGCCCTGAAGCGCCTCAAGCTCAGGCGCCTGCGCGAGATCGCCCCCGAGGTGCTGCAGGCGGCCAAGCTGCAGCGCTGGGCGCCGGAGGAGCTGCTGCGCACGCTGATCGAGGCGGAGATCGCCGCTCGCGATGCGGCCAACGCCGAGCGTCGCCTGCGCGCCGCCGGCTTCCCGGTCGAGAAGCATCTTGAGGAGTTCGCGCTCACCCAGAAGCTCGGTGCCGCGGGCGACCTATGACTACCTCGCCTCGCTGGAGTGGGTGCGCGCGTCCGAGAACCTCTGCCTCGTCGGTCCCGCCGGCACCGGCAAGAGCCACCTGCTCATCGCCCTCGGCCACGCCGCCGTCGCGGCCGGCCACCGCGTGCGCTACCTGACCGCCGCCGAGCTCGTCGAGCTGCTCTACCGCGGCCTCGCCGACAACTCGGTCGGCAAGCAGATCGCGGCGCTGCTGCGCTGCGAGCTCGTCATCGTCGATGAGGTCGGCTTCGCGCCGCTCGACGCCACCGGCACGCAGCTGCTCTTCCGCCTGGTGGCCGGCGCCTACGAGCGCCGGAGCCTGGCGATCGCGAGCCACTGGCCGTTCGAGGACTGGGGGCGCTTCCTGCCCGAGCAGACGACCGCCGTCTCGCTGCTCGACCGCCTGCTGCACCACGCCACGGTGGTGGTCACCGAGGGCGAGTCCTACCGCATGAAGGAGGCGAGATCGAGACGGACGACACCGAAGAACAAGGACGAGTGAGGGTGGAGACTTCCGCTCGGCCACCAGTGGAGACAGCCGAATGGCCATTGACAACCCCGGGCGAGTCCCAGCGGAACGGCTATGGCGAGAAGCTTCCGCAATCGGCTCCTCGATGAGCGCCACAACTGCGAGGAGTCCTGGAGCCCCGAGCACCCGCTCGTCGCGCTCGAGAGATGGCGGGATGAGTACAAACCAGACTAGCGCACAGCGCGCCAAGCTGCGCGACCCGGGCCAAGATCGCAACGGCGCAGAGACGACCGGCGCGGTCACAGCATGACTCTCTCCACTCGACCGACTGACACACGGATCGTCCTCCTAGGCTCGGGAATCGAGCTCGCAGCATAGCGATCAGCCTGTCATACTTTCTACTGTGAAGACGGTAAGAGTTCTGCATATCATCGAAGCCCTGCCCGCTTTCGGGGGGGTGCCCAACAAGCTTGCCCATTCTCGCAGCCCGCGGTGACCGTCCGCGAGTGGAACACGTGGTGCTCGCGTACAACGATGGCGGCGATTCTCTCGCGGCCGAAATCGTAGGCAACGGGAGCCCGGTGATAGCGTGTCAGATTGCAGGCAACTGGTCGCTACGCTTGCCTCTCCAGATAGCTAGGGTGTTGCGTGACTTCAGCATCGACATCGTCGTGTGCCATTCTGCTCGAGCCGACTTCTTCGGCACATGTGTCGCTCGTGCCTACGGTATTCCCGTTGTCCAGTACATACATGGTCCGTTCTATAACGAGTCAAGAGCAGTACGCTTCCTGGACTCAATGGTAGCGGGCCTTCGGGATGTAACCATCGTCAATTCTCGAGCGACGGGACGCTACGTCAAACGGGTCCTGGTTGAGCGTGAGCAGAGGGTCATACTTAATGGTTGGCCTGACTTGTCAGTCAGAATGGGGGCCTCGGACAGGGATGCCATGAGAGAGGAGTTCGGCTTCCCCGTTGGCGCTGTTGTTCTCGGGAACGTGGGGCGTATGATCCCGCTGAGAAGACAGGTTATGCTGGTTGATTTGGTGCGCCTTCTGCGAATCGGGTTCCAAGTCAACGCATACCTCATCATCGTCGGGGATGGGCCTGAGTACGACTCTGCCCGCAGAAGGGCCCATGAACTCGGCGTTCGGGACTACGTCAGCCTAGTAGGCGCCCACAGGAGATGTGCGTACGCTCTTGAATTTGGTGGACGTCTACGTCAATCCGACGGTACAAGAGGGCTTCGGGAACGCGAATGTCGAAGCCATGCAGCATGGACTGCCGGTTGTTCTTGCCCGTGCTGGGGCGCACCCTGAATTGATCGTCCATGGCGACAGTGGATTCTTGGTTTCCCCCGACAATCTCGACGATTACGCAAGTGCCGTTTCGGCGCTGGTTGAGGACGCGTGTCTGCGAGAACGTATAGGTGACGCCGCAAGGGCGCGGGCCGCGGCCCTGTTTGGCCTGGACCGATTCGTGTATGAGGTTGAGTCCCTCTTGGTCTGTCTGGCCTCTCGCGGCGCTCAGTCATGAGCCTTGAGCGCTACTCATGGGCTTCCACCACCCGGACCCCTAGTATGCATCCAGCATTGGCGTGCAGGCGACTCGACCTCCACGTCATCCACCACGCCTACGTCGGGAGCTTGGTGGTCTTCCTGGTGCTCCAGCCCATCATTCGCGACAACGGGGGGCGACTATTTTGGGCCTTTGCGGCGGTAACCATACTGTACGTCTTGATCACCGCTCGACTCACCTTCGTGCCGCCGCTTTTCGGATTCACTCTTGTCGGCTTGGTCTACATAGCCTTCTCGTATCTCGACGCCCTGCCTGACGCCTGGACTACGCAATACCAACCAGCCGAAATCCCCCGGCAAGCTTTCTACGTCATCCTGTTCTACCCCATGGTTCTGGCTGCGCTATCTTTGTGGTCCTATGCCGCTAGCTCTCGCAATACGTTTCGCCTCTTCGTCGTCATTCTCATCACCACTGCCGGCATCGCCCCTCTGATTGAAGGCGTATTCTCCCATAGCGGCATGGTGACAACCTATGCGGCCTTTGCTACAGGGGGGCTTGGGAACGCTCGGTTGCTGATGTTGGTTGCGCTTGCCTATCTCTTGCTCGTAAGAACGAGATTTGCGTCAGCGAGGCGCTTATGGACATTGACGGCAGTAGGTGTAATGGTTGCCGCCGCCGTACACTTCATACCACATCCACAGTATCAAAACTTCCTAGCACTGCTAGTACTCGTTCTATTCCTCTACCTGGCTCCGAGAAGGCGTATAGTCATTGCGCTCGTCTTGGTGGCGCTTGTTGCATACTGTGGCCTTGTGAGAGTGGTCGACAGGGTCTACGAGCAGGATGCCAATACGGGCTACAGGCTAGCGACGTCTAGGGATGCCATGATTGCACTGGCGGAGTCATATGGAGTTGGTGTTGGGTTCGGTAAGGAGGTGGTTACTGGAAAGTACGACGAACTCGGGTTCCGGCGTGACCCCAGTGCTGGAGGAAGGTACGCAATCATACTTCAAGGAACTCATAACTCATTTGCTCAGGAGTACATGAGATTGGGTCTTGTTGGCGGTAGTTTCATAGCATGGTTCTTCTTGGTAACATGTCTTCCTCCACACAGAGGTCCACTTGATATTAGGCGTCATCTTGCGGTAGTGTACTTTTTGTTATTCATCAGTATAATATCGAACGTTGCTCTGCAGAGTCCTACGTACATCGTTGGTGTTGCGATTGCTGTAGGCTACATTCTCGTGACGAAGGATTGGCTTCGCCTTACCGGGGAACAGGGAGACGATGCGGGGAACTGGACGGGATCGTATGATGGGTATCCTCAGCGGTCGCAAGTTCCCGGCGGTGGCGAGGAAGTGGCTCGTCCAGCGCTTCCCGGGCCTGCCCAGCCAGCCCGTCTACTGGAAGCGCCGGCGGTACCTCACGGAAGGGATCGGGTGGCCCCCCGGCTCACTTCGCCGGTCGGACCCGGGGCCAGTGTGACGACATGCTACTTTGCGACTCGACGCCGGTGAAGTGCAGGAGAAGCCGTGAAACGGCCAAGTGTTCGTCCCTCGGCGAGGCCGCTGGCTCCGGCTACTGCGCTGCCCACTCGTGCTGGTACCGGGGCTTCCGGTTCCATCTGCGGGCCACTTCCGGTGGCACCCCGCGAGCGTTGACGCTGGCCGATCTACGGCGGGACGAGCGCGAAGTGCTCGCATGTGACAAGGGTCACGTCGGGTGCGAGTTCGCAGACGCTGCCGCGGAGCTCGGCGTGGTCGTGGTGCGCCCGGCGCGAAGGGACCAACTCGGCTCGGGCCTCACCTCGCGCAT